>CAWISY010000075.1:0-42964 GCA_963838455.1 Bryobacterales bacterium
TAACCATTGCTCTGCCTGCCGCCGACAGCTCCAGGCGCAGCTCCCTCCGGTCCTCACCCGCGGTAGAGCGCAGCCATCCCGCGCGCCGCAATGGCGCCAACGTGCGTGTCAGGGTTGTGCTGTCGATTTCAAGCAGACGGGCAAGCTGCTTCTGCGACATGCCAGGTTCGGTGTTCAGCGCCTGTAGCAACGTGAACTGTGCGGCGCCCAGGCCGCTGGGGCGGAGCGCTGCGTCGTACATCCGGGTGATCACCCGTGCGGCCCGGCGCAGGTTCGCGCAGCCGCATGGCAGAGAAATCACCTTTCCGGCCATTGCCTTACCTCCCCTGTTTCTCATGCTAGATGTATCTACATCTATTTTACGCCGATGGTCAAAAACGCTGCAACGCGAATAGATGTAGATACATCTATCTACCCGAAGGAGAAGCACCCATGCATAGTCCGATGCCCTTTTTGACGGTTTACGTGATGCTAGCCGGCGTAGCCGCAGTGATAACCCTTCTGTTGGGCCTCCGCGGCGCCATTCGCAAAACCGAGCTGACTGGGCGAGAGCAGCGCCAGACCTTTGGGACCGGAACAGCCATCCTGGTTGGCTGGTTCGTTATCGCCCTGGTGTCATCCTGGTTGGAGCTCTACCAGGGAACACACACGCGAATTCCGACCGTTGAGTTCGGTCTGCTGCTCCCGATCATCGCCGGCGTTCTCTTCTATCGGAGATCCTCAACTCTACGACGCATCACCGCCGCCGCCCCGCAAAGCCTGCTGGTAGGCGTCCAGATTTACCGCGTGCTGGGGGTTATCTTCCTGGTCCTGCTGGCGAGCGGTTCCATGCCCCGCGTTTTCGCGGCTCCAGCGGGAACCGGCGACGTCGCGGTGGGCTTGTTGGCGCCTGCGGTTGCTCTGGCCTACACGCGCGGTTCGCGCGGCGCGGCAGGGCTGGTTCGCGCCTGGAACCTGTTAGGACTCGCCGACCTCGCCGTGGCCGTTACCACCGGCTTCTTGAGTTCGCCATCGCCGATCCAGACCTTCGCCTTCGACAACCCGAACACACTCATCACGGCCTTCCCGCTGGTCATGATTCCGGTTTTCCTGGTGCCGCTGGCTGTGTTGCTTCATCTGGCGTCTCTGACGAAATTGAGTGGGGCCAAGCTGGGCAGCATGTTCCCAGTCCCGCGGGCGATATAATCTTCTCCATTGGGCTTCAAGCCGGCCGTAACCGTGGTTGCCGTTTGTGCCTGCGCAGGGATTGGCGTCGTGGTCCACGCCAGACTGCGCCCCGCGGCTCTTCTGCCGTCTCCCAAGCTTAATCTCGAACCCGCGCGGCTGGCGGCCGACGGCTACGACATCGCGATCCTATCGATTCTAAGCAAGTCTGCCGCGACTCCTGGGGTCTCCATCGGAGGCGTTCCTGGGGTTCGCGTCGAGAAGATCTCCGGGGGCGCGGGGAATTGGCGGGTGCGGATTCGCGCCGGAGTCGAGCCGGGGTACGCCAGCATTCGCGTCTCTCTCAAGGGCGCGCAACCGTCTTCCGTTCCACTCGATTTGAGCCTCGATTCGCGGGACAGCGCGGAAGACGGCACGCCGGACTTCCTGCGTCTCGAAGACGAGCAGGATCAGCGGGCCTTCCGCCGATGGTTCACCTACCTGGCCGAGGCGCAATACTTTCAATCCCCCGTCGACCGGCCCGCGGAGATCGACGACTGCGCCGCACTGATCCGCTACGCCTATCGCGAAGCGCTGCTGGCGCATGACGGGGCCTGGGCCGCCTCCGCGCGCCTGCCCATCGTCCCGGCCTTCGGGAGCCCCGCCAAGTACCACTACCCCTACACGCCTCTTGGTCCCGCTCTTTTTCGCACCAGGCCCGGTCCGTTCGGAGCCGCCGATCTCACCGACGGGACGTTTCTTCAATTCGCCGACGCGCATGCTCTGTGGCGCTACAATACCCACTTCGTCAGCCGGGACTTGGGGCGCGCGCAACCCGGCGATCTGCTGTTCTTCCGCCAACTGGCCGGCCGCGAGCCGTTTCACAGCATGATCTATGTGGGACCGAGCCAGATTCGTCCCGACGGCGAGCGCTACGTGCTGTATCACACCGGCCCGGAAGGAAACGAACCCGGTGAAATCAAGCGGCTGACCATCCGCGAACTGATGGAATTTCCCCAGCCGGAGTGGCGCCCCACGCCCGCCAATCCGGCATTTCTCGGTATAGCGCAGTGGAACATTCTTCGGAGGAATGTCGAATGAAACACTCTCATGGGGCGCTGCTGGCTCATCCGGGGCTGAAGGCTCTGCGATTGCTGGCCGTGCTGGGCATCGCCGCGGCCAGCGCCGGGCAGGAGGAGGTCCGGCCCTTCTTCCTGCTGGCCAGTTCGCACACCTTCGGCTCCAACGGCAAACCCAGCATCAACGTAAGCGCTACCAACGTCACATCGCTCAAATTCCGCGTGTACCGCGTCAATGATCCGGAGAAATTCTTCCGCCAACTGGACCAGGCGCACGACTTCAGCGATTATGTCGCGCCGTCGCGCGACCGGAGATCTCTGCTCGAGCGGTTTCACCGCTGGAAGAGCGGGCTCCGCGCGGATATCCGGCGTTCCTTGAGAGCTCAGTTCACCAGCCCTCCCAGCAGCCACCTGGCGAAGTTTACCGGCGAATCGTCAACCCCAGCCGCGACAGAAGGGGACGCGCTACGCCGAAGCTCCGGTGCTGAACCCCGATCAATTGGTGCTCACCTTCGTTCAGCCTCTGACCAGCAAGAAAAGGTGGGAGCAGAGCACGGTGGATGTTCCCGTTAAGGAAAAAGGAGTCTACCTGGTGGAAGCGGTCAGCGGTGACCTGCGGGCCTACACGCTGCTGCTGGTTTCCGATGCCGTGATGATCACCAAGCAGGGCGCCGGAAAAGTGCTGAGCCTGGTTGTCGATCGCAACACCGGTCAGCCGCTGCCGCACGTCCGCGTGATTGCTCTGGCCAAGGACAAGACGCTGGAAGAAACCGAGACCGGCGAGGACGGCATCGCCGAGGTTCACCCTTCCACAAGCTGGCCGGACGATGTGCGGCTGCTGGCCCACAACGGCCGCGACGTGGCCGCGAGCTCCGTCGAGGGCGGCGCGTTCGGGGGCGAAGCCGGCCGCGATTGGACCGGCTACATCTACACGGATCGCCCCATTTACCGCCCCGGCCACACCGTGCACTTCAAGGGAATTCTCCGCGTGCGCACCGCCAACGGTTACGAAGTTCCCGCGGGCAAGCGAGTCAACGTGGAGATTCAGGACCCGGATCAGAAGCCGGTGTTCCAGCAAAGCCTCACGCTTTCGCCGAATGGAACCATACGTGGAGATCTCACCCTGGGCCCCACAGCGGCGCTCGGCAACTACTTTGTTCAGGCCACCTATGGCGAAAACCGCGTGACTGGCGATTTCGACGTCCAGGAATACAAGAAGCCGGAGTACGAGGTTCACGTCACGCCCACAACTCCGCGCGTGCTGGAGGGCGAGCCGATCCACGCCGAGATCGAATCCCGCTATTATTTCGGCGAACCCGTCGCCGGGGCAAAGGTGGACTACAACATTTTCCGCGCGCGCTATTGGTCGCCGCTGCTCTATGACGCCGCGGATGAAGACGCCGAGCCTCAGGAAAACGACGACTCGGATCCCGACGATGCCGGCGATCAGGTCCACCAGGGCACCGGGCAATTGGACGCGAACGGCAAGCTGACCGTCGCCATCCCCACCGCCGTCTCCGACCGCAAGTTCGACTATCGTTATCGCATCGAAGCCAGCGTGACCGACGATGCGGGACGGCACATTGAAGGCTCCGGCTACGCCATTGCGACTTACGCGTCCTTCCTGCTGAAGGTGTCGCCGGACCGCTATTTCTATTCGCCGGGCAGCAAGGCCAGCTTCACGATTCAAGCTCGCGACTACACCAATGCGCCCATCAAGACTCGCGCCCATGTCGAGCTGATGCGCTGGGATTATCGCGAGCCCGAACACTCCCAAGTCAAGGCAGCGGCCGACGTCGATCTGGATCAGTCGGGGTCCGGCACGGTGTCCATGGATATTCCGGCCGAAGGCGGCAGCTACCGCGTGGTGGCTACCGCGCGAGCGCCGTCCGGCCGTCAGCCCGAGGGTAGTTCCGCGGTGTGGGTCTCCGGCGGCATCTGGGATGTCGAAAGCGAAAATCCAACCGCGCAGATTATCCCGGACAAGAAGTCCTACGCAGCGGGAGACACAGCCAGGCTCCTGATCGCCACGGGCGAGCCCGATACGCCGGTGTGGGTTGCGGTCGAAGGCCAGCAGGTCCGCCAGCAGAAGCTGCTTCGCTCGCACGAATCGACCGTGTCTTTCGAGATTCCCGTGACCGCCAACGATGAGCCGGGCCTGGAGGTCTCCGCATCCTTTATCCGCGACGGCGTGTTTCACAGCGGCGAAAAATTCGTGCGCGTCCCGCCTGTCCAACACCAGATGAACGTCGCCGTGAAAACCGACAAGCCGCAGTATCTTCCCGGGCAATCCGCCGTGTACAGCATCGATGCGACCAGCGTGGACGGCAAGCCCGTGCCCAACGCCGAATTCAGCATGGGCGTGGTGGATGAGGCCATTTATGGAATCAAGCAGGACGACACCCCTCCGCTGCTGAGCTTCTTCTTTTCGCGCCAGTACAACGCCATCTTCACCACCAGTTCCCTCGACTACTACTTCAACGGGCAGTCGGGCAAACGGCCCATCCAACTCGCGCAGCTTCGCTCGGCTTCGCGGCTGGCGCAATTGAAGCCGGATCGGCTGGTGCTTCCCAAGATCCGCAAAATGTTTCCTGACACCGCGTTCTGGGACGCCGACCTGGTGACGGACGCCTCCGGCCACGCGCAGGCCAAGGTCGATTTTCCCGATTCGCTTACCACGTGGCGTGCAACGGTACGCGGCGTCACGCCGGATACGAAAGTCGGCGGAGCGACGCTGAAGACTCTGGTTCGCAAGAATCTGATCCTGCGTATCGCCACGCCGCGATTCTTCGTGCAAGGCGATGAGGTGGTCATCTCCGCGCTGGTCCACAACTATCTGTCCGATGCCAAGACCGCGCATGTCTCGCTGGAGGTGAAGGGGCTGGACATTCTGGATGGCGGCGCAAAAGACGTCGAAGTCCCCAGCCGCGGCGAGGCCAAGGTGAATTGGCGAGTCCGCGCGCAACAGGTCCGCTCCGTCACCATCACGGGCAAGGCGCTGACCAATGAAGAATCGGACGCGCTGGAACTAGAGCTGCCCGTGGACGTGCCGGGCGTCAAATTGACCGGCGCCAACGGCGGAACGCTGACTCCCGGATCGAACGCCGCTTTCGATGTCACCTTCCCCGACAAGGTGCAACCGGCTTCGCGAGGGCTCACCATTCAGCTTGCGCCCTCCATTGCCGGCTCGCTGTTCGGAGCACTCGACTTCCTCACCACCTTCCCCTACGGCTGCGTCGAGCAGACCATGTCCAGCTTCCTGCCCAACATCATCGTGCAGAACACGATTCGCGATCTCGGGCTGAATACCAACCCAGACACAAATGTGGATCAGGCCGCCTTGCAGGAAAAAATCAACGACGGTCTCGATCGCCTCTACTCTTTCCAGCACAAAGACAATGGCTGGGGCTGGTGGGAGACGGATGAATCCCATCCCTTCATGACCGCCTACGTGGTCGCGGGCTTGGCGCAGGCCAGGGCGGGCGGCGTCAAAGTCCATGAGGATGCGATTTTCCGCGGCGTAAACTGGCTGAACAAGCAGTTAAGCGGCGCCTCGGATTCCGATATTAATCCCGACCTTCGCGCGTACATGACTTACGCATTGGCGCTGGCGGGGCAGGCCAATCAGGCAAACGCCGGCTTGCTGAATCGCGCCTATGATTCCCGCGCCAGCATGTCTTCCTACGGACTCGCCGTGCTCGGCTTGGCTCTCGATCAGGCGAACGACAAGCGCGCGGCGGACATCGCGGCCATCGTGGAGAGCCGAGCGCAGCAGGACGGGCAACAAGCCTGGTGGACCGCATCCCGCGATCCGATGCTCGATTTTGAGGCCGACACCACGCCGGAGGCGACTGCGTTTGCCACCAAGCTTCTGGCGCGCCAGCATCGCGGCGCGGCTCTGCTTCCCAAGGCTGCCTTGTGGCTGATGAATCATCGCAACGAAGGCTACTGGTGGTCGTCAACTAAGCAAACGGCAATGGTGATTTACGGGCTGGTGGATTATCTCGCCTCCACTAACGAGCTCAAACCCAACCTCACCGCCACGGTTTACGTGAACGGCCGCTCCGTGCTGACCCGCAAAATCGACCAGATCGTGGGCCAGAACGCAGAGATCAAGCTGAACGACGGCGATCTCGACCCGCGCACCAATCACGTTCGCATCGAGGTGACGGGCGAAGGCCGCCTGTATTATTCGGCGCGATCCGAATACTACTCCGGCGAAGCTCGGCTGGAGAAAAACGGCAAGATTTCGCTGAATCTGCTGCGCGATTATTTCCGGCTCTCGCCCACCCGCTCCGGCGAAGAGATCGTTTACGACACCGTGCCGCTGAACGGCCCGGTGCAAAACGGCGACATGATCGCCGTGCGGCTGACCGTCACTGGCTCCGATTGGAAGTACCTCATGATCGAGGATCCCATCCCCGCCGGCACCGAGTTCGTCTCCTCCGACAGTCTGTACAAGATCCGCAATCGGCCTCCCTGGTGGCGCTATGAGTTCACGCGCCGTGAACTGCACGATGACCGACTCGCCATTTTCCAAACCATCTTTGCGCAGGGCCAGCAGCAGTATTTTTATCTGCTCCGAGTGGTCAATCCTGGAATCTTCAAAGTGAGCCCCGCGAAGGTGGGCCCGATGTATCAACCCGAAATCAGCGCCACCACCGAAAGCCGCACGCTGGAGGTTCACCAATGAGCGGTGCACCAATGAGAGGTTCGCTAATGCGCTTCGGCAAGACGTTCCGGCTGATCTTGGTGCATTTCGTCGTCAACGCGGTGGCGCTGGGAGCAGGTTATTATTGGCTCGGGCTCAGCGACAGCCGCGGTTCGACCCTGGCCTGGAGCGCGCTGCTCGCGTTGCTCCTGCTGCTGACCGGCTGTGCTGCCTACGGAGCCTCCCTGGCTTACTTCGGCATGGGTCAGAGCAAAACGGTGGGTCGCGCCTGGAAATCGGCGTTAAGAAACGTTTTGCCTTTGGCTGCGGCGGCCGTCGGCATCGCCGTTCTCTACTGGCTGCTCTCTCTATGGCAGGATTTCAGCAAGGAGCCCGCGTTTCAGCTTGCCTCGTTCCTGACCCTCACCCTCCGCAAGCCGGTGAAACCCGAGTCCGTGCTGAAAGCTTTCGACGCCGTTCTGTTTCTGATCCGCTGGGTAGCGCTGCCGGTTCCTCTGCTGCCGATGCTGGCGGCGATCGCGCTCGACGGTTGGTCCGGTTTCGCCCCGGTCCGGAGCTCTGGGAAGCCCCGGCGCGGTGGGAAGAACTGGTGGTATTGGCTGGCCGCCCCCCTGCTGCTGCTGGCCGCGCTGTGGGCGCCCTTCGCCATTCTGGACTGGAAACCCAAGATGGCGAACTTCTCCATGGAAATGGTGAGCTTCTCGCTGCGAGCCGCAGCGGCCTACTTGCTCTTCGCCGGAGGCTGGCTGCTGCTCGCATTCGCCACCTGCGCTGGCAGACCCAGCTTCACCCAGCCCAGCACCGCCGTCTCGCCGTAGCGTTGGACCAGCGCTCCGACCTCGGCTTGCGCCTCTGCATAGGCTCGCCGGGCTCGTGCGGGATCGGCCGTCTGGCGCAAATCGGTGTCGGCAGGAATGCGCGCCGCGCCGGTTCCCGCGCCTCCCTGTAAGTACCCTGCCAGGCCTTCCTGAAACCAGAGCGGCAACGTCCACCGCCCGATCTGCGACGCGACGAAGACATGCGCCAGCTCATGCCCCAGCGTCGCCTCCAGCGTTCCTTTGGCACGCAACACCTCGGCCGGCTGCAGATGGATGATCCGGCCGTCGTTATTCGCCGCTACCCATCCCGGCTCTCCGGTCGCATTGCGGAAGGTATCGAGATCCGGATAAACACGCAACTCGAGTTTTTGCGGCAGCGGCCATCGCGTGCGTTCTCCGAGTCTTTGTTCGATACGCTCCGCTGCCGCCAGCACCGCGCGGTCGGCGCCCGGCTGCGTGGTCAACAACGTGATTGAATCGCTGCTCAGCCTCTGCCAGGAGAGCCCTTTCGCGGTGACGCCCGCGACCGTTCCCGGATAATAGAACGCCAGAATTTCGCGATACGGCCGGCCTTCGGCTCCCATCTGCTCCGCCCCGCTCTGGCACAATCCCACGCCATGGCCGCTGCCGTGACCATCGAACAAAATGCGCCCATTGCCCGCGCGAATCTGGTAGAGATCGCTGCGCAGAGTGTTCCATCCCAGTTCGCGCCCGATGGCAAAGCGAAACGAATCTGCGCTGATCTTTATCGATCCGCCCGCGCCCTCCAGATCCAACACCGACGCCCGCCCCGATGCCGTATGGTTGAGAATCGCCACGCGATCTAATTCGGCCGGCGCGCGCAGGCCCGAATCCTGGAGCGCCCGCAGGATGCGCTTGGGGTCGCCGCTCCACTGCCACGCCGAGGACCCCGCGCGGGAACAATAAGGATCCGGCCGGCTCTTGAGATACGGCGCGGCCAGGTCCGGCCACAGCGCCGCGGCATCTTCGGTTCGCCCGCCGCAATCCCGCGTATACGGCGTAAAGGCAGGCTTGCCTTGATACCACAACAATTCACCGGCAGTTTGTTCTACGGCCGCCTGAAGGCGCGGGCTGATGTTGTCCAGCTCAATCCGCTGGCAGTGCGTGGTGTCGCAAAAGTCGAAGCCTTCTTTCGAGTGCCGCCCCTTCATCCGCACCGCATACGTCCGAGCCGCGACGGCCATCGCTTTCAGTGCTTCCGCCGAATGAAATTCGCTGCTCTCTCCGGCCAGCACCGCCGCCACGTATTGCTCCAGCGGAAGCTCCACGATTCGCGGTCCAGCCCCGGTCCGGACCTGGACCTTCACGGTCTCAGCGGTCAGCAGCGGCGCGGCGATGAGAAGTGCGATCGAGGCTAGCTTCATATTGTCCCCGCCAGATACGCCTCGAAAATCCGGCGAGCCACGGGCGCAGCGTCGGCGCCTCCTGATCGCCCGGGGAGCATCACCGCCAGCGCGGCTTTCGGTGCGGAACTGGGTAGGAACCCCGCGAACCACGCCACCGGCTCGCTACGCGACGAAAGCGCCGTGCCGGTTTTTCCTGCAATGCCGGCGCCAGCAATCCGGGCATTCTGCGCCGTTCCAAACTCCACGGCGCCTTCGAGTCCCTCTCGGACCGGCCGCATCTCCGGCACCGTCATCTTCAGCGCGAGCAGGCGATACGCCATCGCCAGCTCCACCACCGTTATTTCGATGCCTTGTTCGCCCAGAGCCTGCATGCGCTGGGCATCTGAGTTCAATTGCGGACGAACGCTGCCCGCTGTCTCATTGCCGTTCATCAAGCCCGTCCGGGAACCGAGCCCGTACCGCGCCAGTTCACGCGCCAATTCCCCGGGCTGGAACCTTTCGGCTGCGTGAGCGACGTAACAGTTGCACGAATACGCGAGTGCGAGATCGATGCTCAGCGGCATGGCGAGTTCGGGATGGATGCAATCGAAGGATCGCCCGCGAATCCGCAGCTTCCGTGGGCACAGAAACGAATCCGCCGTTTTCAAGCGCCCGCTTTCGATCAGCGCGGCCAGAACCAGCGGCTTGATCGCCGAGCCCGGCGGTTCCAGAGCGCCACCGGCTGCCTCTGCGCGGCCCGCCGCGATCAGGCTCCGGCTCGGTATGTCGACCAGAACTGCGGTCGCGTGCAGCGGCTCGAGGTAAGCGTCAAGGCTGCGGCTCTTACTCCAGGCGCTGGCCGAGCACCCAGCCAGCAGGACTCCGATCGCGTTCCTCCGCAGCACAGCCCGATTCTATCAGGCGGTTCATGCGAACCTAGAGCCGGCCTGGTGTACGCTACGCGTATGGGCGATCATCACCACCATCCTTCCCGCCGCGATTTTTTCCAGCGCAGTTTCGGTGCGGTGCTGGCTGGAGCCTCCGTCTTTGAGGAGGCCTTCCTCCGCGCCGGCTGGGCGCGAGCCCAGGCGCCAACCGCGACTGCCAATCTGTTCGACATCGAAAAAGTCGCCGACGGCGTGTTTGCCGCAGTGGCCAAGCCCGCCGCTCTGACCAACTGCAACGCCGCCATTTTCGTGCTGTCGCGCGACGTGCTGGTGGTGGATGCGCATTCGAAGCCTTCCGCCGCCGCCTCGCTGATCGCCCAGATCAAGAAGGAAGTTACGGATAAACCGGTGCGGTACCTGGTCAACACCCACTTCCATTGGGACCACACTCAGGGTGACGCGGCTTACAAGAAGGCCAACCCGCGCGTCGAGATCATCTCCAGCGATGCAACCAAACAGATCCTGAGCCAGATTCAGCGCGACCGGCTGAAGGAGTCGCTCGACAGCGTGCCGGGGCTGATCGACGCGGCGAAGGCTCGCTTGAGCCGGGCCAAGACGGCCGCGGACCGCGACTGGGCCAACGAACAATTACGTCAGCTCACCGCGTATCAGACAGAGATGAGCAACTCCACGCAGGAACTGCCGACGCTCACCTTCGCCAAGACCCACGTCATCAAGGATGCCTCCGGCGAGCTGGAGCTCGCCTTCAACGGCAAGGCGCACACGGCCGGCGACGTGCAGGTCTTCTCACCCGCCAAAAAGGTCATGGCGGCCGGCGACATCGTCATCGGTCTTTTGCCCAACCTGAACGACGGGTATCCGCGGCCCTGGCCGAAAACCATAGATACCGCGGCGGCATGGAAGTTCGACCACATCATCACCGGCCACGGCCCGGTGCAGCACGGCCGCGACCGCATGGGCCAGTTCCGCAACTTTATCGAGGACCTCACCGCGCGCGTGGAGCGGGCCAAGGCCGCCGGCATGCCTCTGGCAGATTTGCAGAAATCGATCACGATCAATTCGCTGGCCACGCTGCAAGCCGGAGACTTCGCGTCCTACGTTTCCGCCAACCTCGATAAGTACACCGTGTACCTCGGGAACGGAACCCCGATCGTGGAGCGGCTCGCCGGCAATGTCGCGGCCATCTACAACAATCTGGATAAGACTTGAGCGCGCCTTATTTACACCGGTCATTTGCATCGATCGGGGGCCCGCCGTTCGCGCCATTTCTTGTGGCAGTCGGCGCACGCCGTAGTCAGCGTGTCGGAGGCCTCGATCATCTTGTCCTGGTTCTTGGTTTGGGCCGCTGCGTAGGCCTTCATTCCGGCGTCCCGAAGCTCCTGAACAAATTTCGCCCAGTCCGGATTGTTGATCGGAGCGGGCACGCCGTTGGAACAGGTTCGTCCCGGGATCAGTAATAGATTGGCCGACTCCGTCAGAGCCAGGGCCGCGTTCTCCACAGCCACCCAACCTCCGAAGGTGCTGACCAAGGGGTCTGTCGCCAGCGAAGGATCCTGGCCAGGCGCTCGTTTCGCGTCCGAAGGATTATCGTTCTGTGAAGAGAAAACCACGTTGGATGCCGGATAGATGACGCCTCGCATCAACTGGTTCAGAGTGGAAATAACCTGCATCGCGGGCGCCGCTGGGTTGCCCTTCGAAGCCGTTTGGCCCGCCAAGGATAGGCCCACAAGCGCCAGCAGTACACCGAGAGTCCAGACGATTCTGTGCATTGGATCATTCTAGTCGTGCTTGCGACGGGAGAACAGGGCGTCATCTCGCGGATAGCCGCTGGCGGCCAAATGATATAATTCGCGACGGTAATGACGGCTCCAGCACAAGCACAATCGCTATCGCGGGAAATCACGCGGCGGGCACGCGCGCTGCGCTTCGACCAGCTTCCTGGGGAGGCGGTCGCCAAGGTGAAGGTCGCGTTCCTGGACCTGTTGTCGTGCGCGTACGAATCCTTGGATCTTCCTCCGAGCCTGAACGCGATGAAGATGGCAGGGCAGGGAAATGGTTGCGCCGGAGTGATCGGCACCGGTCTTCGGGTGCCTGCAGGTGATGCGGCGTTTGTCAATGCGGTGCTGAGCCATGGGCTGGTCCGGGAAGATATGCACACCGGTTCGGTCAGCCACCTTGGCGTGGTGATCTTTCCCGCGTTGCTGGCGTTGACGCACGGGCGACGGGCCAGTGGCCGCGATTTTATTCGCGCCGTGGTCTGCGGCTATGAAACCGGCGCGGCGGTCGGCCGGGCGGTGATGGATCGCGAGACGGTCCGGCGGTTTCGCCCCACCGGCGTTACCGGACCGCTGGGCGCCGCGCTGGGAGGCTCGCTGCTGCGAGGTCTCGGCGAAGACGCCACAGTGAGCGCGTTGGGCCTGGCGGCGAATACCACCGCCGGTTTCAATGAATGGCCGGGCTCGGGGGCGGATGACATGTTCTTTCACGCTGGATTCGCGGCCCGCAACGCCGTGACCTGTGTGGAACTGGCCGAAGCGGGCGCCTACGGGTCGGAACATGCTCTGGATGGAGCCGCGGGTTTGTTCGCGGCATTGGGCCGGCGCGAACGCGCGGGCGAAGTCCAAGCTTTCGTGGAGGGAAAGCCGCTCGAAATCCTTGCCGTGTATCACAAGCCGGCCCCGGCGTGTAATTACGCGCAGACGGCGTGCCAGGTGGCGTGTGCGCTAGTCGCCGAGGACGGCGTTCGCTCGAGCGAGATCGAAGGCATCACGGTGCGCGTCTCCGCGGCGGCGCTGAATTATCCTGGCTGCAATGCGACAGGTCCTTTCGAGCGCGTGCTGCAAGCTAAGATGAGCATTCAATACTGCGTGGCCGCGGCGCTCATCCGCGGCGCGATTGAGGAAGCCAATTACCGGCTTGCGAACCATCCGGAGTTATCGCGGCTGATCGGTGTGACGGTGCTCGAAGAGGGCCCGGAGTTCACGCAGGCTTATCCCGGCAAGCAGGGCACGGAAGTGATCGCGAATCTGCGTGGCGGCGGGACTATCCGCAGACGGATGGAGGACCTGATCCCGGCCAGCGAAGCCGAGATCCGGAGCCGGTTCCGCTCGGCTTGCGCGAACGTGCTCGGTGCGGACCGCGCTCGCCAGATCGAAGAGACCGTCGATCACATGGAGGAAATGGAAGACGTGAGCGGACTGGATGCCTTACTCGGAGCGAATCGTGGTGGATGACGCCACGGCTGTCTACATTCTGGAGGCTCGCAAGTGCTTCGAGGATCTCCGGCAAGCCTCGGCGCAGATTGCCGGTGTGCTGGTGCTGGCCGCCGCGGGAGGCAAGAGCGCCACGCCCGATCATCCCAGGCTCAAGGCTGCGGCGGAGTTGCATCGAGAAGCGCTCGATCATGTGCGCAGCGCGCGCCCGACCGGCGCCGCCGGGCCGCATCACGAGTTCCTTACGCGAGCTGCCGAAGCTCTGACGATCGCGCTTTCGGCCGCGGGTTCCGGGAAGAGATGCATGGATGTCGCCGCGGTCCTGCCGCCGGTGCGCGAGGCCTACGGCTACCTGCAGCGTGCGGCGACGGCTCTGCCGGGATTTTCCATGGTTGCCTTCGAGCAAGGCTGTTGCGCAGTCCACTTGGCATCATGAACTTGAGCTTATGAACCGCTATTCGATCTGGGTGATGGAGTACGCACACGTCCCCAACTACCACCTGAGCGGCTTGATTTACGGCGCGCACAATCAGGGATTTCGCAGGCTGCCCTACTGCTACGTCGTCATCAAGGGCGAAGGCCAGGTGGCGATGGTGGATGTCGGCTACAATCACAAGGCCTACGGTGAGGTGCTGGCCAACACCTACGGCGTGCGCAACTGGCATCCGCCGCGGGAAGTGCTGGCCGAAGCGGGGCTGAAGCCGGAGGATGTTACCCGCATCTTCATCACCCACGCGCATTTCGATCACATGGGAAACATCGAGGATTTTCCCAACGCGACCTTCTACTTACAGGAGCGGGAGCTGTCGAAATGGGTATGGGCTATGTCCCTGGAGCGGCGCTTTCGCTGGCTGATGCTGGGCATCGACCCGGGCGACATCCTGCGCGCCGTAGATCTGGCCCGGCAGGGAAGGCTGGTTTGCGTCGACGGCGATCGGGAGGATGTGCTGCCCGGCATCGATTTGCGCGCGGCCTTCGATACGCATACGTGGGGATCGATGTGGGTCACCGTGCGCAACGGAGGCTCGGGCAATTCGTGGGTGTTCTGCGGAGACCTGGCGTATACCATGGAGAATCTGCGCGGCGACGATCCTAACGATCCCCACTATGTGCCCGTAGGGCTCGCCACCGGCAGCCAGGCGAATCTCATCATGACCAGCGAAGCGATGGTCAAAGCGGCCGGAGGCGATGTGACTCGCGTCATTCCACCGCACGAGGATCGCTTGAAAGATATGTACCCTTCGCGATGGACCAGCGCGAATCTGCGGATCACGGAGCTGGCATTGGCCGGCGATCAGGCCAGTCTGATTCGTTAAGGCAGGTTGGCTCGCGATCAACTATAGTGGGCTGAAAGCATGGAACGAACAAAAAGATCATTCTCAATGACGTTTGCCCTGGTCCTCGCTATAGCAGCGCCGTCGCTATTGGGACAACCGGCGGAACGGCCCGCCGACATCGTTGGACTGGCCCTGGTAGGTCACCAGGTCGCCGACCTGGAACGGTCGATAAAATTCTTCGAGGCCATCGATTTCAAGTTGGCCGAGGGGCCGACCGCGTGGGCCGTCGACCAAGACCTGAATAAGCTGGGCAACACGCCGGGGGCGGAATCGCGGACCGCCATCATGCGGGTGCAAAGCTCGGTGTCCGATGTTCCCTTCACCCTGGTGCTGCGTCAATACCGCGGCATTCAACGCCAGGACTGGAGCAAACTCAATTCCTGGGATTTGCTGGGCAGCCACATAGACCTGACGGTGGACGGCAACGTCAGTGACCTGCTGGACAAGCTGGATGCGCAGAAGCTGCTGGTGATGCCGGAGGTGCAAGGCCTTCCCAATCCGCGCCACCAGGACGGATTCCGCCGCTATTCCTTCATCGCGGATCCCGACGGGCTTACCATCGAGAACTTCGGGAAACCGATTTCGAAACCCGGCGATCCTCCCGCGCGGCCCACGGTTTCCAATTCATCCGCCACCCCGGCGAACATCGACCGCTTGGGCAAGCAGGCCGGCTTCAATCATTTTGCCCTAAATGTTGTCGATCCCCAGAAAGCGCGGGATTTTTACGAAAATGCCTTGGGTGGCGACTATCCGCCGTTCCAAAACACCGGCGCCGCCCAGATCCTGCAAAACGGCTGGTTCCCGCAGGCGACCACCACCAACAACGTGCGCATTGAGCTGGGGTACTTTACCGTGAATAAGGGCAAGACTCCGCCGCCGATCAAGTTTCAGGACATCAATGCCAACTTTGCCGGCATGCAGGTCAGCAACATTGAAAGCGCGTATGCGCGAGCCAAGCAATTGGGCGCGGCCACCGTTACGCCGGGCGGCATTATTTCCTACCACGGCGGGCGAGCGGTGCTGATCCGCGATCCGGATGTCGGCGGATACATCATGCTGTGGCAGCCCGGCGCGGTGAAGAAGGAGTAGTTCCGCTCTAAGCCGAGCACGGCAAATGCGCGGCTTTCCATCCATCGAAGCCGCCGGTCAGGTTGGCGACGTCGCGGAAGCCGGCTCGCCGCAGGATGCTGGTGGCGATCGAGCTCCGGTAGCCGCCCTTGCAGTGCACCACCACCAACCTCTCCCGATCCAACTCGCCCACGCGCGCTTGCAATTTTCCCAGCGGAATCGAGACCGATCCCTCGATCGCGCCGCCCGCGCGTTCGCCCATCTCCCGCACGTCCAGTACGGTAATCCCGCCCGGCTCCTGGTTGCGCAATTCGACAAACTCCTGCGCGGAGATCTGCGGAATATATTCGAGCTCCAGGCCGTTCTTGATCCAGCCGGCCACGCCGCCGGCAAGATACCCGACCACGTTCTCGACCCCCACGCGAGCCAAGCGCATGCGCGATTCGTGCACATGATCGAGGTCCTCTCCGACGAGGATCAGCGGTGTGTCCAGCCCCAGGATTCGCGCCGCCCAGGACGCATACTGCCCGGTCAAAGCGATGTGCAGGGAGCCGGGCACATGCGCGACGGCAAATTGCATCGCCGGACGCGTATCGACCACGACGGCGCCCTCGGCCTGCATCGCGAGAACCTCGCGAGCCGCTAACTCGGCCAGCGCCGGCAACTCGGACAGGGGCGCCGCGCCGTTGCGATTGAGCTGCACTTCCTGCGCAAAATACTCCGGGGCCGCAGGCATGTTGTCGGTCAATAGATGGACGAACTCCGCACTCGACTTCGCCAGCAGCGCGTAGTTGGTCTGACGCTGCTGGCCGATCGTGGAGAAGCTCTCCGAGCTCATCTGGCGCCCGCACAGCGAGCCGGCGCCGTGAGCCGGATAGATGCGGGTATCGTCGGGAAGCGCCAGCAGCTTCTCGTGCAGGCTCTTATACAGGAGCTCCGCGAGCTGCTGCGGCGTGTGGTTTGGGGAAAGATCGGGGCGGCCCACGTCGCCCACGAACAGAGTGTCGCCGGTGAACACGATCGCCGGTCGATCGTCGCTCTGATCGTTCATATCGTTCATTAAAATGCAGATGCTTTCGAGAGTGTGTCCCGGAGTTTGCAGGAACCGGAGGCGGCATTGTCCAAAGAGGATCTCATCGCCATCCTGAACGTCGACATGAGGGAAGCGCGCGCCGGAGCTTGCGCCGAGGTAGATCCGCGCTCCGGTGCGCTCCGCCAGCTCGTGATGACCGGACACGAAGTCGGCGTGGACGTGAGTCTCGATGATGTGCTCAATCTTCCATCCCTTCTTCGAAGCCGCCTCCAGATACAAATCCACGTCACGCTGCGGATCGATGATGGCGGCGCTACCCTCTGACCCGATCATGTAGGATGCGTGGGCCAGGCATCCCAGATAGAATCGCTCGACTTGAACCGGTTCCATATTCTCCAGTATCGCCCGCGTCTTACTGCGGCTGCCCCACTACACCCGGCCGCTCCACCAGGCGTAAGTACGGCAGCGTCTGCCAGCCTTGCCGCGGGCGAGGAGATCCGCGTCACGGCGCAGCTCACCGGGAGGAATGCGGACACTGAGTGTAGCAATGGGTGTGGCGAGCCGGGCCGAAGCTACGTGAGAGGTCAGTTCCCGGAGGGCCTCTCCACGTGGTCAATGAAAAGAAGCTCTACTGGCGCCTTGATCGATTCAAGCTTAAGGTCGAGCTGATCCTGCACGGCTGTAAAAAGGGATGGAGCGTCGCTCGGGATGGATGGGTCCGCATTCGGTGGGGAAAAGGCTGCCGGAAGCGGCGAGGGTCTTTGGACGGGCTCTGGAGCGAACCTCAATGTAAGGTCGTAGGTTCCCGTGAGGCCCGTCCTGTCTAAGACAGGCCGGTCTACGACGTAGCTGGTGAGCGCCCCAGTCAACCGCCCGATTGTCCCGTCCACCATTTCGATCTGACCGCCGCCAACTCGCATGGAGTATTTGTCGCCTTTGCTCTCCGTTAACCTCGCTCCTTTCGAACCCACCACCAGCGCGTACACCGGAATTTCCTTCGTCTCACGGTGGACGATCAGATGAAATCGATCCGCCAGCACCGTCTGAAGCAACTGCCTGAAGCCATCGAGGGTGAGGCTGCTATCGCCCTCGGCTTTAGCCTCGACGTCGTACGCATCATCGTTAATCCAACTCGGCCCGCCTGGCGATACCTGATACACCCTTACGTCGTAGGCAATCCGCACCATTCCCACCAGGCTCATGGCCGATACCGTAATCTTGTTTCCGGGAAAAGCAGCGCTGGGTATCCGGCCGCTCTGCTTCATCGAATCAATTTCCGAAGGCGGCGCCAACCTGACCGAAGCGACTTCTAAGATCGGCGTCGCAGCAGTCCCAACCGTCTGCGCTCGCAGTGTGGCCAGGATCGGCAAGACCGCGGCCAATAATCCGCCCGCAAGGAATTTCCTCGCCATATCCTTTCTCGTCCCGCGAAACTAGGAACGCCCCACCGGCCGGCGGAGCGGGAGCAGCGCCCGCAAGCGCTCCTCGCGCAGATAGATTCCCGCCCATGCAATCAGGCTGGTCGAAAGCGGCACCAGCACCGGGTAGGGCTCCCCGATACGAACGTAGGCGGCGATGGCGCCACCCAAGTATCCGGTGAGCAGGACCGCGCCCAGAACCGCCGTCGGCGGAATCAGGTACAGCGCGAGGCAACCCAACTGCAACAAGGCGAGGCCGCTCAGGGCGCTGTCCGGCCAGCCGATTCTTACAAACTCGTGCACGTAGGGAGGGTTGTGGGTCAGCTTCCAGGTCGCGCTGGTGATCACGACGAAAGCGGGCCAGAGCGAGAGCACCCAGCCGGTCCATAACATCCAGGGTGTCCCGCTCTTTTCGCGGACTTGAGTGTCGACGGCATTCATGGACGTTCCCCCCTACTTCATGTGCTGCCGGTCACTTCATGTGCTGAAGAGACCGCTCATTTTCGAGACAAATTTCGTCGATCAATTCCGTGTCGGCAATGAGGCGCTCTTTGATCAGTACGGTCCACGGCTTGGTGTACGCCTTGGAATCGTCGACGGTGACCTGGACTAGCAGGTGCCCCAAATCGGGGCGGGTCATCTCTTCCCGGACTTTGGCGGACTCGGTCAGCACGCTTCCGTTCCAATCGATCCAGGTGTCGTCGCGCACGCCGATGGTATCGATGAGCAACGTGTCGCCGGACCATTTCGCCGACGAATATCCCTGCAAGGAGGGCGTCGGATCCACGGGGAACGGCCGGGCGTCGGTGAAGACCTGGCGGTAGCTGGCGTCCCATTCGTTGAGCACCACCAGAAGACCGGGCGTCTGGACGAATTTGAGCAAGTGCGGCATGCCGTAGGCGCGCAGAAAATTGTCCGGGAAGCAGCGGATGTGCGGGTCGTCTTTGGCGTTGTTGGCGGTGCGCTGCTTGACGATCGTGGCCAGCCAGGGTTGGTACGGCAGCCCTCCCTTCACGTCGACACCCAGGTTGATCATCCGGCGCGAAGTGGTGGCGTCATGAGGATTGGGCGGGACGTTGGGATGCCGCGGATCGATTTCGTCGCTGGTCCACGTTCCAGAAAAATCGGGTTTGCCATCGGCCGTGCGGGGCGCCGCGGCCGACATGTCCACTTTGCCGTCGGCCTTGCGGGGCACGCCCGCAGTGGGATAGTTCACCCACTGCGCGGACAACGGAGCCGCGGCGAAGGCAAGCACACCCGCGAATGCGATCGGCAGGCGGCGGGAACGTAGCAGATACGGCATCGGCTAAAGCATACACCAATGCACGCGGTTATTTGGACGCCGCCCACGCGGAAGTGTATCCGAAGGGCATCCACTTCACCAGGCTTTCGACGCGCGCAATCGATCCGTTTTCGATCTTGATCAACTGCGGAACCATGTATGTGCTGGGGACCACTTGAGGCGCCGGCAGGCCGGCATCTGTGCCGGGGTTGTCGATCATCGCCACCGCTAACACGACACCGCGTACGGCGTCGACGATCAGGACGCGCCGGTCGCGAACCGCGGCGGTATGGTTGTAAAGGCCGTTGGGCGAGGTCCCGTTTCCATCCATTTGGGCGGCGCAGCCAACACTCGCCAGGAGGGCATTGTCGCGGCGCATGCAGTCAGGGAGGAATTTCACACCCTTGCTGCTATGCCGTTCGAGCCCGTCGAAATAGGCAGAGATCAGAGTTGGCGGGATCGTCGTCGCGCCTGCTTCCTGCCGCAGAAACAGCGGATCGAGGGAGCCGAGCGACGCGGGCTTGAACTCGACCGGAAGCGGCGGACGCATCAGCGTCACCGTGCCGCCGCGCGGCCCCTGCGACTCCTCGCGCACATCGATCGCTTCGATCTCGCTGATCTTGCCGCCGCCGGTCCTGATGCGCAGCGCCAGCACGCCGGGCGTTCCATGTTCGTCGGTGACGCCCCAGTACGCGGCTGTGCCGCTGGAGGGATCGGCAAAGGCCGCGGCGTAAGGGCCGGCTCCGGGCATCGTGATCTTACTGGCCGTTCCCCACAGGCCGTCTCCAATGGCGAGGAACTGCCCGTTCTCGGAATACCGCACGCCCTTGGCCAGGGGCAGGCTGGAGGCGTCATGAGCCAGCATCGCATTGAGAACCTGCTGCACCAGGTTCTCGAGGCAGGCGCGATTGCAAGGGTTGGGACTAGTCCGGCTGGCGCCGGCTCCGGAGAGATTCACCGGAGCGCCGGAGTGGAACGGGGAACTCATCCCGTAGGGCACCTCGGTCAGAGTCATCTCGATGCGGTACAGTTTCTCGCCGCGCAAGCGGAAAGCTTCGCTGGCGTGCAAGGTGCGCGGTACATCAAAATACGCCGGAATCGGCGAGGATTTCCCGTTCACCGACGGCAGCGTCCGGACCGTGCCGTTGTGGTCGAAAGTTGTGATGGCGAGCACCGCCTGCCGCTCCTCATCCACCACGGGATAGTGGCGCTCACGGATCTTGGTGACGAAGCCGAGGAAACCAGTCTGGAACTGTGCCTCGCAGGTGAGCGACGCGAAGTCGGTGTCATTGGAGTGGCCGTAGGCCGCGCCGGTCTTTACGTTGGTGGTCTGAAGGGCGTCTTCCAGTCGATTGCAATCTTTGTCGAAGAAGGAGTAGTCGCCCTTAGGATCGTTGCGCTCCATGCCGGTGTAGTATTTGTTGGCTTGCGCGATCAGCGCGGCGCGGGGAATACGCTGGGCCGCCGGCACGGCTTCCAGCCACACGGCTTCGGGCTGGCCCAGCTTTTCGTAGCGCGAGGCGCCAGCCGCATCGCGCGAAATCTGCGTCTCGATCTCGCTGATTCTGTTCTTCTCCACTTTCAACCGGACCACGTAGATGGCCCCCACGCCGTGCTCGGTGATGGTGGTGATGGCCCCGACCTCTCCCGCGCCAGGATCGGCGAACACGTGGCGGTATTTGCCGGGCGCTCCGGCGATTTGCCACTCCCCTGTTCCGAGCGGCAGAGGCTGGTCGTTCTCCACGTACTTCACGCCCGGCGTCACCGGCAGCTTCCCGGGTGAGTGCGCGGCCAGCGCGGTCAGGTAGGTGGAGACCATGCCCTCCAGGCAAGCCCGATCGCAGGCTCCGCCCTGCGCGTGCGCGGAACTCAGCGCCAGCACCGGCCACGCCATGGAAAAAACGACCCTGAATCTAGCGTTCGCGTTCATGAGTTCATCCCCATAAACGATACAGCGTGGATGCCAGCTTGCGCTACCGGGAGTCTCAGCCGATGACCGCTGCCGCGTCGCGCCTGGCGAGTGAAGCTGCGGGCTTCTCGGTTGCCGCGGTGAGGCCGAAGGAAAGCGTGAACCAGAAGGTTGAACCCACGCCCGGGGAACTGCGCACGCCCAGCTTGCCGCCCATCATTCCAACGAGTTCATTGCTGATCGCCAGGCCGAGTCCGGTGCCGCCGAAACGCCGGGTGATGGAGTTGTCCGCCTGCGTGAACTTTTCGAACATGATCCGCTGCACTTCCTCGGGAATGCCGATTCCGGAGTCTTCCACGGCGACGTAGACCAACGCCTGTTTCGCCGTCTGCTCCACGCACTTGACCTCGATCCGGGTGTGCCCTTGCGAGGTGAACTTGACGGCGTTGCCCACCAGATTCATCAGCACCTGGCGGAAGCGCAGACCGTCTCCCACAACCCAGTCCGGCGTTCCGGGCGCCCATCGCACGGCGAAGTTGAGTCCTTTTTGCTCCGCGCCCGGCGCCATGAGATTGGCCACATCGGTAACCGCGGCATGCAAGTCGAAGGCCTCCTGCACGATCTCGAGCTTGCCGGCCTCGATCTTGGAGAAGTCCAGGATGTCGTTGAGAATGCCCAGAAGGGACTGCCCGGACCGCAGCGCGGTTTCCGCATACTCGCGCTGTTCCTGATCGAGCACTGTGTCAAGCAACAGCGAGGTCATTCCCAGCACGCCGTTCATCGGAGTGCGAATCTCGTGGCTCATGTTGGCCAGGAATTCCGACTTGGCCCGGTTTGCGGAATCCGCAACCGCCAAAGCCTCCTGGAGCTCCCGGGTGCGCTTGGCTGCCAGAGCGGCGGCCCGGCGTCCGGTGGACTGTATGCTGAGGACGAGTCCTGCAAGCAGCAAAACCAGGATCGCTAGACACCCTGCGGCCCAACGCAACGGAGCCCTGCTCATGTAGGGGAACTGGGGAGTGCGGTGCCAGCCGAGCGTCCAGGCCGCGCCGCCGAACTCGACCCGGCTGGTTCTTTCAAAGGAAACGTTACCGGACGCCGATTCCGCAGAATGATAGATCAGGTTGGCGGCTTCGGGTGAACCCTCGAACGCGTACAGGTTGATTGAGGTCTTGATGTCTCCCAGGGAATACTCAAACAGCGAATTGACCCCGAAGGCCGCCACCGTCCATGCAACAAGGCCCCGCCGCCGCTCGGCAATCGTCGCGGTGGGTGCGCCTTCGCGGTAGACCGGCATGAACATCTCCAGGCCGTATTGGGGAGTGCCGTCGATGGCATAAGTGATGCGCCGGCTCAGGGCCGGCTGCCCGGAATCCCGAGCGGATTCTGCAGCCTCGCGGCGGTGCGGCTCGGTCGAGAAATCCAGCCCGACGGTAGCGTTCGGTTCCGCCATCACAATGACCAGATGCTCGGTGGACGGGTCCGTCGATAGGGAGCCGCCAGGGACGGGCCGCAGGTGAATGGCGGGCGCCAGTTGCTCCTGCCGCAACGGCTTCACCAGAACCATTCCATCCGTGCCATGGCGGAGATCGCGTGTGCCCAACCGGGTCACATAAGCGGACCATTGCTGTTGCATGAGCTGCGGATTCGTCGCCAGAAACGCCCCCGCCCCCCGCAACGCATCCTCCGTGCTTACGAGCCTGGTGCGTATCCGGTTTTCCGCCGCGCTGACCATGCGATCGAAGCGCCCTTCATCATAGGCGACGCGGCCGCGATCCAACGACGTGTACAGCCCGGCGCTGAGAATCCATCCGATCAGCAGCACGCCGCAGGGCAGGAGTCTGCCCAGCATTCCCGGCATGGCCGGATCGGTCGAGCGTGCAGGCATGGAACGCAATATGTTTCTATGCTCGCTCACATCGGTAATTAAGTTACAGGGAAATTAGAACTTAGGACACTCCCATCGGCGTACTTGCTGCTAAGGGGAATGCCCTATATGAGCCAAAGGTTGATGCACACCGGTATTGTCAGTGGACAATAGTTCCATGCGTTCTTCTCTAGCCGCGCTCTTGCCCGTCAGCCTCTGCGCGGCTTTGGCCGGCTGCAGCTTCGCGCACCACGGCAACTCTCCCTCCGCCGGGGCGGAGCTCAAATTCGCCATTCCGAATACGCGCGGCGCCACCGAGGATCTGATTCTCGACCTGTTCTCCTTTAACGGCGCCGCCACGGACCAGAGCGCCCTGAAAGTCCGCACGCTCTCGTCCGGAGTCCACGAGGTGACGGCGGAGGCCTCCTCGATCGGCGACTGGGAGTTCGCGATCCGCGACCTCAGCAACTATTACGGATTCGGCGAACGCTTCGACCGGTTGGACCACGTCCATTCCATCCTGAAGAACGAGACGCGCAACACCGTGGGGGTGAAGGGCAACGATACCTACAAGCCGGCGCCGTTCTTCATGAGCCTTCGCGGCTACGGACTGTGGGTCGATACTTATAGCGACGCGACCTTCGATCTCAACGTGACCGACCCGACGCGCATTCGCATCCGCGCGCGCGGCAACAAACTGCGCTTCGTCCTGTTCGAAGGCCCGCAGTTCCCGGTCATCCTGGACCGGTTCACCGCGCTGGCCGGGCGGACGCAACTGCCGCCGTATTGGGCCTTCGCGCCGTGGAAGGCGCGCGATTATCATCGCAATCAGCAGGAAGTCTACGAGGACATCGATCGCTACCGCGAACTGGGACTGCCGGCCTCCGTCATCCTGATCGACAGTCCGTGGGCCACCAATTACAACACCTACGAGTTCAATCCCAAGCAGTTCGCCAATGCGCCAGAGATGGTCCGGCATCTTCACGAGGAAGGCTACAAACTGGTGCTGTGGCACACTTCCTGGATCAACCAGGAAACGGCCGTGCCCGGCGAAGACGGGTTCAAGGACAAAATCCCCACCTCCAGCGCCTCCAATTTCAATGAGGCGGACAAGAACGGTTACCTGCTGCACCGCCCGGACGGATCCACCTACATCGCGCAATGGTGGAAGGGCCGCGGAGGCTTGATCGACTTCACCAATCCCGCGGCGAAGAAGTGGTGGCAGGCTCAGGTGGCCAAAGCCATCGACGCGGGAGCCGACGGTTTCAAGGATGACGACGCCGAAGGCAACTTCATCGGCGACGTTAAGTTCGCCAGCGGGGAGGATGTGCGCATGGTGCGCAATCGCTATGCGGTCGATTACAACCGCGCCGTCGCGGAGGTGCTGGCGGAGAAAAAGGGAAAGGACTGGGTGCTGTTTCAGCGCAGTGGCACGACCGGGTCGCACATGCTGCCGTTTTTCTGGGGCGGAGACAACGATGCCAGCTTTTCTCCCGCCAACGGCCTGCCGACGGTGGTCACAGCGGGATTGAACGCGGGCATGAGCGGCATCTCCATGTGGATGAGCGACACGGGAGGCTATAACAAGACGGCTCGCAAGGATACCGATCCCCTGCTGTTCTCCCGCTGGACCGAATATTCGGCGTTTTCCCCGGGCATGGAAGTGATGAGTTCCTACAATTTCAGTCCCTGGGATTACGGCGACGCGGCGCTCGAAGTTTTCCGCCGGTACTCCGTGCTGCATATGAGCCTGTTCCCGTATCGCTACGCGGCGGCTCAGGAGGCCGCGCGCACGGGCATGCCGATGATGCGGCCTTTGGTGCTGCTGCATCAGGACGATCCCGACGCGCGCGCAGCCGAGACCGAATACTACTTCGGTCCGGATCTGCTGGTAGCACCGGTGCTGAGTCCCGTTACGCAGCGAGCGGTGTATTTGCCGGAAGGCGCCTGGATCGACTATTGGTCGGGCAAGGTGCTGGCGGGGCGGCAGACGATTGCGGAAGACGCGCCGCTCGATCGTATTCCGCTTTACGTGCGCGCGGGCGCCATCATTCCGAAAATCCCGGAGGATGTGATGACGCTGGTGCCGGCCGGCGAGTACGCAGACAAGAGTGTGCAGTCGATGGACAATCGCCGCATCTACGAAATTTACCCGGGACAAAAATTGGAGGCGATCCAGGATTTCGAGGGCCGGACCATTCAACCCGAAGCGCAGTCCACCAGCGTAACCATTACCGGCGCCCCCGCGCATATCATTCTTCGCTGGAGATTTGACGGCCCTCGCACGGCAATGGTCAATGGCCGGATGGTGACTCCTGCTCGCGGCCGGGCCGGCGCCTCCATAGAATTCGACCACGCCGATAGAACAGCGGTGACCTGGCGATAGGTATCCTGGTAGTCTCCGGTGATCCATCGCGCCCTGATCCTGTTCGATATTGACGGCACCTTGGTCCGGCGCGCCGGGCCGCATCACCGCGAAGCCTTGGTAGAAGGGATTCGCCGCGTCACCGGACTCGAAACCACCACGGAAGGCATCCCGGTTCAGGGCATGCTCGACCCGGATATTATTGCCATCATGCTGAGGAACGCCGGCGCCTCGCGGACCCTCGCACGCCAGTCCCTGCCGGAGATCCGGCGCGCCGCCGAACGCTACTATTTGCGAGTCTGCCCCGAGATTCACGGCAGATGCTGTCCCGCGGTGACGGAAGTGCTCGACCGTCTCACGCGGCGCGGGGCTCTGCTCGGACTGGTCACCGGCAACCTGACGCGCATCGGCTGGCACAAGCTGCGCCGCGCCGATCTGCGCCGCTATTTCCGCTTCGGAGCTTTCGGCGAGATGGCCTCGACGCGCGCGGGCCTGGCGCGCATGGCGATCCGCGAAGCTCGTTCGAAAGGCTGGATCGGGCGCGACGCCGTGATCTCGCTGATCGGCGATTCCCCGAACGATGTGATCGCGGCGCGCGGAGCCGGTATCCGCTCCATCGCGGTCCGGACCGGAATTACTCCGCCCGCCGAGCTTGAAGCGGAGCGCCCTGACTTTCTCCTGCGAACCCTGCGCGATCTCCGCGTGTCTATGATTGAAGGCCGAGGGGTCGAACAGTGAGCACGCGAATGCAAGCTTTCGAGAACACCGGAAGGTCGGCCGGTACGCGCGAGGTAACCAGGTTGCCGTCCACCACCACTTCGGCATCTTCGTAGCTGGCTCCCGCGTTGATCACATCGTCCTTGATGGCGAGGAAACACGTGGCGCGCCGCCCCTTCAGGATGCCGGCCGAGCACAGCACCCAGGGCCCGTGGCAGATCGACGCCACCAGCTTCCCGCCGGCGTCCATGCCGCGCACGAATTCCAGCGCCCTCGCATAGCGGCGGATCTTGTCGGGAGCGTAACCCCCCGGAACCACGACTCCATCGAATTCGTGCGCATGAAGCTCCGAGTAAGATAGTTCGCTTTTGACCGGATAGCCGTGTTTGCTCTCGTACTCTTTGTCGCGTTCCGCCGCCGCCACCGTGACCGCGGCGCCCGCTTCCGTCAATCGAAGCAGCGGGTACCAGACCTCCAGGTCTTCATAGAGGTTATCCACCAGCAGAGCAATCTTCTTGCCTTGAAGTTCCATACCGCTCATCGTACACGGCTTGGCTCTTGCCGATCCCTAACCTGCGCCGTTGAGCGTGTCCTAGCGCAGCTCGACTACCCAGCGCGCTTAAGTTCTTCCCGTAAAACGCGTCTCAATGTGCTCTCCAAGGGCTCCCGGCTTCGGCTGACAAAATCTCTCAGCGCCAGATTGATCAGCGTTTGGTAGTTGCCCCCGCCCGCCTTGTCCACTTCGTTCCGGAACCAATCCAGAAGATCGTCATCCAGCCGAATAGTCACTCGAGTCTTGCCCTGCGGAACGGGCACCACGGCTCCGCGCTTGCCTTTGCTGAAATCGTATTCCTGTCTCATGTGTTCTCCAGATACTGCCCGCGTTCGTTTGCGGTGGCCGGACGAGCCGAGATGACCCGGACGGTGTTGCGACGCCACACATACACGACGGTCAAGATCCGTGCCAATGCGTCCATTCCAATCGTGACCCACCGTTCTTCGCCCCGAACGTGATCCCGCAAGGTGATGGCGCGTTCGTCTTCCAACACCGGAACGGCGTCGGCGAATTGGATTCCATGTTTTCGAGCATTGGCCGCAGCTTTTCGAGGATCCCATTCGAACGCTATCACTGTGTACGATTGTACACCCGATAGCCGCGACTGGCGGCCCTCTCAGCCTGCCAACAACTGTCCAGGGCCGCTCACAGTGTGGAAGCTCGACCGGCTGGGCCGCGGCTTGCGCGACCCAATAGCGGTGCCTGATGACCTGAAAACGCGTGGCGTGAAATTCCGATCGATCACGGAGGCAATCGACAGCCGGCACGCCCACGGGACGCGGCATGTGGCAGATGATCGGCGTGCTGGCCGAGCTGGAGCGTAGCTTAATCAGCGAACGGACCCGCGCCGGAGCGAAGGCCGCGCAGCGCCGAGGTGTGAAGCTTGGCCGGAAGGTGAAATTGACGCGCGAGCAGATCGACCACACCCGAAAACCGATCGACAAAGGCGAAGCCCGCCAGTACGCAGTAGACCTCCTGAATGTGGGCCGCTCCACCCTTTACCGAGCGCTTGCCGGGTAGCTGCAACCCATGAGAACATCAGGGAAACTATGGGCCGGAAGGGAAAATCCGCCGCATGACCGAAGAGGACAGAGAATACCGATTGGTGGTTGAACCGCTGATTCGCTGGTTTAAGGCGCAGGATTGGTGCTGTCAAACACCCGATTACCACACCTCTGCTAGGGGATGGGATATTGAGGCGGGGCAAAAGAACGAATATCTGCTCATCGAGGCAAAGTACATTTCTGGCCCGTCCATTGCGGCACTTGCGGGTTTGGTCGCGGCTCCTTTGGCGAACCGCGCACTTCGCTTCAAAATACCGGGGTGTAACGAGCGGGCCGGGATTAAACCACCTGCCAAATTGATGCCATGGTGCTGTTGGGCCATCGGCATCAATCCCGCCCGGCCAAGTTGGTTCTGAGGTATTCAAATCCACAACTCGAAACATGATCAGATTCTCTTCGACTTCATGGGCCGGAATTTAAAGTTCTGGAAGCACTACAGCGACGACCTCCGAATGAAGTACATCTTCTTCGTGGAAAAGGGAGAGATCACGAGAATTCCATTCGCCGAGTTTCTATTAATGACGAAACAGTACGTCGAACTGACCACCGCTGATGGCAAGAAACTTAAGGAAGCCTCGGCAGATTGCCGATGACTTGCTGAACACGTATCGATCCGCTCCCCTGCTCTCGAAATAGCCCAGCATAACGGCCTTTATGTTCGGTGACGCGGGACGGTGCTTCCCACTTCATTTCGTCGGCGAGGAAGCTCCCTGTTTCTGCGTCGGGCTCCTTGTCCGGCGACAATTTGACCATGCCCCTTTCTCAAGAATGGCTCGACTTCTGTAGGCGAGGTAGACTCCCCAAGGGCCGACAGGTTGAGTCCGTGAACTGTTCGTTAGCGCCCGACGGAACAGTGCGCGGGTACTACAGCGATCTGCTCCTCAACCCGAGTCTCGATCCGAAGCATTCGCTTAACCCCTCCCACGACCACACGTTCTGTCCTCGTGATGATCGAAAGATGGTCGTTGACGCTAGAGTGTTCAATGACATAAAGTCGCACTTTAGTGAGCTTGAGTTCTGGCGCACCATCGAGCATTTGTACGCCGTTGGGGTTAGCAAAGGCAAAATCCAACGACGTTCGGCCCGCCGCCACGATCCGGATTGGAGTCCACAACGCCACTACGAGGGGCGATTCGCCTCTAGCAGTTGGTTGGAACCGGAGAGAGGGCGGCCCGCTTGTGCCTCGCTCCGCCGATAGTGGGGACCTTATGTAAAGTGGCGCATTTCCTCCCCCGCCGCGCCCGCTTCCGTCAATCGCAGCAGAGGGTACCAGACCTCCAGGTCTTCGTAGAGGTTGTCCACCAGCAGAGCGATCCTCTTGCCTTGAAGTTCCATACCGCTTCATCGTACACGGCTTGGGCCCTAAATCGCGCATGAACGTGGGCCAAAACGCTCAGCGGCCGTTCGCCGGAGACCAGGAACGTGCCATTCAGCAGGAAAGAGAGCACTTCGGGACCCGGCAATTTGGCCGCCCGGCTGCTTACTTCACTTGCAGATAAGGTTGCGTCATGACATCGAACCCACTGTTTCGAAATATTCTCTTCCCCACCGATTTCTCCAAATCCGGCGAGGCGATTATCGGCCATGTGGCCGGTCTGGCCGGAGTCTTCGGCGCCAAGGTGTGGCTGCTTCACGTCGTGCCCTCGCTGGCGGAGTTTCATGGAGTGTCGGAAAACTACTTTGGCCCGCTCAGCGAAGCCGGACTCATCGCCCTGGAGAATGAGCGCAAGAGCCTGGTGCGCGACCGCCTCCAGCGGCTCGCATGCATTCAGAAGCAGCACTTCGCCTCGGCGCCGAGCGAGATCTGCGTCAAGTTGGCCGGGGTTGCCGAGTCCATTGTTGAGTACGCCGGCGAGACACACGCAGACCTGATCATGATGCCGACCCGCGGACTGGGGCCCATGCGCCGGTTCCTCATCGGGTCCGTCGCCGCCAAGGTGTTGCACGATGCGCGCGCCCCCATCTGGACCAGCCCGCACCCCAGGGAACTGGAGGCGTTTCATCCGTATCGCCGCGTGGTGGTGGCGGTGGATTCCCTGGCCCTGCCGGTCGATGTGCTGGAGCGCGGCGCCGCAATCGCGGCCGCGTTCGGCGCGCAACTGAGTGTGCTCCGGGCGCTTCCGCCGAATGGTGGACACCAAAATCGTGTATCCGGAGACGAAGCCGTGCGTACGCTCAGCCGGGCGGGCGGCAGGGAACTGAGAGACCAGCTCTCCAAGATGAACATCAAGGCCTCGGTCCATGTGATGGAAGGCAGTCCCGGAGAGGTGGTCCGGCAGGTTGCGGAGGAAATCGAGGAAGCGGACCTGATCGTCATTGGGCGCGGGCACCTGGCCGAATCCATGGGCCACTTGCAGACGCACGCCTACGAGATTATCTGCAACGCTCCGTGCCCGGTCATTACGTTGTGACCGGAACGCGATGGCTCGATTCGCGCTGGTTCTCTTGAAGGAGGCGCCGCACCTCGGCGTCCTCCACTTGGCGGAAGTCGGCGAACCACTCGCCCACCGCCATGAAGAATTGGGGGGTGGCTAGGCACACCAGTTCATCGGCCTCCGGCTTGAGCAGCTCGCAAGCCTCGGTGGATGCGACCGGGACCGCAATGATCGTTTTCGCGGGCGCGAGGGCGCGAACATAACGCGCCGCCACCAGCATGGTTGAACCGGTGGCCAGGCCGTCGTCGACCAGCACCACGGTCTGGCCTTGCAGCTTAAGGGCGGGTCGCCCGCTGCGGTACAGCTTTTCGCGGCGGTCCAACTCGATCCGTTCCCTGGCGATGGCTTCGCCGACTTCGCGCTGGGAGATGTGGAGATCGGCAATCAACTCCTCGCTCAGCACCTGGATGGAATGGCCGGCGATGGCGCCCATGGCGAGCTCGGGCTGCCAGGGAACACCCAGCTTGCGGACCACCACCACATCCAGCGGGGCATCAAGCACCTTGGCAATTTCGAAGCCCACCACGACGCCGCCTCGCGGCAGCGCCAGCACGGTCACATTACCGCCGGCCTTGTTCCCAACGAGATCTCGACCGGCCAGTTCAGCCGCGAGCAGCTTGCCAGCCTGTGTGCGGTCGGCAAACGTGCGGTCGGCAGACGTTCGATCGGCAAACGGAAGCTTAGACATACTGGTCCGGCTCCTTCCCCGCAATGGGAGATTTCTTCTTTGGAAGGAGCAATTCGGTCACCAGTAGAATGGGCTGATTTCAGGCGCACTTGGAGGCTTCGGGTGGGGCATTAACCCCAACCCGGCCTCGTTTCCGCGCAGAATTCCGGTCCGCCCTTTGCGATCGTTAGCTTCTTTCGGGAGACTCCCGATTCAGGGCGCGTTCAAAACGCCGCGCGACTGCGGGAGTTTTGAAGTCGCCGTTCAGGATCTCTCGATTGGTCACGTCGCGGCCGTAAAGCTCACGATCCGCATCTCCATCCGGGCGCAGCGTCGTGCCTTGCAGGGAGATGCCGGCGAACAAACCGTGCGTCCGGGAGTAGGAGAGCATCTCCGCATTCAGCACGGCGTCGGTTTGGGCCGTCGTCTCGCGGCCGACGGGGCCCGCCGCTCCGGTCGCGTCCGCGCCGATAGTGAACTTATCGGAGAGCAGGTGCTGCATTCCCCGGTCGTTCATAACCAGCAGAATAACGTCAGTTTCGGTGGCGCCGATCTGGAATCCCACGCTACCGCCTTCCATGCTAACCGCTGCAGGAGCGGTCCAGCCCATGCCGCCATGCCTGCGGCAGGAAGCGAAGCCACGGCCATATTGCGCGCCGAGAATGAACCCGGCCTTCTTCATGCCCGGCACAACCACCACGCAGTGAGCCTTATTCAGAAGGTCCTGCGGGATGCCTTTGTCGGATGCCCTCATCATGTCGGTAAGTGTGTCGGTCGAAGCATCCAGCCTGTCGGTTACCTTAATCTCCCGGTCTGCCGCGAGCGATGGTATCGAGAGGGCGCCGGCCATCGCCAGAACGCCAATCATGCTTTTGAATCTCATTAGTGAACCTCACTTTCGTTCAACCGGCTTGTTCGCCAAGCGCAGCCGAGCTGAAAGAAGCAAGCCGATAGCCGCAGGGACGAAAACGCCGATCACCTTACAGGAGCCGCAGTTGCGCACCGTTCCCAAGCCGCGTCGGCTCGCGGGGCCCGGCATCTTGACCGGATCGGATGCAAGTTTTACCCGAGAACGGATTATTGTGAAGACCTACTGTTTGACCGCGGTCGTCTGCTTGGGCTGAGGCGCCGGCTGCTTGGGTAGAGGTATGGGCTCGCCGTTGTTGAGGCGGCTCTCCAGTTTGAGAGCCTCGGCCGGGCGCTTGAGATCCCGGAGGAGGCCGGCGTATTCAGTCAGCACCTCCGCCAGTAGATCCGGGTTCACATCGCTGGTTGCATCCAGAATCGCCAGGGTGCGGTTATACAACGGCTCGGCCGCTGCAGGCTTGTTTCGGGCTACCAGGATCAAGCCCAGGTTGTGCAGCCCGGTCACATCTTCGGCATCCCGCAATTTGAGCGCTTCGCGATAGAGGTTCTCGGATTGATCCAGATTCTTGAGCATTGCTTCGGTCACGGCGAGGTTGTCGTAGCTGCGCACCACCAGCATCGGGTCCACATTCGGGAGCTTGAGAATGATGTCCAGCGAACGTTTGTAAAACGGCTCCGCATCGGTGTAGCGCATCATGTGGTAGAACAGCATCCCGAGCTGGCCGGAGGTCTGCGCCACTTCGATGCTTGCGGAACCTAGGTTGAGCTCGCGGATGGCCAGCACGCGGCGCCAGGCCGACTCCGCCTCCCCGAAGGATTGCAGTTGGTAGCGGCATTGCGCCAGGCTGTCGAGCGTATCCGCCAGGCGAATGTGGTCCTCGCCGAGGGTGTCGGCCTGCAGCGCGGCGACGGTTTCCCAGACTGGTGCGGCGGCGTCCCACTTTTTCTGCGCTTCGTAGATGTGCGCCAGCAGCGTGTTGTCATCGGCGAGTTCAGGGTGCTTCGCGCCGGGAAGGCTGCTGCGCAGCGCGATCGCGCGCATGGCCTCCTGTTCTGAGACGTCGAACTTCTTCTCGCCGAACAACACCTGGGCGAGATGCTGATGGACCGCGATCGCGCCCATGCGATCCTCGGGAGCGAGCAGTTCGAGCGCATGCCGGTACAGCGCTTCGGCGCGCTCCAGATCACCTAAGCCGGCTTTCACGCGCGCCAGCTCCTCCACGTTAGCGGCCGAGTCATCGAGTGCAACCAGGCGCTCGAGCACGGGATCGGCGTCCTTCAGGCGGCCCGTGGCGCGGTAGACCTGCGCGAGTCCGCGAAGAGCCGGTGCGGTTTCCCTCGCGGCCAGCGCCTGCTTGAGCAGCGCTTCGGCATCCGCCCACTTGCGCTCGGCCAGCGGCTGCTGCCAGGCTGGGGCGGTCTGCGCCCAGGCAAGCAACGGTGCAGCGCAGATCAAGAAGAATGTGCGACGCATACTAGGGATATAGTACTACCGCAGTGCGATGTCAAGCACGCAACCCTTCACGGGATCTGATCGGTCACCTGCGATGACGCCGGGAATTCCACGGACGCCCAACTCTCGCGGTACGCCGGAGCGGCAGAGGATCAGCTTAAAGCCAGCCCACCGCCGCGCCACTTTACATGAGACCCCATTCACGGCGGGGGAGGCTGTCGGCTAGTCCCCGGTGTTTTTTGGCGTGTGGAGCGGAGACAGTCTTGAAGAAGGACTTTTTATGGAAGAGTACTTTCTGTTAAAATCAGTCGAAGGAGATCATACAAAATGGTCCAAACACTGTTTGAGCCTAGTGCCATCGAATGCAGCGTCTGCCACAAGAAAATGCTGCACGTAGAAGAGGCGCATCCTTTGGCATCGGCAAGTGCGCAATGCCTTGGTTGCGGAAGGATTGGGCACGTCACTAAAGGCGTATTCGTCGTGAACGACCACCCGGCAAGCGCCCGGTAAAGCGTGGTCCGGTCCCCATTCAGGAGTGCGGCGATGTCCTCGCGGCGCTTGTCTTTCTCGATCCGTTCGCGTGCGTGCTCGATCTGTTCCGGCGACAAGAGGCGATGGTTGGACCGCGTTTATACTTTAGGAATGGAAACGGCCGTTTGGACGACGCTGACCGCAGGGGCGGCAGGAGTTCTCGGTGGGCTCCTACCCCAAATAGTATCTGCGCGGGCTACGCTGCGGGTTCGTCAGCTCGAAATCTACTGGCAAGCGAAGAGCGGGGCATATAAAGGCTTGATAGAACAGTTGGGTGAATTCGGTTCTTACCCAACTAACCACGCGAAATATTTGAGCTTTCTGGCGGCGCAGCAAGTGGCATTGTTATTTGCGTCCGATGAGGTCGAGAGATTGCATCGCGGTCCAACTGGGATAAGTGTCAATGCTCAGCGTCTCCGCACCGCTCCTACGGAAGAACAGCGGACGGCAATTATTCAGACCAAATGGTACGAAGCATCTGAAGCGGTCTCGACGGCTATGAGAAACGACCTGAAGCGACTTGACCCCAAGAGTTAGGGGCCACCCCCCACAAGGTTAACCTTCAAGTGCCCGGTAGAGCGTCGTACGGCCCACGTTCCAAAGCGCGGCCACGTCCTCAACCCGTTCGCCGTGTTCGATCAGCTTGCGGGCCTTGGTGATCTGCGCCGGGGTAAGTTTCTTCTTCCTCCAGAATTTCACACCGCGCTGCCGTGCTTCCGTCATTCCGGCCTGTGTCCGTTCAACAATCAAACTGCGTTCGGGTTCCGCCAGTACGCCGATCGTCTGCCACATGGCGCGGCCCGTGGGCGTCGTGGTGTCGATCGCCTCCGTGATCAATCGGAATTTCACGCCACGATCGCGCAAGCCGTCGAGCATCGTTATCAGGTCGCGCAAGCTGCGGCCTAGGCGATCGAGCTTACACGCGCCTTTCAAGCAAAGCCGAGCGTGTCGCCGCGTTCGAGTTTCTTCATGCCGCGGAGCAGGGCAGGGCGCTTGGTGATCGCGCCGGACAGTTTATCGGTAAAGAGAGTTTTGCATCCGGCCCGCCTCAACGCCGTGTGCTGCATGGCTGCGGTTTTCGTCCCGAAACTTACGCCTAGCGAAACACCGGCTGGGGGCTACTTGGGGGCTAGGGCGCGTTCCAGCGTCTCCCGAATGAAGCGCGTGTACGGAATGCCGCGTGCTCGCGCTCGCGCCTTCACCGCCGCCAGCAACGGCTTGGGCACCCGCATGTTGATCTGCTCGTCCTTCTTCTCGAATTCAAACTTCGCCGGTTTGAACTGCGAGAAATCGAGGCCGGACAGGTCTTGAGCTAAAAACGCTTCGGCTTGCCTATCCGTCTTCAGCCGTGGAACTTTCTTCTTCATAAGCGGCAACCTCCTTCGCGTGCATGAAACGCGCCGTCACGGGGCGGATTAAACGGCGCTTGTCCTTGACCCGGAGCGTAAAAGCCACGAAAACGGGCCGCCCTTTTATTCTCCCCACGGCAATGAAACGATCCTCATCCACCGAGTGTCTGTGATCCGCGGCAATGCGGGGACGGTGGGTGAAAAGGCCTCGATCTGCCCAAGCGAAAGACCGTGCTTCTGGCACTTCGTCCGGTTCCCTTCATCCCAATCGAACCCGCTGACCCGTAAGTCCATCCTAGCGCACTCTATACAGATCTATATACGTTTGTCAAGACCGGCTTTCCGTCGGTCACGCAACCCTGCACTCAACCGGACCGGCGACGCCACGCTAGCGATATAATCGGTCACCTGCGATGACCGCGAGATTCCTGTGCGCCCTGCTTGTATGTGCTCCGCTGTGGGCGCAGTGGCTCGCCTATCCGACGCGGGGAATTCCGCGGACACACGATGGCCGGCCGAATCTCGCGGCCCCAGCGCCGCGTACAGCGGGCGGCAAGCCGGACCTTTCCGGGATCTGGGAGCTCGAACACGCGCCTTGTCCGGCCACCGGCTGTGACGATTATGTGGCAGCTCCGGAGTTCGTGAATCTGGGAGCCAAGCTTTCGGGCGGCTTGCCGTATCTGCCTTGGGCAGCGGAGCTGGTCAAGCAGCGCACCGCGGACTTCGGAAAGGATGACCCGGTGGCGCGCTGTCTTCCTGCGGGAGCCGTGCGGATTTTTACATTCCCTCCTCCGCGAAAAATTCTCCAGCTTCCCGGCGAGGTGGTCATTCTCTCCGAACGAGACGTCACGTTCCGCCAGATCTTTACCGACGGCCGGCCGCTTCCCAACGATCCCTCGCCGAGTTGGAACGGCTACTCAGTGGGCAAGTGGCAAGGTGACACGCTGGTGGTGGAAACGGTTGGGCTGCGGGACGGCACCTGGCTCGACCGCAATGGCAGCCCGCTCACCGAAGCCGCGCGAATGACCGAGCGATTCCGGCGCGTGAACTACGGCAGCCTGGAGATCGACCTCACTATAGACGATGCCGGCGCCTATTCGAAGCCGTGGACCGTCAAGCTGACGCAGCACATTGTCCTCAACACGGAGCTGCTGGATTACTTTTGCATGGACAACGAAAAAGACGCGGTCCACACGGTGGGAAAATGATCGGTGCAATGAAGACGGCTCTGCTTGCGATTACAATTGTGCCGGCGGTTGCAATAGTGATGGTGTTGCCTGCGCTCAGCCAGACCGCGACGAAAAAGCCCGCCCCTCCGCCCCCGGCCTTCATCCAGGAACTGGTGCGGGCGAATCACATCCTGGCCAACGAAGGCGTGCTGGACGCCTACGGCCACGTCAGCGTCCGCGATCCCAAAAATCCCCAGCATTTCTGGCTGGCGCGGCACATGGCTGCGGGAACGGTGACAGCGTCCGACATCATCGAATACGACCTCGACAGCAAGCCGGTGAGCGGCGATCCCTCCGCCGGTTACACGGAGCGCTTCATTCACGGCGAGATCTACCGCAGCCGGCCGGATGTGATGGCCATCGTGCACTGCCACTCGCCGGACTTGATTCCCTACGGCGTAAGCTCCGTGCCGCTGCGGCCGGTGTATCACATGGCCGGATTCCTGGAAGAACCTGTGCCGATCTTCGAGATCCGCGCCGCGGCAGGTTTAACGGACATGCTGATCCGCACGCCGGAGCTGGGGCACGCTTTGGCCCAGACGCTGGGATCGAAGCCGGCGGCATTGATGCGCGGACATGGAGCCGTGGTGGTCGCTCCTTCGCTGCATGTCGTCGTCGGCCGCGCCTATTACATGAACCTCAACGCGCGGATCGAGTCCCAGGCGATTGCGCTGGGCGGCTCGGTCACCTATCTCGATCCCGAAGAGGCGCAAAAAACCGGTGCGCAGGACGGCTTCGAACGAGCCTGGGATTATTGGAAGAGCCGTCTGAAGTAGATCGAAATAGTCCGATCAAGGAACCGCGACGGGCAGCGTGGTCGCATTGGCGTTCGCGTTTCCCTGGCTCACCGTCAGGCTCAAATTTCCCGCCGGCACGCCGGAGGGAACCACGAAGTTGATCTGATACAGCCCCACACCGCCCGGCGTCAGTCCGGCAAACTCGATCTGGGCGTTCTGATTGTCGATGCTGACCACCGGTTGCACCACGGCGTTGGCCAGCTTGTCGCCCGGATTCAGTCCGGGGGAAACGGCTCCGGAGGGAACCGCCGGATTGGTGGCGCCCATCCCGGTCAGGTAAATGACGATGGATTCGCCGGGATGCGCGGGACTGGCGGCTGAGACCAGTGCGTAGCCCTCGCTGGCGTCCTGCGCGATCACGCTTCCGTCAGAGTTGGCGGCAACTCCAGGGGCCGCGGTCACCGTGCTGATCGGCACCGGCAGGGTCAGCGCGCCGTTCACGATACACACTGCCGGATACTGTTGCAGCGCGCTCAACTCCGCCGGAATCTGGATATCGAGCTGCGTCGCGCTCAGGTAGTAAAGCGGCGCGAGATACCCTCCCACCACCAGTTGCGTCCCCTGGAACTCGGTCGGCAGCGGTGTGGTGTTCGGCTGGCCAGAAGCGGACGGCGTGGTGAGGCCGGAGCCGAAAGCCTCTGCGACTGTTCCCGGCGCCAGCGCGCCTCCAGGAACCGGGAAGAGGTTGTTCAGGATGCCGTTCGCATTCAGGATCGGAGCCTGGTTGGCGATCACCGCACCCGAAATCACGGCGGACCCGGCGAGCGTGCCGATCGCGCCGTTCAATAGCACCGAAGTGTTGGCGGCCGTGTTCGACGGCTGCCACGTGGCGCTGTATCGCCCGCCGCTGCCGGAATCGAGCAACGGCAAAGGAGGATCCCCGTTCGAGAAGCTGGCGTTGACTGAGCCGCCTTCAATCGGGTTGCCGCAGTTGTCGATCATGATCGCCTGCAAAACCGCAGGCCAGCCCGCAGGCACCGAGAAGCTGTTGGGGATGCCGGTTTCGGTCAGCACCAGTGAGGACGATGCGCAGCCGGTCGCGCTTTGTTGACGGCGCACCTCGCTCACCGGTGAGGCGGAGGTCCCGCCAGTGAGGATCAAGGTGACGCTCACTGAGCCGAGAGGCGTCACGTTCGGCCCGGTTAACACGACGGTTCCGGTATAGACTCCGGGGCTCAAGCCCAGCGTGTTCATGCTTACCGTCAGCGTGTCCGGCGCGGTGTAGGATGCACTGCCGTTGATTGGAGTCACTTGCAGCCAGGTTTGATCCTGGGGCAGGGTTGCGGCAGCCTGGATCGACTGCGCCTGTGCCGTGCTCCAATTCACGGTGACCTGCTGGGACGCGATCTGCTGGCCCACGGCTCCAGCAAACAACAGACCCGCCGGAGAGATTTCGGGAGGCACGCTGGAGGAAGCCGGGACGACGTTCAATACGGCCGAGACGTATTGCGGCGAATTCTGCGCCGTAGCGGCCGAGATCTGCACCAGTTCATAGTAGACTCCGGCCGCCAGATTCGCCGCTCCGGCATTCAACGCCAAAGAAAGCGACCCGGGAGCTCCGGGTTGGGCCTGCCCGCCCTGGCTGCCGCTACTCGCATTCCCGAAGGAAAGAAAATTTCCGTTGGGCACGCCGGAGTTGGTGGCGGGCGTGGCGATCCAGTTGACCGTCGTGCCGGGGCTGCCTTGGTCGGAGATGCTGATGGTTCGGGTGACGCTCAAGGGGGCGCCTTGCACGATGTTGAACAGCACCCCGGTGGTGTTTTGTCCTCTACTCGTTCCATACGTATTGCTAAAGCCCACACGGTAACGCAAGCTCGCAGATTTGTCTCACGTTTGAGTCACGACAGGAGCGAGATCGAGAAGACGGCCCTCGGTCAATTTCCACCCCGCGTTTCTTCTCATTGAACTCTTGTGGTCCGCTGTCAAAAACCAGATTCCACAGCGCCTCCATGAAATTACACAGTCCACGATAGAACAAAATGTCAAATGGTGACCTGCGTTTGTGATGATATGCATCGGATCGTTAATGACGCACAGACGAGCGCCAGTACGACAGCCATTGGGTCAACACAGACTCCCCATACGTCCCGGCTTGATTCGGCAGAGCGTTACCAGAATCAACGAGCTCAGCGGCAGCGCGAATGCTCGCGTCTGTCTTCTCAAGCGGCGCGACGGCAGTCTTTGCGTCCGTCTTCGCTCGCTTCTTCTCGAGCACCGTTCAAGTGAGCAGTGTGTTCATCTGCCCATTGCAAGCGAAGTGGGTGCGAGGCGGGCAACCAGCGATGATTCCCAGCGTAGAATGTCGCGAGTCCATCAATCTTGGTCCCAACTTGACAGCAGGTGTTGCAAGCCCCGTGAATTGCAGGAGCTTGCATTCCCTGAGCAAGCAATGCTTGAATCTGGACGATGAAACATAACTTGGCTCACGTTGGAAAGATCAAGGAATGCCTCGGTAGTCGGCTGTTGCGAACAGCAGCATCGCTCTCAGGCAGAACGATTGGCCAGTCGTCGAGTCGAACACTTTCAGTCCTGGGATCAAACAACGCACACAGCTCGCGCAGCAAAGGCACTGTAATGAGGCATCAATCAACGAACAACAGCATTGAGACCAGCATACCGAAAAAGGCTCGGATCGAACGCTTCTTGCCACCAGGAATCAGACCGGAGAGCCACAAGAAGTTCTGCGAGTAGCGCACCCACGAGGGCAGTTGCAGCATTTCCAAAAGCATGGGCCGAACGTATGCTGAGAGCTCTCTTGAATACGGACACCGTCGGCAAGGAGCGCGAAGGCGAGATTGCGAATGTCACTGCCGAGCAACGGCAAGAAGGTCTCCTTGTACAGCTTGCCGTCAGCAATGTCCGCCAGGCGGCCGTCCTCGACTTCGCGATTCTCAACGGAACGCAGCAGCTTGACCAAAGAAGGTGTGTCAAAGAAGCGATGAAGTCGGTCATCCAGCGGGAAGTATCGAAATTGCTGACGCGCAGTGCGACCGTTTGCCTTGAACCGGTCCTCATCACAGACAGGGCACGCGTCCAGACGCTCGTGATCAAACTCGAACAGCACGCAGCCGTTGACGCAGCAGTCAATGCGCAACATGGCTGGCAATTCGTCCACGGTCAACGCAGAATCCCAGGTGGACGGAAGCGCGAGCACAACGTCGTCTGGCAACAACGGGCCTAGAATGTGCTTGATGATCTTGAGATTCTCCTCAATCCGGATTGCGTCTCGTTGTGACGAGTGTGTTTATCCAAGAGGTTGAGCACCAAGCGGCGCACCACGTCATCAGCAGCACTTGAGTCAGAGTAGTCAAGCTGCATGGGCGCGTGACCGCCTAGAACAAGCGATTGGCTAGCCAGCGTCGGCTGCTCCAGACCGCGCGCATTCAGACCCAAGAACGTCATCGCGCCGGCTTTTGATTCTTTCGGAGCTCAGCCATGTCCATGGCAGCATCAGCTGCGAGATCGAGCTCTGCAAGGCTGGCCGACTGATCTTTGCTCTCCGACGCGCTGCTGTCGCTCAACAGGCTCAACAAAAACTGTGAAATCGAAGACGCGGCGCTGGCAGACACGCTGTCGATGTCCATTGCCACTCCGCGCTGAGTATCAGCCAAGGCATGTTCGCGAACCGCTTTGAACGTAAGCCAAACGCGATTCTTGCACACAGAACAGGGACAAGCCGATTCCAAATGTAATCGGAGTTGGACATGATCTGTCACCTAAAAAAAGCATTCAGCAACAGATTCGAAAGTATAAAATTATTATCGTACACGCTGTGGGATGGAATAGTCAAGGTTGTACAAATCGATTGAAAAACTCGCATAGTCGCCGCGCAGCGTTTTTTCTAGAGCGTTTACCGTTTACATGTAAACACCATTGGCCGTAAACGCAAACGCTTACAGGGTTTGAAAAGTCGCAGGCGCTGTTTACAAAATGCAAACAAAACGTTTCAGCTGCTGACGCCGAGTTTTTCTGTCTCCAGAATTTGCACTGATCACGCTGTAGCAAGATGGACAAATTCATGGTGCCTGTACAACGGCCACCAAGTTTCAACTTGGCAGATTCGATTCCGGTTTGTGAAAATGAAAATTCTGCATTTTCGCTCAGACTTTCCTTGAAATTGCCTTCGCAGGCCGACAAGAAGATGAACAAACCGGCCGCAAAGAAAGTCGGACGCCCTCCTGGCTCCAAAAGTGCACCGAAGAGCGAAGCACCGAAAGCAGAGGCGCCGAAAGCGGCAGCGCCAAAGGCTGAAGCACCGAAGCGCGTGCAAAAGCGCCGCACTCAAGCAGACATCGCGCGATTGTGGATATCAGAACCTCAGGACTTACACCGCAAAGAGTGGCTGGAATACGACCCGCAAATCGGCACTGCTGGCGGATTCAAATGCAAGGTGGTTGCCGCTGCTGGTGTACCTTTGTGCTGAAATCATGTTCTAGATTTGCGTCAATCAAGATGGTGAATGGGGCAAGGAGTTTTGCATCAACATCAGCAAGCAGGGCATCGTGCGGCACGAATCGTCTGGAGATCACCGCGATCGCGTCAAGGCTGGTGTGCAAGCACAGACTCTAGCTGAAGCTAAGCTCCGCGCTGATCTTGTCGGCAATTCGACCAAGCGCGACGCCATTCGATCTGCATTTCGTCATGTGTACTGGCTCGCGAAACATCGCGTGGCAAATCGTCTCTTCGCGGATCTTCGAGACTTTACCGTGCTTGAAGGCAATCGCGCTTTTCGCGCTCTCACAAAGAAGAACGCGCAATACATGTCGTCGACTTTCTTCACCGACGCTCTGCACGCACTAGGCAATGTGCTGCGCGCGGACATCATCAACAACGTCAAACAATCACAGTTTTTCAGCATCGCGCTGGATGAGACCGCGGACATCAGCGTGACAGAACAGCTCATTCTTTACATTCGCTACGTGCTGCCAGTCTCAGGAGAGATCCGCGTGCAGCTTTTCGATATCATTGCAATGAAGAAAGCTGACGGCGCGTCCATCTACGCTGCGACCATGAAATGGTTGCGCGAAGCCAGTTTGGAGCTCAAGCGCCTCTCGGGCGCATCTACAGATGGTGCTGGAGCTGTTGCGGGAAAGATCAAAGGCTTTTGTGCGCTCCTTCAAGCTGACCAGCCTTACTGCACGTGTGTTCACTGCATTTGTCATCGATATGGTAACATCGACGCTTGAATTTTTCTGACGATATGTTACAGCTCTTGCGCTTGCTGGTGCTGGGGAAGAGAATCCTTTTGTCAATTACACCTTCAAGCCTACGCTGTCGTGCGGCTATTGGTACTACCAGAATTCTCCGGCGCGGACCGCGAGGTACATGAGCTTTTCTCACACTCGCTGATTTTGTGCTGAAGACGTGGCGGTATCAGTTGTCTGACATCAGCGACACGCGATGGCTTGAGACGGACCGCGCAGTCGAAAAGATGGATGCAGCTTTGGAAGAGGTGTTGCTGGATGTGAAGGGTGTTGTTGAAGGAAAGGCAAGCGGAAAAGATCCGGTCGCAATTGGGCTCTACTCACAACTGCGCTCTGTCTGGTTCATCGCCTGCTTGGCTCTCTTTCTGGATCTGATGCCTCACATCAACGCTGTGACGCTCGCATTCCAAGCTCGCGAGATTGACCTCAGCGCTATCACCACGTTGGTCCCTGCTGTCATCAAAACTGTGCGCGACATGATTGATGAAGTGCTGCGCCCAGCGAAAGTCATCGCGCAAAGTTGCATGCTCGCTTTGACCAGCTTCAGGCCGCTGGTATCGAGCTCACCGCCAAGCGATACGCGCGCAATCCGAGGAGTGCGCTCGCAGCGAAAGAAGCGCTGTACAGCCCTCGCGGCAATG
>CAWISY010000076.1:0-47086 GCA_963838455.1 Bryobacterales bacterium
CCCGGATGGCTGGCCAGTGCTGTTTTAAGTAGTCGCTGATTCCGCCGACGGTGATCCCGTCGACGCCTGCACTACCTTTATTAGCCTTCACCCGCCGCAATGCTTCCTTCAGGTTTTCTCGCTCACATACTTCCTCCATCCATCGATTCGTGTTGGCTGGGCTTTCGGTTCCATTCGTTACCCCGGACGATTCAGTCTCTTCCCTTCCCGCTTCACGGGCTTCACCCGTTGGCACCGAAGAGAAGTCCAGTTCGATCTGGATATTCTGCTGCTTGTCGTCCTTGAAACTCATGGCCTACTGGCCTCTCCTTCTCGTTCGGGCCTTCGGCCATCGTTCCCGGCTCGGCCTATCCATTGCTCCGCCTTTCAGCATTCGGAGTGCCTCACTAGCCTTGCCGACAGTCACGACCTACTATGCCCTCTGCTGACTTCTGCTCCGCGGTCAGGCCGCCTTTCAACGACCTCAGTCGCCGCAGCGACACGGAGCAGATCTCCTGGGGTAAGCTCAGCCGTCTTCCGTGCACAGCCGCCGGATCTACGCTTCGCACCTTTGATGGATATGGACTTCGCGGTAAGTTGCCCGCTCGTCCGACGCTAACGCCTTGTATCCGGTTCTTGTCCATCGACTCGCACATTTGATCCATGCTTCCTTCAGACCTCGCCTCGCGGCGATAGCCCTTGCATTTTCACTAGCCCTTCACCTCCATCAGGTTGGGCGGAGGACTTTCACCTCCAAACTGCTGAGCATGCCCAGCACACAACTAAGCCGCAAGCGGCATTTTTCGAAGTCGGCGTCTACGGATTGGGTCTTCGGTTAGAGTCGGGCGTTGTTCTGCGAGGGGCGACAACACGCCCGCGGTCGGTGTGATTTGGGTGTTTCATCGGTGAAGGAGGTTGTACCGATGACTCTACTCAGACAGCGAATGCTGGAGGATCTCCGCATCCGCAACTACGCACCAACGACCGTGGAATGCTACGTCCGCTCCGTCGCGGAGTTCGCCAAACACTTCAATAAGCCGCCGGATCAGCTCGGGGCCGAAGAGATTCGCTCGTGGCAGTTGTTCCTGCTCAACGAGAAGCGAGTCAAGCGCTCGTCTTACATCCAGGCCATCTGCGGACTCCGTTTCTTCTATCGCAATACTCTGCATCGCAAGTTCGAGCTGGAACGGATGCCGTTCCCCCGCCGCGAAAAGAGACTTCCGCTCATGCTCAGCAGGGAAGAAGTCAAAGCCCTACTGACCGCACCCAGGAACCTTGCACACCGGGCGATTCTAGCCACCATGTACGGTGCCGGCCTGCGCGTATCGGAAGCCACCAATCTCACCGTACAGGATCTGGACAGCAGCCTTGGGGTGATCTGGGTGCGAGGCGGCAAAGGCCGCAAAGACCGGCAAGTGATGCTCCCTGAGCCGCTGCGCGAAGTGCTGGTCGCCTACTGGCGGCGGAAGCGACCCACGAGCTGGCTCTTCCCCGGAAACAAGCCCGGTTGTCCGCTCTCACCCAGGAGCGTTTTCTGCACGTGCAGAAAGGCGGCCCAACTCGCCGGCATCGCCAAAAAGGTGCATCCGCATTCGCTGCGACACGCCTTTGCCACGCATCTGCTGGAGGACGGCACCAACTTGGTGATCATCCAATACCTGCTGGGACATGCAGACATAAGAACCACAGCTCTCTATCTGCGCGTCAGCAATATCGCCATTCGCTCGACTAAGAGCCCGCTCGAAAGGTTAGACTCACTCGATCTGGTGCAGGCTACGCCACACCTCCCACCGACACGGGAATGAACGAACGTCGGCTCGAAGTGGCCGACATCTTTCGCACGTACGAAAAAGATTTCTTCGCGCACTGGGGGCATGTACTCGGTCCTCAGCAGAAAAAAGCTTTCCAAGCGATTCGCGACTGCCGCACCCCGGCCCTCGGCCGACACGCGGAGTATGCGGAGCAGTGCGATACGTGCGGCCATCTCGTCATCTCGTATAACTCCTGCCGCGACAGACACTGCCCCAAGTGTCAGGCGTCCTCGCGCGCCAAGTGGCTGGAGGCCCGGCAGCGCGAGGTACTGCCGGTTCCCTATTTCCACGTCGTATTCACGCTGCCGCAACAGATCGGCGGACTGGCGCTCCAGAATGCGCGCGTGATCTACACCCTGTTGTTTCAAGCCGTATCGGAAACCCTGCTCACGATTGCGGGTGATCCCCAACGTCTGGGCGCAGCGATCGGCTTCCTTGCCGTTCTTCACACTTGGGGACAAAACCTCCATCTTCATCCGCATCTGCACTGCGTGGTGCCCGGCGGCGGCATCGCGGCGAACGGGGAAAGGTGGATCGCTTGCCGAAAGCCGTCGTTCTTTCTTCCCAATGAGGTGTTGGGCTGCCGGTTCCGAAACCTGTTTCTAAGCTACCTGAGGAAAGCGTTCGAGGAAGGCCAGCTGCGCTTCCACGGAGAACTGGCCGGTCTGGCGAAGCCGGCAGCCTTCGCGGCGTTGTGCCACAAGGCGGAAAAGAAGAGATGGGTGGTCTATGCCAAGCCACCCTTCGGCGGACCGGACCAGGTTCTGAAGTACCTGGCCCGCTACACCCATCGCGTAGCCATTTCCAATCGGCGATTGCTGTCGATGGAAGACGGCCGCGTGAGCTTCGAGTGGAAGGATTACGCGGACGGCGACAAGACCAAGATCATGACGCTGGAGGCGGTGGAGTTCATCCGCCGCTTCCTGCTCCACATCCTGCCTGCAGGATTCGTACGCATTCGTCAGTTTGGCTTTCTAGCCAATCGGGCGCGGCGAAAGAAACTGGCGTTGTGCCGCGCCTTGATCAGCGCATTGAATGCTCCGAACAACGGTGCGGCGGTCGTTACCCCAGATGGAAAGCCACAGGAGCGATGCCCCAAACCATGCCCTGTCTGCAAGAGCGGGCATATGATTCTGATCCGGCTGTTTCCACCCACTCGCACGATTCCAGCGCCGCATCAGCACTCTCCATGAATACTCTCTCGCGAGATGTCGAACGAACAGCCTTCGCCGAGGTTAAGGGGGATGTGTGCCCAGAAGCCCCGATTTGGGCTGAAAACAGCACTTTCTACCCGCGTGGTCCACCCTCCGCAGCCAAGATTCGCCGCCTGCAGCAAGCTTCGGGCGATGCTCGTTTCCCGCATCCACAGCCAGAAATTCATTCAATCCCCATACACCTCGTTCCGGCTCACTTCAATCCAATTCTATCCGCAATGGTTCCGGCGCTCCCCTCAGCCCGGTTCCCGAAATGTACCCCGCCGGAACCACTGCAGATAGAATCCTTAAGATTGAACCACTGCAGATAGAATCCTTAAGATTATCGGCGGAACTTCACGATTCCGCGCTGCTAACATGGAGACAGCCCTGCGTCCATTTTTTTCTTGGAGGGTCCTGTCCATGACCACACTTCGCGTGTGTTTTCTCGCGGTACTATCTGTTCAAGCCTGCTCTCCGGCGAACTTAGCCATCTCAACCTATTTCAAGGATGGCTTCACCCCGATAGCAATTACTTCCGATACGCAGGGCAACGTGCTCGCCGCCGGCAGCGCTGTCACCGATCCAGTGTCGCAGACCCTCGGTGCGGCCGTGGCAAAACTTAACCCGCAAGCCAGCCAGCTCATCTATCTGGCTTATCTCGATAGTGCCGCGAGCGACCAGATCTCCGCGATCACTGTCGATAGCGCGGGCAATGCGTACGTCGCCGGGTGGACCACCAATCCAAACTTTCCGGTGGTGGGCGGAGGGACGCTCGGAACTGCTCCCACCGGCAGCCAAGATCAGCGGTCATTCGTCACAAAGCTAAGCCCCGAGGGCGCGGTGTTGTTCTCATTCTGATCGGCGGATCGGTTGGGTCCGAAGCCAAGGGCGTCGCGCTAGGGTCGCAGGGTCAGATCCTCGTGAGCGGACTTGCCACTGCCAACGGTTTTCCCGTCACGCAGGGCGCATACACGGTAGCCAATACCAGCGGCAATTGGTTCTTAATGGAATTGGACCCGACGGCGAGCACCATGATTTTTTCCGCGACCGGGATAGGCGGCAGCTCTATGGCCTTCGATAGCGCCGGTAACATCTATCTTGCAGGCAGCAGCGCGGGAACGAACTACCCGACGACACCGGGCGCGTATCAAACCACGTTTGTGCAGGGTCACGTTTGTAGCGGCTTGTGCCAGCTCGGGGTTAACGGCGGGCTGCAACATGTCACGAAAGTGAACCCCACTGGCTCAACCCTGATCTATTCGACAGGCCTTAACGATACGACCGGTGCCGCGGGAAGCACGGTGAACACGGGTTTAGCCGTGGACGCGGCCGGAAACGCTTTGGTGACCGGAACTCTCCTCGAAGCCACTTACCCACTGACTGTTCCAACGCCGAGCAGCTATTCCGGCTACCTGAGCAAGCTCGATCCTACGGGTTCCTCGCTGTTGTTCTCCGTACCAATTGGCGGGGGAGGCGTGGCTCTAGATTCCTCTGGAGCCCTCTACGTAGGTGGGATTGTGTCCAGTTATAGTCCCGCCGGGCTGAATGCTCCGGTCACGCCGGTCGCTCCTCCGGCGATCTTTTCTTGGGTGCCTCAGCAATGCTGGCCTGACAACATCGTGGCCTTTAACGAGGCGTACGTGATGAAAGTGGACCCGGCGACCGGTAATGCGCTGGACGGGCAATGGATCGACGGCTCGACCGCCTCCACGGTAGGAATCACTCTGGCGGGCGGCGACGTCTGGATCATCGGCTCCGCGACAGGGCCCGACGTACCATTCACATCCGGGACGCTCTCGCCGACGAATCTCGGGACCGGGTTTACCTCGGGCGCGTATGTCGCTGCGGTTGATTTCTCGGCAAACCCAGCTGCTGGTGCACCGATGGTTGCGTGCGTACTGGATGCGGGCAACCTGGAGCACGTCCGAGCCGTCGCGCCCTATCAGGTGATCTCGTTATTCGGCACGAACCTTGGGCCTTCGACTGGCGTGGCCGCTCCAGACGGGACCGACCCTGGCGTCGCCGGCGTTACCGTGACGTTTGACGGCACCCCGGCCCAGTTGCAGTATGTTTCCTCGTCGCAAATCAATGTGGTCGTGCCAGTGGTTAGTTCTTCTTCTCCCGCCATGCAGGTGACCGTCAATGGAGCAACCGCCCAACCGCGTGCGCTCCCGCTCGTTGAGACAAACCTGAATGTGTTTGCTAACCTCGCTTCAAACGAGGTTTCCTGCCCTGGCGGGACCATCAACGCTAACGGATTTCAGCCTTTGGCGATGAATGCGGACGGCTCCCTCAACTCCTGCGCCAATCCGGCAAAGCCCGGTTCCACGGTGTCATTTTTTGTTGACGGAGTCGGGACGGTTAGTGGGCAGCTGCCGCCTCCAGCGTTACCAGTGGGCTTGGTAGCGTTGGTCAGCGAATGTTGGGCACCCGTCGAGGGCACGACGCTGATCGACGGGTTCGTCTACCAGGTGGATGTACAATTACCTACTTCCACATCGTGCGCCCTTCAATACGGCAGCGGTGGAGCCGCCCTCGGGGTGACTTTCAGTTATAACGGCGTGTCGATTGGACCACTGGTGGTCCCTCCGCCCTCTGGTGGTCCGGTCGTGAATTTCACACCGGGGCAGCCCATGCCGATGATCGTGTGGACGAGCCACTAGACTCAAAGATTCGGGGGCGTCATTTCCGCTTGCTTTTTAGCCAAACATAAAGGACGTTATGGTGCACTAATCCACTTCGTCAGCCGTTAGTGAGCCGGAGTCCCGCGCCCGGCGGGGCGTGTCACGCCGTAGTGATCCGCCAGCTCATCCGCGTGACCCGAGGGCGTTGTAGTTCTTCGAGGGCCATTCGTTACGTGTAGCGAGGGCGAGCCTATTCCGTGAAGAAATGCGGCGCAAGTTCAGACTCGGGGATAAATCTCACAGCTTGACGGAAAATGGCCCGAAGCGTGCCTTTGTCGAGTTCCCGATGGAGCACAATTGTGAGGATTTGCCGCCGCCCTGCCGCATCGCGATACAGCTTGACGTGGCTTCCTCGTTGGGATGTTCTCACAAATCCGAGTTGGGCGAAGATCCGCAGCAGGTCGTCCCCCGATAGAGAACGAAGCTTCGGCATCAGGCCACGGCGTCGAGTTCCATTGTCGCGACGACGGCTGGGTCATCCACGAACCCTAACTCCCCGAGGTTCTCACCCTCAAGATGGAGCGCGATCGCTTCGCGCAGGTTGGCCGCCACTTCATCCAGCGTTTCGCCCTCGGTTACCACCGGCAAATCTATGCAGTCGGCAACGTACTTGGTTTCGCCTCGAAAGATCCTCGCCTGGATGGTCCGCCGCTTCATGAGAGTTGGATCCTCCACTCATTGTCTCACCCCACAAAACAGGGAGTTGGGTCCCGTCCGGAGTTCAATCGGTGCCGGACCATACTTATTGCGGCGGACCGCCGCGGCCACGGCCCGCCGGACGTGTAACGCCGTAGTGATCCGCCAGCTCATCGGCGTAGCCCAGGGGGCTGGTGTTGACGCCGTTCATGTCCGGGAGCATGGTCGCGTCCCAGGCCTCGTAATCCTTGATCATGCGCGCAAACACTTCGGGCTGGCGGCGTTTGAGGTTGGCGCGCTCCAGCGGATCGTCGGCCACGTTGAACAGAAACTCGTTTCCGGCAATGCGCAGATACTTCATGTCTCCGTCCCGCATGGCTCGCTGCCCGTTGTAGTGGTAGCGCCAATACAGCTTGCGCGGTACCGGCGCAGAGCCTTGCGCGACGCCCTGCGGCAAGACGGGCAGAAGATTCACGCCATCCGGAGGATAGGCCGGATCGGGTGCGGCGCCCGCCGCGGCCAGAAGCGTCGCGAACCAGTCCATACTGATCAGGACCTGGTTGACGGCGGCCTGGCTGGCTGCGTCGCTCGTGCGAATCCGACCCGGCCAGCGAATCATCGCCGGTATCCGCAGCCCGCCTTCCAGCAGCTCCGTCTTCTTGCCGGTGAACGGCCAGGTATCGGAGAATCGCTCGCCGCCGTTGTCGCTGGTGAAGATGACGATGGTGTTGTCCGCTAGCCCAGAGTCGTCCAGCGCCTTCAGCACACGCCCCACCTGCCGGTCGAGATCGGTGACCATGGCCGCGTAGATTTTCTGCGTGCCGCCGTCGCGGTCCATGATGTTTCCCTTGAGACGCTGCGATTCGGCCTCGTCCGTGGGACCTTCCCAGGGCCAGTGCGGGGCATTGAAGTGCAGGCTCAACAGGAAGGGCTGGCGCGCTTTGCCGTAATCGGCGATGACCTTCACCGCGCGATCCCCCAGTAGATCGGTCAGGTATCCTGCCTGCTCAATCTTGACGTCGTCTTCCCACAACTGATCCGGGCCGAAGGTGTGGCTGAAGTAATCCAGCCCGCCCCCGCGAAATCCCCAGAAGTGGTCGTAGCCGCTCTTGAGCGGGCCGAAGTTGGGAAGTCCTCCCAGGTGCCACTTGCCGATCAGAGTGGTGCCGTAGCCGGCTTTCTTGAGCAGCGACGGCAAAGTGGGATGCTCCGGCGGCAGGCCGAAGGTGGCTCTGTTCCCCAGCGGCTCCTCCAGTCCGACCCGCAAGCGGTACTGGTAGCGGCCGGTGATGAGGGCCGTGCGCGTGGCCGAGCACACCGCGGAATTGGCGTAGGCTTGCAGGAACCGCACGCCCTTGGCGCCGATGCCGTCGATGTTCGCGGTGGTGTACTCGCGCCGGCCGTAGCAGGAGAGGTCGGCGTAGCCCATATCGTCGGCCAGAAGGAAGACGATGTTGGGTTTCGCCGTGTTGTTTTGCGCGCGCGAGGTCAGCGCGAGCGGAGCGGCGGCTGCAGCGGCGAGGACTTTACGTCGTGTCAGCGGTCTTGCCATTGCGGTGTGGTCCATCTAACCTTTCCTCAAGAGCTAGAAGTATATCAAGGAACGGAGAAAACGCCCGTCTCTCCGGCGCGCTTGGCTCGCTGGATCAAATCCTTGTCAACTGTGGCGAACCGGGCGCCCGGAGGCTTGCTGCGGAGCTGCAGTGCGTCAGCAAAATCCAAGCCGTCCGCGGTCAACTTTAAAGCGGCGGCTACGGCGGGCGCGTCCTCAGTTGTAACGTTCCTCAACCCCAGCAGTTTCTCCAGCGCTGTCCGAACGGCGGTGTCCTTAAAGCCGTATGCGCTTCTGAGCACCCAGGCCGCCTCGAGAAGTACGGTCTTTGCGATCCAAATCGGCCCGGACGCAAACAGCGTTTTGGCCGACAAGGTCTGTTTGGGATCGTCACCGGCCAGTATTCTGACCACAACGTCAGTGTCAACCGCGGTCATGCCGCTTCTTCACCTCACGCGCGATCGCCACGTCCATTTCCGCTAGAGTTACCGGTTTGCCCTTGTATTTCAAGCAGCCCACGACCTCTTCAAGAGAGGTTTGCGGGAAAAGCTGCGCGGGCCGCAGCAGAACCCCATCGTCCCTCTCCTCTACGGTGAACTCAGTCCCCGCCCGCCAGGAACGGGCATCGCGAAGGGTCTTAGGCAGGATGACCTGTCCCTTGGTCGAGAGGCGCGTTTTCTCCATTACAGTAAGACTCCGGTAAGATTATCGCACAAGGGGGAACTGAGGACGCCTCTATGGCCGGATGGCTGCCCCCCTCCGCGCAGGAGCTGGCAGCCGTTGCGTTCCCAAATGACGGGCGAGATCGATGCGTTTCACGCAGATGCGATTCACGGCTGTCTATATGAAGGTTCCGGAGGGATACGTCGCGTTTGTGGAGGAGCTTCCCGGCGCCAACACTCAGGGCGAAACCCTGGAAGAGGCGCGTGCGAATCTCGCCGAGGCGGTGACCATGGTTCTGGAGGCCAACCGCGAACTTTCTGAGCAGTCCCTGGCTGAGCAATCCCCGGAAGCTGGCGAGGTGATTCGGGAATCGCTGGTCGTTCCGGCTGCGCCATGCCTTCACCCTACACCCTCTAGCGTGCTGGGCTTCACACCTCTAGCAGGTATCCCTTTTTTCCGACATTCATCGCCCGCGTCGAGCCCATCTGAACCACCTTGCCCTCCGCCTCGTGGATGTGGCCGCAGAAGAAGTGCGCGGGTTGCATGCGGTCGATAAACTCGTGAATCGCGCGGCTGCCGGCATGCAAGCCCTCGTGGACCTGGTCGAGCGCGGTATTGAGCGGCGGCGCGTGGCAGACCATCACCGTCGGCTGAAACGCGTCGAACTTGGCGAGGCGCGCGGCCATTTCTTCCTCGCTGTACTCGCCGGGGGTGTCGAAGGGAGTGGGGCTGGAATAGCCCAGGCCCCCAATTCGGACGCTGCCGCGGACGCCTGGAAGATCGAGCGTCCCTCCGTGGAAGTTCACCAGGCCGAAGCGCTCGCAGAACTCCGCGATGTCCTGCTCCGACTCATGATTTCCCGGCAGCACGTACACTCGGTTGCCCCGAGACCCCTTGCTGTGAAGCCCGAGGATCGGCCCCACCTTCTCCAGGCCACGGCCCCAGCTCACCAGATCGCCCGCAGCGAAGTAGTAGTCGGCTTCGATCGCCATCAGCCGCTCCAGCGCGCGAAGATCGCCGTGAATGTCGGAAAATACCAGTAAGCGGCTCATTTTCGTATCATAGTAGCAGCCCCACACGTGAGCTCCATGAAGGATTCCCAGCAACAACCAGACGTCAATAGTTGGCTCGAAGACGAGCTGTACCAGCAGTATCATCACGACCGCCAAGCCGTGGATACATCCTGGTCGCAGGTTTTTGAGGGCAACGGCCACACTGCCGGCAGCGGTAGCCCTACCACTGTGCTCCAGGCGCCGTCAGCGCCTTCGCTCTCAGCGCCCCCGCGCTCTGCTCCTCCGCCGCCCGTCCCGATTTCCGCGGGCGATCAACTCGTTCCCCTGCGCGGCCCGGCCTTACGCATCGCCGAAAACATGACCGCGAGCCTGGCCATTCCCGTCGCCACCAGCCAGCGAGCCATGCCGGTCAAGGTGATGGACGAGAACCGCCGGTTGATCAATCAGCACCGCTCAGGGTCTGGGCAAAGCAAAGTTTCCTACACGCACCTGGTGGCATGGGCCATCGTGCGCGCCATCGAGACCGTGCCGGCCATCAATCAAGCCTATTCGGAGACCGGCGAAGGCGCCTTCCGCGTGACCCGCGATCATGTGAATCTGGGACTCGCCGTGGATGTGGAAGGCAAGGAAGGCGCTCGCTCGCTGAAGGTTCCTTCGGTCAAGAACGCGCAGGCGATGAACTTCGCGCAGTTCCTGGAATCTTATGACGACCTGGTCAAGCGCGCCCGCACCAACAAACTGACGGTCGCCGATTTCGAGGGCACCACGGTTTCCCTCACCAATCCGGGGACGGTGGGCACGGTCGGCTCGATTCCGCGGCTGATGCCGGGACAGGGCGCCATCATCGCTACCGGCGCCATCGATTATCCGCCGGAGTACCGCGGAGTGCCGGAGGAGGTGCGCACCTCGCTCGGCTTGAGCAAGGTGATGACGGTCACCTGCACCTACGATCACCGCGTGATTCAGGGCGCCGAATCGGGCATGTTCCTGGCGCGGTTGCAAGCGCTGCTGGAAGGCGAGAACGCCTTCTACGACGGCATTTTTACCGACCTCAGCGTTCCCATCCGGGCCTTGCGCTGGGAGCCGGACCAGGCCGCCGCGCCGGTAGTGAACGCGGACCCGGTCAAGCAAGCCGGAGTGGCCCGGCTGATTCAAGCCTGGCGGGAGCGCGGGCATCTGATCGCCGCCATCGATCCGCTGGGCACGCAGCGCCCGGCCTACGCGGAGCTGGAGCCGGCGGCGCACGGTCTCACCATCTGGGACCTGGACCGCGCGTTTCACGCCGGCGCCTTCGGCGTGACCACGCTGCGGGTGCTACTGGACCGCTTGCGGCTGACCTACGCGGGCAAGATGGGCGTGCAGTACATGCACATCGACGACCCGGAGGAGCGGGCGTGGCTGGAGCATCGCATGGAGCCGACGGCGAACCACTGGGCTGTCGAAGCCGCGGCGAAGAAGCGCGCGCTGAACGCGATCGTGCTGGCGGCCGGGTTTGAAACGTTCCTCGACAACCGCTTCAAAGGCCACAAGCGCTTTTCGCTGGAGGGCGGCGAGACCATGACCGCCATCATCGAGGAGCTGCTGGAGCGGGCCTCGTCCGCCGCCGTGCGCGAAGTCTTCATCGGCATGGCGCATCGCGGCCGGCTCACGCTGCTGGCCAATACCATCGGCAAGGGCGTCGCCCAGATGTTCTCCGAGTTCGAAGGCGACGTCGACCCGGAAACCAATGACGGCCAGGGCGACGTGAAGTATCACTTGGGCGCCACCAGCACGCGCACCATGTCCAACGGCAAGCCGATCACGGTTTCCGTCGCCGCCAACCCCAGCCACCTGGAAGCGGTGAACCCGGTGGTGGAGGGAATCGTCCGGCCCAAGCAGGATCATTTGGGCGATCTTCAGCGGGAGCGCGTGATTCCGCTGTTGATTCACGGCGACGCGGCCATGGCCGGGCAAGGCATCGTGGCTGAGACGCTCAATTTTTCGCAGATCGAAGGCTACAACACCGGCGGCACCATTCACCTGGTGATCAACAACCAGATCGGGTTTACCACGGCCCCGGAAGCCGCGCGCTCCTCACCCTATTGCACCGACGTCGCGCTGGCCATTCAGGCGCCGGTGTTCCACGTCAACGGCGACGATCTTGAAGCCTGCCTCCGCGCGGTGCAGCTTGCTTTCGAATATCGCCAGCGGTTCCATCGCGACGTGGTCATCGACATGGTGTGCTATCGCAAGCATGGCCATAACGAAGGCGATGACGCCAGTTACACGCAGCCCATTATGGCTCGCCGGATTCAGGCGCACGTGCCGGCTACCATCGCTTACGCCGAGAAGCTCCAGCGCGAAGGGATCGTCACGGCGGAGGAAGTCGCAGGCTGGCAGGAGGCGCAGAAGAAGCGCCTTTACGATATTTACGACCACACCGTCAAGCAAAAGGAAGAGTACGAACTGCTGGAGATGAGTCCCGTGGCTCCGGAGGCGATGCCCACCGACCTTCCGCCCACGGCGGTGGACCGCGCGGTGATCGGACGGATTCTCGACGGCATAACGGCGTTCCCTGCCGATTTCAAGCTGCATCCCAAGCTGGAGCGCGTGGTGGAGCGGAGGCATGAGGCTCGCAAGGGAGGGCCGCTGATCGATTGGGCGCTGGCCGAAACGCTGGCCTTCGGAAGCCTGGTGCTGGAAGGCACGCCGGTGCGGTTGAGCGGTCAGGATTCCGGCCGCGGCACCTTCAGCCAGCGGCATGCCGAATATCACGACGCCGAAACCGGCCGGGTCTACGTCCCGCTGCAGCACCTGGCGCCGAACCAGGCTCGTTTCGAGGTTTACAACAGCCCCCTGAGCGAATACGGCGTGGTCGGATTCGAGTTCGGCTACAGCATCGCCGATCCGTTCGCGCTGGTGCTGTGGGAGGCGCAGTACGGTGATTTCTCCAACGGCGCCCAGATCATCATCGACCAGTTCCTTTCCTCCGCCGAATCCAAATGGGGCCAGCCCAGCGGCATGGTGATGCTGCTCCCGCACGGCCAGGAAGGCGGCGGCCCGGAGCATTCCAGCGCGCGCCTGGAGCGGTATCTGCAGCTCTGCGCGGATAAAAACATGCAGGTGGCGTATTGTACTGAGCCGGCGCAGTATTTCCATCTGCTGCGGCGCCAGATGCGCGGCGGTCCGGACCGGCGCGGTTTGCGCAAGCCCCTGATCGTGATGACGCCCAAGAGCCTGCTGCGCAATCCCAAGGTGGTCTCCACCATCGACGATCTGGCTACAGGCGTGTTCCGTCCCGTGCTGGATGATGCGACAGTGACCGATGTAGCGGCCATCCGGCGGATTCTGGTTTGCACCGGCAAGATCTACTACGAATTGCTGGCCGCGCGCGAGGCGCGCAAGGCGGGAGATGTCGCCATCGTGCGCATCGAGCAGCTCTATCCTTTCCCCGAAGCCGAATTCCTCGGCGTGCTGAAGCGCTACGTCAACGCGTCCAACGTGATCTGGGCACAGGAGGAGCCGCGCAATATGGGCGCCTGGGCGTTCGCGCGCGGCTACATCACGCCGCTGCTTTCGATGCGCCACGTGATCGGCTACGCGGGAAGGCCGGAAAGCGCCAGTCCCGCTCCGGGCTTGCTCAAGCAGCACCTGCGCGAACAGGCCGACTTGCTGGATCAAGCCTTCGCGCCTGCAACCGTGGCTCGGCGCCTGCGCAAGAAACTGATCCGGCGGCGGAAGCCAAGGCAAGCCTAGAAGTAACGCATGCACTATCTTTTGTTCTATGAAGCCGCAGACGGTTATCTGCAGCGGCGCGCCGCGTTCCGCGCCGAGCACTTGGCGCTGGGCTGGGCGGCGCAGGAGCGCGGCGAACTGCTTCTCGGCGGCGCGTTCGCCAATCCCGTCGATGGCGCGGTGTTGCTGTTTCGCGGCGATTCGCCCGCGGTCGCTGAGCGCTTCGCGGAAGCCGATCCCTACGTCGCCAACGGATTAGTGAAGCGATGGTACGTGCGGGAGTGGACTACGGTGGTCGGCGATCTGGCGGCGACGCCGATCCGGCCGAAGGCATAGCCTTGGACCCGACGATTTACTTCAAGGCTGTGAAAAACTCGGCCTTGCTGACTCGCGCCATTCGAATGATGCTGGCAAGGGTGCCCTTGGGAAGAGCTCTCGATCCGTGTATAGGAACGGGAATTGTAAATGGATGCCCGTCCTTCACCATCATGTGGTGACTGCCTTCAATCCTGTCGACTCGAAACCCGAGTTTGGCCAGGGCCCGAATGGCCTTCTTGCCAGAGACAGCCGGGGCCGCCGGCATCAATCAATTCCAACGAGACGCTTCAACTCTCCGAGCTTCCTTGCGGAGAGGGGAATTTTCTTTCCGTTACCCTCCATCGACCTGATGTAGCCGCGGATCATCTCGGCAGTGTTGTCGAGAGCGGTGACTTCGGTATCGCCAAAAGTGGACATCCCGTGAAGTTCTCTTACATGGGTGACAAACGCTTCGGCATCTTCGTCATACTCCATGTCGATGGTCACGGCCTTGGTTGTCACCAAGGGGTGGCGCATGTATACGTGGGGGTCCGGGGTTTTGAGGAATTTCTCGGCAGCCTTGCGTTCGGCCGCTGTGCGCGAGCGGTGATACACCAGGATCTCCGGCGCTTCAACGACCGATGCGACGAAGGAGCCATCCTTTTGGGGAAGGCTCAAGATCTGGAACTCCCGGCCGGTCTGCGGCTGAACCTTCCATTTGAGGGGAAATTGCGGGTGCAGGTGCCGCAATGGCGCGTGATGGGCCAAGCGTTCGGGGACCGGATTCTTCAGTCGCAAGTGCAGCATCTGCCATCATGATAGCGCTCGCACGGCGGGCTAACGGGGTTGGATTAACAGGGCTGCGCACGAGGAGCGGGCGTGATACTCTCGCTGCATGCGAATTCGAAGCATGCGATTTCCTTTGACGATTGCCGCTCTGGTTCTATTCGGCGCCGTGATCGGCGCGCAGACCCCGGCCGCAGCGCCGGCGAATTTCTCCCTCACTGGGGACCGGTTCAAACCGCTCACCTGGGACGCCATGGCTCCCGAGCAGAGGACCATGGTCGAACACATTCTATCCAGCGGCCGCACCAGCCTGGGCGGACCGTTCAACGTCATGTTGCGCAGTCCGGCGATGGGCGATCTGGCGCAGGGCTTGGGCGCACAGATCCGCTTTCATTCTTCGCTGCCTTCGCGGTTGAATGAGCTGGTGATCATCACCACAGCCCGCTACTGGATGGTGCAGTATGAGTGGAACGCGCATCGCCGCGCCGCCGCGCAGGCTGGCGTGAGCGAGGAGATTATCACCGCCATCGCCAATGGAAAGCGCCCGGCCAAGCTCGCCGCGGATGAAGCCGCGGTCTTCAATTTCGCCAGCGAACTGCTGAAGACTCACGGGGTCAGCGACGCCACCTACGCCACGGCCAAGAACACCGTCGGCGAGCGCGGAATCGTCGACATGATGTTTGCGATGGGCTACTACCAGACTGTAGCCATGCTGCTCAATGTCGACCGGTATCCGATGCCCGCGGGAGTCGCGCCGGAGCTGAAGCCGGTGCCGCTAACAACCATTTACAACTGAATTATTCCGATCCGCCGTCTGTTGCGAGTACGTCGAGATCGAAGGCGCGCAGCAACTCCTCGCGCTTGGTGTACGGCCCCGGAACATAGGCTCGCGAGGAGATCCCGGCTTGGGAAAGCTCGGCGATGTGCCAGTCCTGCTTGTTGATCAGATCCCAGAAGCTTGAAGCGTCGTCGGCGTAGAAGTCCGGGCGAGCCATTTCATCCGGATGGAAGTGCAATTCGCAGACGATGCGGGTGCGGTCAGCGGCCATGGGCCAGAGCGTGTGCGTCAGCAGATAGTCCGGATGCGGAGCCAGCAGCAGATTGGGATAGAGACTGTAAAACGCCGCCCAGTTGTGCTGTTCCTGGCTTAGCCCAGGCAGATACGCTCGGCCGTTGCGCTTGCCTTCGAAGCTCATGGTCTCGGCGCCGTTGCGCAGGAACATCACGCCGCCGATAAAGTCCGGATTGGGCTCCTCGTTGTCGGCGCCCAGATAGTCGGTGAGGAGATTCAGCTCGGGGTGCACGAAGGGGCAGTGCAGGCACTCGTTGTAATTCAGGACGATCAGCTTCCAGTTGGTCTTGACGTCGTAGACGATGCGGCGGAACGTCCGCAGCTCCGACATCCTCCAGTTGGCGAATTTCTTCGCTACGGGAGCGAACATATCCGCTACTGTCCGCTCCGGCGTCCCGAAGTGCAGGAAGACATTGCCTTCCCAGATTTCGGTGTGCACGGATTTCAGCGGATAATCGGCGCGGGAGAAGCCGGGACGTTCCGCATGCGGAGCCCCGATCAGCGCGCCATCCAATCCATAGGACCAGGCATGATACGGGCAGGTGATGCGGCGGCCCGGAAGCGAGCCGCGCTCCTCCGTACACATGCGCGAGCCGCGGTGACGGCAGACATTGTAGAAGGCCCGCACGGCTCCGGCATTATCGCGCGTGGCGTTGTCCCGGGTCACGATCACGCTTTCCTTGGCCAGCTCGCACAGGAAGTAATCGCCCGGGTTGGGAATGGAGCTCTCGCGGCCCGCGCAGATCCAGCGGTTGAAGTAAAACCGTTCCAGCTCCTTTTGAAAAATCTCCGGGTCGGTGTAATACCGCGCCGGAAGCGTCATCGGCAGAGCGGTCATGCTTACAGTGGATGATCCGGCATGGCAATCGAGCGCCACATGTGCGCCACCGGGCTGCCGTCGAATCCCAGGCCTTCCTTAGGCTGCTTGAAGTGGCGGCCGATGATGTCGGTGAATTGTTCGAGCTGCGGGTTGACTCCCGGCTCAAACGCGTACAGATCGTTCACCGTGACCATGCGAGGCTCCAGATACCACTTGTGGTTGCGCACCATCTGGTAAGTCGCTTCGATGTAGGGCTCCGGTTTGTAGTCCTCCCCGAACATGTTGCGATACAGGTCGGGGTAGCTGTAGCCGTTCTCCTTGTCCTCGTAAAAGCGCAACGCCTGGTGGTAGCGGATAGCGAAGGTCACTTTTTCTGAGACGTACGGTTCATAGAGCTGCGCGCCCCACCAGCCATGGTCCACCTTGATCAGCTCCTGCACGGTGTCATGCAGCAGGCAGGCCAGCACGATCTCCTCGCTCATGTGGTTCTTCATCGCCAGATTGGCGCTCTGCAGGACGTGGTTCGAGGTCGCGTGGAAGCGGAGCCTGAAGAAGTCCGCCAGGGTGGGCTTCTCGGGCATGGGCGGGAGTTTCCTGACGTGGCCGGTGCTGGACAGGAACAGGTTGCCGACGCCGCGCCGGTTGGAGCGGGTTTCAATCTGCGCCTCAACCTCCGCGGCCGTGGGAAATTTCTTTTTGGCGGCTTCGGCAGCTTTGGATTGATTGAGCTGCATCGCCATATAGTGCTCAAGTGCGTCGGCGCGGGCTTCGTGCGACATGGCAGCGACGGCGGCGGGGCCGCCCAGCGTGGCAAAAAACGCTCTCCGGTCGAGTTCCATTGAGGGACCTCCCAGGCTTGAGTATACATCCCAAGATACCAGTAGACAATCTCCTGGAGTTCTGGTAGAGTGTCTCCTAGAATGTCCTCCGCTAAAATCGACAGGATCCAACTGCTGCAAGGCACGCTCGACCTTCTGGTTCTGCAAACACTGGTGTTCGGCCCCAATCACGGTCATGGCATCGCGACCGCCATTGAGCGCAGCTCCGGCGACGTTCTGCTGGTGGATCACGGCTCGCTCTATCCCGCGCTGCAACGGCTGGAGCAGGCCGGGTTGATCTCGTCGGAATGGGGGACCTCGGACAACAACCGGCGGGCGAGATTCTACAAGCTGACCCGTTCGGGAAAGGCGCGCCTCGCCGCCGAAACCAGCAAGTGGGAGACGATGGTGCTGGCCGTGTCGAGAATTCTCAAGCCGGAGCCAGTCTCATGAAATTGCCAAGATGGCTGCGCTGGCGAAGTTCGCAGGAATTGGACGAGGAGATCGCAGCACACCTGGATTTCGAGACGCAAGCCGGGACGGAGCGCGGGCTGAGCCCTGAAGAAGCGAAGTACGCGGCGCGCCGGACTCTCGGCAACATCGCCCTGCTGAAGGAGCGGGCTCGCGAGGGCGACCCGCTGTGCTGGCTGGAATCCATCGCGAAAGACCTGCGCTACGCGCTGCGCGGTCTGCGCCGCAATCCCGGATTCACCGCGGCGGCGGTTTTGTCGCTGGCGCTGGGCATCGGCGTGAACTGCGCGATCTTCAGCTTCGCCGACGGGCTGTTGCTGCGGCCCTTGGATGTGCGGGATCCGGGTGAGATTGTGCAGGTTCACTCGACGTCCCCGCGGTTCGACTCCGGCTCTTTTACCTATCGCGAATACGCGACGTACCGGGATCAAACCCGGACGCTTTCGGGACTGATCGCGGAAAGCCCGCAGTACTTCGCCGTAGAAACCGGCGATGGGGAGCAGACTCGCATCGTATTCGGCCATTTTGTGAGCGGCAATTGTTTTGCCATGTTCGGAGTGAAGCCGGTGCTGGGAAGATCGTTTCTGCCGGAAGAGGATTCAGCGGCGGCCAAAGACATCGTGGCCGTGCTGAGCGCGCAGGGCTGGCAGAGCCGCTTTCATTCCGATCCGCACGTGGTGGGCCAGCGGATCAAAGTGAACAGCCAGCCGGTAACGATCGTCGGCGTGCTGCCGGGGCAATTTATCGGGACCAACTATTTCCTGCGGTCGGAAATCTACCTTCCGTTGGCGGCCGGAGCGCGCCTGCTGACGTCGAGAAAAGTTCTGCCAACCGACAATCCGGCTTACGCCAATCTGAATCTCTACGGGCGGCTGAAGCCCGGGGCCAGCATCCAATCGGCACAAGCCGAGTTCACGGTGCTGGCGAAGCAGATTCAATCGAGCTTTCCGGAAGTGGAGCGGCAGCGCGCGGCGACAGTGCTGCCGGATATCACGGCGCGCGTGCAGCAGGACCAGGACGACCTGCGGCTGATCTACGTGCTGATGGGAATCGCGGCGATCGTGCTTCTGGTGGGGTGCGTGAATGTCGCGAACCTATTGCTAGGCCGCGCGAGCGCGAGGGTGAAGGAGATCACCATCCGGCAAAGCGTAGGAGCAAGCCGCGGGAGGCTGATGGCGCAATTGCTGACGGAGAGCGTAGTGCTGGCAGGGCTGGGGGCATGCGGCGGCCTGCTGTTCGCATGGTGGGCGATTCACTTACTCACGTCGATACAGATTTCGCCAGACTTCGCGAGTAGCTTCCCGGCGCGATTGGACGCGCGAGTGCTTTGGTGCGCGCTGAGCTCAGCAGCCGCGGCCGTGCTGCTGGCCGGGCTATGGCCGGCGATTCGAGCAACCAGAGTCGATTTGATCTCGGCCGCCAAAGGGGCGGCGCGCGGAAGGACTGGCTCGGCCGGCGGACGCCAGACGCTGGTAGCAATTCAAACGGCGCTGGCGACGATGCTGCTGATTTCGGCCGCGCTGTTCATCGAGAGCTTTGTGCGGACCAGCCGCGCGAATCCGGGCTTTCGCGTAAACGATGTGCTGGTGGTTTCCTTCGACCCCGCTCTGGGCGGATATTCAAACGCGCGGGCGCAGTCGTTTTACAGAGAGGTGGAGGATCGGGTAAGCCAACTGCCCGGGGTGAGCAGCGCCGCGCTCGGGAGCCATCTTCCGATGGGGACCAACTCGCAATTCAGTCCGATCGCCCCGGAAGGCGGCGACGACAACAGCCAGATCTCGGCGATGTTCAGCCGCGTAAGTGCGAATTATTTCTCGACCATGGCGGTGCCGATTCTGGAAGGACGGGCGTTTGACGGGGGCGACCAGGAAGGCTCGCCTGGGGTTGTGATCGTGAATCAGGCTTTGGCGGAACGGTTCTGGCCGAAAGGCGACGCCGTGGGCCGGCGCATTCGTTGGCTAGGCGACGGCGGTCCGAAGGCGCGAATGCTGGAGGTGGTGGGGATCGCGGGCAACGGTAAATATCAGGTATCGATCGATAAATACGAGCCCTATTTTTACGTTGCGGCGCGGCAGCATCCGAGCGTACAGATGACGCTGTTCCTCCACACGGCGGGCGATCCAGCCGCGATGACGGCGGCGATCCGCGAAGCCGTAAAGGCGGTGGCGGCGGATGTGCCGGTGTATGGGGCGCACACGATGCAGGAAATCTTCGCGGGCCATGGGCTGCTGCCGGCCCGCCTGATGGCGGAGTTGGTGGGGGCAATGGGAGCGATCGGGCTGACGCTGGGGGTGCTAGGCCTGTACGCGGTGATTGCATTTGCGGTGACGCGGCGCACGCGCGAGATCGGGATCCGGATGGCGCTCGGATCGACGGCTGTGGCCGTGCTGCGCGGAGTATTGGCGTCCGGGGTGAAGGTGACCCTGGCCGGCGTCGCAATCGGCTTGGGCGGCGCGTTTGCGCTCACGCGATATTTCGCCGAGTTTCTCGATCGGATAAGCCCGCACGATCTGATGGCCTTCGCGGGCGTGCCGCTGATCCTGTTAGCGGCGGCTCTGGCGGCATGCTGGGTTCCGGCGCGCAGAGCGGCGCGGATCGACCCGGCCATTACGCTCCGTTACGAATGATTGGAGATTCCGTGAAACCACAGACTGTCGGCCCGGTATTGCCGCTTATGAAGATTGGACTCGCCATGGCTCTCCTCGCACCGCTGTTAGCCGCGCAGACGGGCGTGAGGCGTGTGGATGGGAGCAGCATTACGCCTGCCGAAATCGACGCGACGGTCACGCGGCTGATGAAGGCGGGCGAGGTGACGGGCGCCGGGATCACCATCTTCAACGGCGGCAAGGTCGCCTACAGCAAAGCCTACGGCTATCGCGACACGGAGAAGAAGCTTCCGCTGACGGAGGATTCGGTGCTGGGCGCGGCGTCGTTCACCAAGGTCGCGTTCGGGTATCTGGTGATGCACCTGCTGGATGCGCATACGCTGGACCTCGACAAGCCGATCGATGAATATTTGCCGAAGCCGCTTCCCGAATATCCGAACTATCAGGATCTGGCCGGTGATCCGCGATACAAGAAAATCACGGTAAGGATGCTGCTGAGCCATACCGCCGGATTCTCCAATTTCCGGACGCTGAATCGGGATCTAAAACTGCACATCTATTTCGAGCCAGGCTCGAAGTATGCGTATTCCGGTGAAGGCATCATGCTGCTGCAGTTTCTGGTGGAGACGGTGACGAAACGGCCGTTGCAGGACCTGATGCAGGAACGGGTATTCAAACCACTGGGGATGTCGCGGACCAGCATGCTATCCGAGGCTCGGTTCGAAGACGATTATGCGAACGGCTACGACGAGTACGGGCGTTCATTGGGGCAGCAGCAGCGGAAGAGCGCGAACGCCGCGGGGTCGATGCAGACCACTCTGCGCGACTTCACTCGATTCACGCAAGCGGTGATGGAAGGGAAGGGACTGCGGAAGGAGACTCGGGAGCTGATGCTGAGCCCGCAGATTCAGATCGACTCGAAGCATGAGTTTCCGACGCTGGACGGGCTGACCACGGACGCGAATCGAGGCCTCCGGCTGAGCTACGGGCTGGGGTGGGGCCTGTACTGGAGCCCATACGGCAAGGTGTGGTTCAAAGAGGGGCATGACGAGGGGTTTCGGCATTACGCAGCGATCTTCGATCAATCGAAAGACGGGATCGTCATTATGACGAACAGCTCGAATGGCGAGGGGATTTATAAGGGCTTGCTGGAAGGATTGATCCGGGACACGTTCACGCCCATCGAGTGGGAGGGATTCACGCCGTACGATCAGTTGCCCCCGCGGCCGCCGCTGCCGGTGCATCACCAGATTACGCTCGATGCCCAGCTTCTGGATCGCGTGACTGGCCGTTACGAGCTTTCGGCCAGCCTCGGCCTAGTCGTCACGCGCAAGGCGGATCACCTCTCGATACAGGAGAACGATGAGCCTCCGATGGAAGTGTTCCCCGAAGGCGAGATGCAATTCTTCAGCAAAAGCTCCGACGATGTGATCACGTTCGAGCTCGACGCACAAGGCCGGGTTACGCAACTGGTGATTCACACCGGCGGTCGAAGCATCCCGGTGAAGCGGGTGAACTAGCGGCTTGTATCAGCGAGTCCGTGAGCATGCGCCCAACCGCTCCCTGTGGTCGCGGCTCTGTATCGAAGGCGCGCCGAGCCGCGACCACAGGAAGCGGTACTAATGTTCCGGCTGAGACAAGGCTACTAGGACTCAAGCGTTCTTCAACTCCTGCTCCACCGCCTGCACGAAGTAGTCGATCTCGGCGACCGTAGTGTAAACGCTGGGCGTAATGCGGATGCCGGTGTACTCGGCGTGGCGCATCATGGAGGTGTAGATGGAATGCTTGGATTCCAGGGCATCGATTAACTTCTTAGGGTCGACTCCATCGGCGACACCGAACATGCCGATGCCGCAGGACATCACCGGGTCGGGGTTGTGCAGGATTTTGACCTTCGGATTCTTCCCGAGCGCCGTCGCCCAGCGGTCTTTCAGGTAGCGCAGTCGCGCGGCCTTGCGGTCCAGGCCGATGTTCTGGTTGAAGGTGATGGCTTCGCAGATGGCGTCGAAATTTGCGGCCGGATGCGTGCCGATCTCCTCGAACTTGCGGATGTTCTCGTCGCGGCGCTCGCCCGCGGTCATCAGCGGGAAGGTTTCCTTGATCTTCGACTTGCGCACGTACAGGAAGCCGGTGCCGATCGGAGCGAAGGTCCACTTGTGCAGGCTGACGCCGTAGAAATCGCAATTTAGGTCGGAAACCTTGATGGGGAACTGGCTGAAGGCATGCGCGCCGTCGACGATGGTGGTGATGCCGCGCGCCTGCGCCATGTCGCAGATGCGCCGCACCGGGAAGATCTGGCCGGTGCGATTGGTGATATGGCACAGCAGAATCAGCTTGGTTTGCGGCGTGATGTTTTGTTCGTAGAGATGGTACAGGTCGTCCATGCTCTCGACCGGCACTTTGAAGGAGACCTCCTTCACCTTGATGCCTTCGCGGCGGGCGCGCGTGGCGAAGGTGGTGAGCATGCGCGGATAATCCTGGGTGGTGGTCAGCACCTCGTCGCCGGCCTTGAGCGGAGTGCCGAGCTGTGCGATCTCCAGTGACTCGCTCGAATTGCGCGTGATGGCGATCTCCTCCGGATCGACGCCAGCCGACTCCGCAATCATGCGCCGCACCGTCTCGATATGTTTTTCGAGCTGCTGGATCATGGTGTGGTACGGGCCCATGTTGCTGTAGTCGAGATACCGGCGCATGGCCTCCTGCACCGTGCGCGGCGCCGGGCTCACGTGGCCGTTATTGAGGTTGATGACGGTGCGGTCCGTGGTGAATTCGTCGCGGACGGAGGCCCAGAAGTCTTCGTCGGTGGCGAGTTCTTCGGCGGGGCGGCCCTTGGCGGCCTGCGTGGTGGCGGCGAAGGCTCGCGAAGAGGATAAAGGCGTAAACGATGCGGCCAGGGCGGCCGCGGCAGCCGTGCCTGCGGTGGATTGAAAGAAATTGCGTCGGTTCAAAGGGGATCTCCTTAAGGTGATGTAAGGAGCGGCTGGGCTCAGTGTACGCGCGAGGGAAGCTGCCAACGTCGCAGCGAGGACTACGAGGGGAATTGTAGCAGAGTCTTTCGTACGACGCGCCAGGCAAGGATCAGCGAAGTGATGCTCAGCCACGCACCGCCAGCCAGAAGCGCCAGGATCACGATGTCCCACGCGGGCCGGTGCGCGTACAGCCACGGCAGATCGAGCGAATGTAGACCGTGATACAGCCAGCGGTTCCAGCGCGAGGCGGAATCGTACGCTTCCACGATATGAGCAGTGGCCGGGTCGATATAAAACATCGATTGGTTCGGGTCATCCAGGCGGAGGAACAACGCCGGGAGCGGGTGCTGATGATGGCGATCAAGGTAATAAGCCTCGTACCCGGTGACCATCCGCGTTTCGATGATCGAGGCGGGTGAGACGGCCTCCCGCACGGCGTCCAAAATGCGATCCGGCGAACCGGCGAACGCGTTGAAGTCGACGATTTTTGCACCTGGCGAAATTTCATCAGGTTCCTTGAAGTCTCCGTTGTGCAAGGCCCGTTCAATGCGCCCGCCCAGCCGCTCCGGTCCGGCGCTGAAGGCGAACGGCTCCATCGAGAGCATTCCGCTGAACGCCCAGGTGCAGGCAAAAAACCCGAAGGTCAACCCCAGGATGGCGTGCCAGCGTTTTTGGCCGGCGTAGGGGACGCGTTTTGACGGCAACACGATCCATATCCCGATGATCAAGCCGAGCGCCGCGGCAGCCGCGCCGATACCCGAGGCCCAGATCACCATACGGCTCCAGATCCGGCCGTTCTTGCGCAGCGGAGTGAAGTAGAGCCAGTGCGGGATGGCCCCGAAGTACGCTCCCAAGCGCGAGGCTCGGGTGGTCGCCTGAACCACGTCGCCGCTGACCTCCGACACATAGACCTCGCTGCCGTCCGCCCACGAATATTTGTCCAGCGGCCGGAGCGGGCCGATTTCGCCGGAGACGGTCCATTGATCGGGCTCAGTGACCACGGTGAGTGAAGCAGCGTCCGCAGGGCGCGAAACCCACGCCCCCGCTATACGCCGCGTCAACTCCGGCGGAAAGTCGCGTTGCGGCTCGCCTGTATCGGCATAAACCAGGGTGTCATCGAATCGATATGCAGGGCGGCCATCGAACATTAGCAGGACTACGGAGGACGGCGCGCCATCCAGTTGCAGCCGTGCGTAGGCTTGATCCGGCGCATACCGCACACGCGACGCTTCGATCGGTTGGGCGTGGGCCAAGCGGTCGCGATCGGTGACGGTCGGGTAATCCCAGTACGCCAGCACCATGCCGGACAGAAACCACATGGCGAACAAGAGGCAGAAGACGGTGCCCAGCCAGCGATGTAGAGAGATCAGAAACTTGCGCAGGCGGGGCATGAATAGAGAATGATAGCGCTAGACTAGAGGTTTCAATGCCTGCTTTAGCCGAATCCGTCTCCGACCTGGCTCGCCTGGCCAGCGTAAAGGCGTGTCTGGAATGGTTCCGCAAGGAGCGCGGCTGGATCAATGAGCAGCATCTGAAGCTGTGCCGCATCCCGGCGCCGACCTTCCTCGAGACCAAGCGCGCCGAGTACATGGCGGAGCGCTTCCGTTCTCTGGGCTGGGAGTCGAAGCTGGACCGGGCCGGTAATGTGGTCGCGTGGCTGCCCGGCCGGCGGGAGCAGTCCGGGGTCGCGGTGACGGCGCATCTGGATACGGTTCTGGCGCCGCGCGCGCCGGAGGATATAAAGGTCGGCCCGGACGGACGTTTGCAAGGCCCCGGAGTTTCCGATAATGGCGCGGGCCTGGCGGCTCTGCTGGCATTGGCCGCGGCCTGGACCTCGGCGCCGCCGCTCGACGATCCGGTGCTGGCGCCGGTGTTGATCGCCAATGTGGGCGAAGAGGGCGAAGGCAATCTGTGCGGCATGCGCTACATCTGCCGCAACGGGGCTAGTCTGCGCTATCGAGCCTTCCTGGTTCTGGACGGGCCGAACCTGGACCACATCACCTGCGAGGCTCTGGCCAGCCGCCGCTTTGATGTCGCCTTCAGCGGCCCCGGCGGGCATAGCTGGAGCGATCACGGAGCCGCCAATCCGGTCCACGCGCTGAGCCGGGCCATCACCCGGTTTCTCGACGAAGCGCCGGAGGGCGAGCCGCGCTGCTCCTATAATTTCGGCCTGATCGAGGGCGGCACCAGCATCAACGCCATCCCCAGCGAAGCGCATGCCAAGGTGGATTTGCGTTCCCAGAGTCCGCGCCGGATGGACGAACTGGCGTCGTTGCTGGAATCGGCGGTGCAGCGGGTTCTTGAAGAGGAGAACACGCGTGCCTCGGGGCGTTCCGGCGGAAGGCCGCCAGCGGCCAGGAGCGGTAACGGCCGAGCGCTGAGCGCGAAACTGAAAGAGATCGGTTCACGGCCGGGAGGCGAAGTGCGGGCCGGCTCTCCGATTCTGGACGCTCTGCTGGCCGTAGACACTCACTTGGGAATCCGCAGCTCGCTCGATTGTGCATCCACCGATGCCAATATTCCGCTGTCGCTGGGAATTCCCGCAGTCTCGATCGGAGCGGGCGGGCAGGGCGCGGGTGCGCATACTACGGCGGAATGGTTTTCGCCGGAGGGGCGGGAACTGGGACTGCGGCGGATCCTGCTGGCGGTATGCCTGCTATTGGGCGAGGCGGCGTAGGCCGGAAAACACCGCTTGCTGCGCGCGCGGCTCGGTTACAGAGCCGCGACTACAAGGAGCGGGCCGCTAGCCTTTCGGGCCGCAAGCCGTATATTACAATTGAGGTGTCCGGCGGAGTGTCGGGTCTCGAGACAAAGAGGAAAGACTTATGAATTTGTTAGAGAAGATGCGCCAGCAGAAGCTGATGTCCATCACCTTGATGGTTTTCACTCTGAGCCTGGGGATCCTGATCGGGACCCTGATCAACACGCAGGTGAACGCCGCCAAGAGCCAGGCGGTGGCGCCGGACGCTACGCCACTGGTGATTCCCAAGGCGGTAGAGATCGGCAGCGACTTCACCAAGCTCGCCAAAAAACTACAGCCCAGCGTGGTGAACATCGTCGTGGAAGTGCCGGCGCCGAAATCCAGCCGGACGCGGGGCGGACAGCCCAGCCCGGAGGATCAGGGCGGCGGCGACGATCCGCTGGAGGGCTTGCAGCGCTTCTTCGGCGGCCAAGGCGGAGGACCCCAGATTGTTCCCGAAGGGCCTTCGAAACGCGAGCAATCCGGCACCGGCTTCATCGTCGACAAGAACGGCTACATCGTGACCAATGAGCATGTGGTGCTGGGCGGCGACAAGATCATGGTGAAGCTGCAGGCGGATTCGACCGAGTATCGGGCGCGGGTCATCGGCACGGATCATGAAACCGATCTGGCAGTGCTCAAGATTGACGCGCATCATCCGCTGGATCCCGTGAGCATCGGCAACTCCGACGCGGTGCAGGTGGGCGATTGGGCGGTGGCCATCGGCTCGCCGTTTACGCTCGAAGAATCGGTGACCGCAGGCATCGTCAGCGCGCTCGGGCGTGACATCGACAACAGCTCCTTCAAGCGCTTCATCCAGACCGATGCGGCCATCAACCCCGGCAACAGCGGCGGCCCGCTGGTGAATATCCGCGGCGAGGTGATCGGCGTCAACACCATGATCGCCACCAACCACGGCGGCTCGGAAGGCGTGGGATTCGCGCTGCCCAGCAACGTGGTGGTGAGGGTGTACAACGACATCATTCAACAGGGCGTGGTCTCGCGCGGCTCCATCGGCATCAGCTTCGCCACCAACACCAAGCCGGAGACGCTGGAAGCTTTGGGCGTCAACCACGGCGTGATCGTCAGCCAGGTGAAGCCTCCGGACGGACCTTCCGCCAAGGCCGGCCTCAGGGCCAACGACATCATCACGGCCATCAACGGGCAGACCATCAAGGACGGCGACGATCTGCTGTCGCGCGTCTCCGACGCTCCGGTGGGCAGCACGCTCACGCTGACCGTCGACCGCGACGCCAAGAAGATGGAGTTCAAGGTGACCACCCAGGACCGCCGGATCCTGTTCAAGGATGATAAAGAAGCCGGTGCGGGCTTCGGCGGCGACGACGTTACCAAGCCGGAGCCGGTCTCTAACGGCGTCAAGTTCGGCATCACTCCCCGTGAGCTGACCGACTCCGAGCGGAATCTGACGCCGGATAAACACGGCGTGATGGTTTCGAGCGTGGAAGAAGGCTCCTTCGCCGAAGACATCGAGCTGATGTCCGGCGAGATCATCGTTTCGGTCAATCGCCATCCTATTGCCTCGGTGGACGATTTGAAGAAGGTCGCAGCATCGCTGAAATCCGGTGACGCGGTTGCTTTCCTGGTAGTGACTCCGCCGCCGGAGGCTCTGCGGGCGCAAGCAACCGGGCGCCGCGGCTCGGGTTCCACGAGCACGGCGGTTTCCGCGGACGAACTTGCGCCGGAGTACTTGTCCGGCCGCCTGCCGTAAGAGGCCGCCCCTCGCGGCGGCCGATCTGTGGCTAGGCTGAGCCGCGACCGGAGGAAGCGGTCCCCTGCGCGAATCACCGCTCGGCCCAGAGGGCACCCCGGTCGCGGCTCTGAAGGAAGAAAGCCGAGCAAGGTCACAGGTTGTCCCATGCGGTCCAACCGGGGGCTAGGCTGAGCCGCGACCGCAACAGAGCGGTCCGTAGGAATCGACCACTTTCGTGTCGCGCACAGTCCCGTCGCGCGGGGATGGCTCCTTAATTTTGTTCCTGTTATGCTGGGAGCACTGTGCGCATCCTACTCGGCCTCCTGATAGCCTGCTCGGTTCCCTCTTGCGCCTGGGCACAGAGCCCGCTTACCAAGATCCTGCTCGACGAACTCACCCGCAACTTTACCATCCTGAAGCAACAGGCCGACCCTCCGCCGTACTTTATGGACTATGAAGTGACCGAGACCGAGAGCCATGTGGTCGAATCGAGCGGCGGATCAGTGGATGACGAAAGCCACGGGCATACGCGCGAGCTCGACGTCTCCGTGCGCACCGGCGACCCCAGCTTCGACAACTATCGCCGCGTGGGGAACGATCAGCCGCGAATCAGCACCTCGGCGCTGCTGACGCTCGACGACAACGCGCCGGCCATCAAGCGCGACCTGTGGCTGAGCACGGACCGGGCGTACCGCTCCGCGTCGCAGCGGTTGATCCGGCTCAAGTCGGATGAGAAGCTGCGTGCGGCGCCGCAGGATTCCTCGGGTGATTTTTCGGCTGCGCCCGCCCAGGTCAGCTACACCTCTGCGCCCAAGCTCAAGTTCAGCACCGACGAATGGGAAGCGCGGCTGCGCAAGCTCTCCGGCGAATTCAACAAGTATCCTGGCGCGCTCAGCGCCAATGTCACGGTGGAGGCGCAGCGAATCTCGCAAACCCTGGTGACTACCGAGGGCACGCAGATCGAGCAAGGCCGCCTGTTTTCCCGCCTGGTAATCACCGCCAACGGCAAGGCTGCCGACGGCATGGACCTGTCAACGCTGGAGACCTTCGAAGCCGACGATCCCTCGAAGCTACCCAAAGATGCCGATATTCTGGCTGTGGTCCAGAAGTCCGGAGCGCTGTTGCAGGATCTGCTGAAGGCGCAGCCCGCCGATCCTTTTGTGGGGCCGGCGATCCTTTCCGGGCGCGCTGCCGGCGTCTTCTTCCACGAAATCTTTGGACATCGCGTGGAAGGGCACCGCCAGAAGGATGAGAACGAGGGCCAGACCTTCACCAAAAGCGTCGGCATGCCGGTGCTGCCCGATTTCCTCTCCGTGGTCTTCGATCCGACCATCAAGCAGTTCGAGGGCAAGCCCCTCAACGGGTCTTATGATTTCGACGATGAGGGCGTGAAGGCGCAGCGGCTGACGCTGGTGGACAAGGGGATTCTCAAGAGCTTTCTAATGTCACGCTCGCCCATCAACGGCTTCCCGGTATCGAACGGCCATGGCCGCCGCCAGCCGGGTTACGAGATTGTCTCGCGGCAATCCAACCTGTTCGTCGAATCCACCAACAAGGTGAGCGACGCGGAGCTGCGCAAGATGCTGATTGAAGAGATCAAGCGCCAGGGCAAGCCGTACGGTCTGTATTTCGATCAAGTCACCTCGGGCTACACCACCACCCAGCGCGCCGGCCTGCAGGCCTTCACGGTCAAGCCGCTCACGGTTTATAAGGTCTACCCCGACGGCCGCCCGGATGAGCTGATCCGCGGCGTCGACATCGTCGGCACGCCGCTGGCAAGCTTCGCCAAAATCATCGCAACCTCCGACAAAATGGACGTCTTCAACGGCTACTGCGGAGCCGAATCCGGCTATGTGCCGGTGGCCGCCATCGCGCCCGCTCTGCTGGTCCGGGAGATCGAAGTGCAGCGCAAGGAGCGTTCCCAGGACCGCCCGCCGTATCTGACCCGGCCGTCGGTGGAGCTTCGCCTGCCGGCGGCTGAGGGTGGTAAATGACCCGGCGCGACCTTCTGATTCGCGGCCTGATGCGCGGCGGCAAGGCCGCGGGAGCCTTGATTCTGGTGACCCGCTCCGGCTCTGTCAGCCGCTTGCTTGCGCAGGGCTCTCAGAGCGTTCAGAACGCGCAGAGCGCCATCTTCGCTTTGGCCCAGATCGACGACGATCCGGTGCTGAAGGCGATGCGCGATGAGATGGAGCGTTCCCGGCAGTTGGGCATCGCCGCCAGCGAGGACCCTCCGTATTTCTTCAGCTACGATTTCACCGACTCCGAAGATTTTCACGTGATCGCGGAGCTGGGCTCGGCGGTGACCACCACGCGGCAGCATGGACGCACGCCCAGCGCCGAGGTACGGGTCGGCAGCTACGATCTCGACAATACCGGCCACATTTCCTCCGGCGGCTATAGCGGTTCGCGCTATGACGGGAATTGGCCGCTGGACGACAACTACGGCGCGTTGCGGAACGGCTTCTGGCTGTTGACCGACCGCACCTTCAAGACCGCGGTGGAGTCGATGGGCCGCAAGCGCGCCACGCTCAAGAACACCGCGGCGCAGACCGGCGAGCACATCGCGGACTTCTCCAAAGCGGATGCCGTGGTCAGCCTGCCCAAGGTGGCGCACCACAAGATCGATGAGGCGGCCCTGACGCAGCGCATGGCCAAGCTTTCGGGCGTATTCAACGCCTATCCCGAGGTGCTCTCTTCGAGCCTGGAGTTTCAGGTGATCGACGGAATCACTTACCTGTTGAACTCCGAGGGCACGGCCATTCGCTACCGGGACAACATCACCTGGATGGTCGCGCGCGCCGAAGGCCAGGCAGCGGACGGCATGATGATGCGCGACGCGGCCTCGGTGCAGACCGTCGATCTGGATAAGTTCCCCGCGGATGCGGAGCTGCGCGCCAGCATCACCGCGGTCGGCGATCATGTACGGGATTTATTGAAGGCCCCCGCGGGTGAAGCCTACACTGGTCCGGTGCTGTTTGAGCCCACCGCAGCGGCGCAAATGCTAGCGCAGTTACTGGGCGACAACTTACACGTCCCGCGCAAGCCTCTGGCCGACCCCGGCCGCCCGGTGAGAACCATCCCCAGCGAGTTTGAGACCAGGGTCGGTGCGCGCGTGCTCCCGGAATGGCTGGGCGTGACCGACGATCCCACCCAGACCACCTGGAACGGCAAGGCGCTGGCCGGCTGCTATCAGTTCGATCTGGAGGGCGTTCCGGCCAAGCCGGTGGCGCTGATCGAAAAAGGCATCCTCAAGAACTTCCTGATGACGCGCCAGCCGGTGAAGGGCTTCGCAGCCTCCAATGGCCATGCGCGCCTGTTGGGCAGCTACGGAGCCAATACCGGCGCTATGGGCAATATGTTCGTGAAGGCCAGCGAAGGCATGGCTCTGGCGGATTTGAAAAAGCGCGCTATCCAGATGGCGACGGATCGCGGCAAGCCCTACGCGATGCTGGTGCGAAAGCTGGCCTACCCGTTCTCCGGCCCGGTGAGTGAGTTGCAGGCACTGGCGCAGGCCAGTTCGCAATCCGGCGGCTCGGCCCGGCCTTTGAGTCCGCCGGTGCTGATCTATCGCATCTATCCGGACGGGCGCGAGGAACTGGTGCGGGGCTTGCGTTTCCGCGGCATCTCCACGCGCACCCTGCGCGAGATCGAGGCGGCCTCGCAGGAGACCGCGCTGTTTGACTTCGTCAACAACTCCGCTCCCCTTGCGCTGCTGGGCCAGGGGGGTTACATCGCGGCGACCGCGGTGATCTCGCCGGGGCTGCTGTTCGAGGAGCTGGAACTGGAGCCGCCGCAGGAGCAGTTGCAGAAACGTCCCATCGTGCCGGCTCCGGGCCTAGCTTAGCCGTGCAGGTGGTCTTCGAATGCGTCTGTTAAGCCGCACTATCTTCCGCGAGAACTTCTCCAGCGCCAGCCTGGGCATCGTGCTCTTCACCTCGGTGCTGTTTCTGCCGCTGGCTAAGAGCCTGTTCGAGTACCTGGTGCGCAGCTCCAATTCGCCGCGCGAAGTGCTGTACCTGTTCGCGCTGGTGCTGCCGGCGGCGCTGCCGTTCGCCATTCCGCTGGGGATGCTGACCGGAACCCTGCTGACGCTGAGCCGCATGTCGGCCGATGGCGAAGTCACCGCCATGCGAGCCGCGGGCGTGCCGGGACGGCGCGTCGCTCCGCCGATCCTGGCCGTCGGATTCGTGGCCATGCTGGTGACCGCCGCGGCTTCGTTGTGGCTGACGCCCTGGTCGATCGGCGAACGCTACCGCGTCATGGCGCGCCTGACCGCCAGCCAGCTCACCGCCGACGTCCAGCCCCGCGTCTTTGCCGAGCAGTTCCCGAATCAGATCCTCTACGTCGCGGACGTGAACAACCCCGGCAGCGGCCCGGTCAGTGAATGGAAGCACGTGTTCCTGGCCGACATCACGCCGGTCGACAAACGCCAGGTCGGACAGACCGAGCGCGGCGATACTCCGCTGATCATGCTGGCGCCGGAAGCCCGCGCGGTGGCCGAAGTCTCCGATAACAAAATCCTGCTCGATCTCGAAAATGTGAACGCGTATGAGCTGGGCAAGGACGCCACCTACAACACCGAGACTTCGCCCGCAAAAATCATGAGCCTGGAGGCGCAGAGGCCGGAAGAGAAAACCAACTCGCGCCCGGTGACGGAGATGGCCACGTTTCCGCTATACCGCTTCGCCTATAAGAGCCACGGCGGGGATGCAGTGCAGAACCGCGACGCGCGCCGGGAGCTGAACCAGCGCCTGGCGCTTCCCATGGCCTGCCTTCTGCTTACGCTGGCAGGCATCCCGCTGGGCATTACCTCACGGCGCGGCGGCAAATCCTCCGCTGTGGTTCTCACCATGGTCATCGCCTTCGTCTACTACATCGGGATGGGCGCCCTGAACAAGATGGCGCTGCAAGGCACGCTTCGGCCGGAGATCGCGGTGTGGATCCCGAACGCCGCGTTCATGCTGCTGGGGCTGGCCATGATGGCCCGCCTGGAGTTCCCCGGGGACCGCGATTACCTGGCACGTTTTCTCACGCTCCTGCGCTCTCTGCGCCACGCTCCGCAACAGGCCGTGCCGCGCATGATCGGGAAGCTCAAGACCCGCTCCTGGGCCTGGCGCATTCCGGTGCTGGCTCAGGTGATCGATATCTACATCCTGATGAGCTTCGTGTTCTATTTCCTGGTCCTGCTGCTCACCTTCGTGCTGATGTTCCACTTCTTCCAGTTCTTCACGCTGCTGAGCGACATGATCAAGAACAACATCCCTATGAGTCACATGCTCAGCTACCACTTCTTCCTGACGCCGCGGCTGGTGTATGAATTCGCCCGCGTCGCGGTGCTGGTGGCTGTGCTGGTGGTGTTCGGGGTGATGTCGAAGAACAACGAGGTGACGGCATTCAAGGCTTGCGGCGTCAGCAGCTACCGGCTGGCCGCTCCGGTGATCGTGGCCGGGCTGTTCCTGAGCGGCTCACTGTTCGCCTTCGATCACTATGTTCTGCCTACCGCGGACCGCAAGCAGGATCAGCTCTACAACGAGATCAAGAACAAGCCTGCCCAGACCTATCTGCAACCCGATCACAAATGGGTTTACGGCCTGCATGACCGCGTCTATTTCTACCAATTCTTGATCGACCAAGTCATGCTGGGCGTCAACGTCTATGAGATCGATCCAGTGCACTTCCGCCTGACCCGCCACATTTTCGCGGATCGCGCCAAATGGGAGCCGAGCCTGGGTAAGTGGGTCTTTGAAAACGGCTGGAGCCGCGACTTCAAGGGAGACAAGGTGGGCGCCTATGACCCGTTTCCCGGCGCCACACGCACCTTCGCCGAACTCGAAGAAAAACCGGACTACTTCATGAAGGAGAAAACCCAGCCCCTGCAGATGAATTTTTTTGAGCTCAGGGATGAAATCGCGGAGCTGAAGCAAAGCGGCTTCGCCGACACGGCAGCCCTGGAAGTTCAACTGCAAAAGAAATTCTCTGCGCCGCTGGCGGCGCTGGTTCTGGCGCTGGTCGCCGTGCCGTGGGCGTTTTCCGCCGGCAATCGCGGCGGAATGGCGGGAGTCGGAATCAGCGTGGTCATCTTCCTGATCTACTGGGGCATGGATCAGTTGTTCGAGCAAGTGGGGATCTCCAAGCAGTTGTCTCCGGAGGTCGCGGCGTGGTCGCCGGACGCGATCTTCGCGCTGGTGGGGTTGTACTTCGTCGCCCGGCTGCGGACGTAACCCGATGAGCAGGATGAAACCATTCTTGCTTTCCTTGCTGTCCCTGGCGGTGTCAGCCCGCGGCCAGAACACTTTAGCGGACCCAGTGGCAAAGCTTCTGCCTAACGACGCACGGGTCATTGAGACCGCCGATGTTATCGTGCCCGGAAAGGCAAGAACACTCGTACTCTGGATAAAGGCTCCCAAGCGAGTCGCCGCCACATGGGACTCGGGCCCGGACTTCCTTTACGGGGATCACTGGTCTGGCCCGGCCAACCTCTCTCTGGTGGACTTATCTACCGGAGCGCTGCTCAACACCGTCAGGATTCGCCCTTACTGGGAAGTGCCTGATGAGCCGGACAGCATGCCGATCCCGTTCCTTGCAGCCGAGGGGCTCGGTCCATACTACGTTCCGAACCCTGGCAGCGATCACCGGGGAAAACCCGTGCTTCTGCATCTGCAGGATCTGACCGGAGAAGGTGTGGCTGGCCAGTTTGCGCTCTTTGACTACGTGGCGTCCGGAATTTCCGTAGGCTCGGTGTTGGGCTACAGTCGCAAGTCGGACGCGGCGGTGCAATATCCCATCGATATGACGCAGAACCGGTTCCAACCGGTCGTCCAGCCCTGGACGATCCAGGTCTTTGATCAAAAGCCGCTGCGCGCCGGTTACTGGAAGTTCACCTGGGAGCCTGGGCACGGATCCTTCGACTGGGTTGACGAGGAAGTGCAGTTTGACCCGGAAGGGCAGCTATTCGTGGAGAGGAAGGTCACTCGGCCGTACCCCGGATTTGCCCAGGTTCACTGCGATTTGGCGACGGCATCGCTCGCGGATTTCCTCGGCCGCATGCAAACGGTCGCTCTATTCGGCTCGGAGTCGATCCAAGATGTACAAGGCCTCGTCGCCAAGACGCCCCTGAACGAAATCGAAGGGACGGGGATCGTTGTAAAATTCGGCGAAAGTAGCAAGTCTTTGGATTTGGAGTGGCAGCGAAGCGGCGCTGGCAAGATCGGCATTGAATTCATGACCGCGTCGGATTATGCCGCCGCGCTTCAATCCGAACTCAAAGCCTGGTGCAACGTGAACTGAGGTGGCTCTCAGGGAGCCATCGGAACGGCCGCCAGGATGTTGGGATTCGAGCCTGGGATGACGCACTCCGGGGTGAACGTCCTGTAAGCCCAGTGCATCGGGATGAGGAAGTCGAGCTGATAGAGTCCGATCAGGCCGGGCGCCAGGCCGGCGAATAACGCCGCGAACGGTTCCGCCGCTTGCAGCGGGTTGCCGATTGCCTGCCACTGGCAGGGTGCGGTGATGGTGTAGAGGCGACCGGCCGGGGTCGGCTGGCCCGATGGAACTGCGCCGTCCACGGGTCCCCAGCCGGTTCCGTACGTATGAATGATCTCACCTGGTTGCGCGGGATCGTTGAAGGTGACCAGCCGCGACCAATCCTGGTGAATCGCCGAATCGCCGAGGGCGTCCAGCATGACCGAAGTCCCGGCCAAAGCGGAAACGCCGGTGCCGATCACTTGTTCCCAAGCCGGCTCCTTGCCCCAGACGACAATGGACGCCGCAGGGTCGGGTTGAACCTCCCACGGCACCTGAATTACCAACTCACTCGCGGCGGGGTCAGCCCCCAATTCGATCGCAGGCACGCCGCCCAGACGAACCTGAAGCGAGGTGTCGCTGGTGCCGCTCACCCAATTGTAGGAACCGGGAACCGGGGTCGAATAGAGCGCCAGAAACTGCGGCGGCGCGGAGTCCAGAAGCTGCGTTACGGCTCCGCTGGCCACGTCGATCGCCAAGACGCGGCCGCTGTTGGTGGCCGCGAAGACCGTGCTCCCGTCGCCCGTGATGGTCTGGTCCGCGATACCCTCGGGTTCATTGGTCAGCGCTTCCAGCGCTCCGGAGAAGGCATCGCCCAGCCAGACCTGGCCGCCGGTATTGAGGCCGGTGGCATTGAGATAAGTAAAGCGGTGGCCGTCGTTGGCCAGCTTGGGAAAGTTCCCTGCGGTCAGCGGACTGTCGACACCACTGCTTAAGTCCAGCACGCGAATGCCTGCGTTGGCTTCATACGTGTCGTACACGATCCTGCTTGCGTCCGCGGCGATCTGCAAAGTGTTGATCGAGTATGAGGGCGCGATCGTCACGGCCCCCTGCGGCCCGACCACTTGCACTACCGAAGCTGTCTCGACCACTGCCGTTCCGTCGTTGGCCACCACTTGCCCGGAACCGGCGGGTTGCTGCCCGATCACCGTGATCTTCCCGGTAGTCAGATCGGCCAGTTCCACCTCGACTGGTTGTGGAGGAAGGATGGCCAGCGGACCGGCGGCTACGCCGAAGAGCAAAGCAAAACGTCCATTGGGGCTCAAGTTGGCCTGCCCGGGGTAACTCAGTGTCCCGGTGGGCGTGTGGATGACGGTTGAGTTGGTGTCTTGGAGCAGGCATTCGCTGCCGCCGAAGCAGTAGTCGTTCCAGTTAATCGCCAGGATCGTGCCGTCTCCACTGACAGACGGGCGCGCGTAAAACGGCGTGCCGGCAACAAGGGAGTTGTAAGAGCTCTGCTGTACCAGTTGGAGCTGGGTCCCGAAGAGCGAGAACACCTTCGAAACGGCCGATTGCGTTGTCCCTCTCTGGCGCAACCAGGTTGTGAAGTACAGCATCGAGCCGGTGGCGTCCGTCGCGAGATTCTGAATGGGCGCCTGGATGTTCTGGCCGTCTCCAAAGGTCCCGGCCAGAAGAACCAGCCCGATGCGTAGATGCCAGCACGCAGCCACAACGAACAAGTTTACTCCCAGGGGCCAGGCCCTTTGCCAAACAGAGCCGCGGCCAAAGGGAGCGGAGCGTTGATATAGTGGTTCGTGTAAGTCCTTCCACCGGGTAGTGGATCATGATTCCCCGACTTTTGAATAACGCACGGCCCGGAGACCTCTTTCAAATGCATCTGCAACGCCTTTTTACGATTCCTGCGATAATTCTGTCTACTGCGCTGCTTGCCCCGGCGCAGAATCTGCCTCGCACCGCCGGCGGCAAGCCCGATCTGCAGGGCATCTGGCAGGCCACCAGCACTGCCGGAGCCGACCTGCAGGATCACGTCGCCAGCCTGAACATGCTCGCCGGGCGGTCCGTGGTGGAGGGGGGCTCCATCCCGTATCAGCCGTGGGCCGCCAAACAAAGGGATGAAAACTTCAAGACCCGGCTGACCGCCGACCCGTATCTGAAATGCTACATGCCCGGCGTGCCGCGCATCATGTATCTGGACTATCCGTTCCAGATCTTTCAGACGCCCAAGGCTGTCGCCATGGCGTTTGAGTGGGAACTGGATTTCCGCATGATCTACACCGACGGCACCAAGCATCCCGGAGACGGCAGCGATTTCTGGATGGGCGATTCGCGCGGGCATTGGGACGGCGACACGCTGGTGGTGGACGTCTCCAATGCCCGCGCGAATCGCCCATCCAGAAATCGCTGCCGTCTCCGGGATGCTTGGTGCCGTCGGTGTAGATCATGCGGAAATCCAGTTCCCACTCAAACGCCATGGCGACAGCCTTGGGCGTCTGAAAGATCTGGAACGGATAGTCCAGATACATGATGCGCGGCACGCCGGGCATGTATCAGCATTTCAGATACGGGTCGGCGGTCAGCCGGGTCTTGAAGTTTTCATCCCTTTGTTTGGCGGCCCACGGCTGATACGGGATGGAGCCCCCCTCCACCACGGACCGCCCGGCGAGCATGTTCAGGCTGGCGACGTGATCCTGCAGGTCGGCTCCGGCAGTGCTGGTGGCCTGCCAGATGCCCTGCAGATCGGGCTTGCCGCCGGCGGTGCGAGGCAGATTCTGCGCCGGGGCAAGCAGCGCAGTAGACAGAATTATCGCAGGAATCGTAAAAAGGCGTTGCAGATGCATTTGAAAGAGGTCTCCGGGCCGTGCGTTATTCAAAAGTCGGGGAATCATGATCCACTACCCGGTGGAAGGACTTACACGAACCACTATATCAACGCTCCGCTCCCTTTGGCCGCGGCTCTGTTTGGCAAAGGGCCTGGCCCCTGGGAGTAAACTTGTTCGTTGTGGCTGCGTGCTGGCATCTACGCATCGGGCTGGTTCTTCTGGCCGGGACCTTTGGAGACGGCCAGAACATCCGGCGCCCATTCAGAATCTCGCGACGGACGCCACCGGCTCGATGCTGTACTTCACAACCTGGTTGCGCCAGAGAGGGACAACGCAATCGGCCGTTTCGAAGGTGTTCTCGCTCTTCGGGACCCAGCTCCAACTGGTACAGCAGAGCTCTTACAACTCCCTTGTTGCCGGCACGCCGTTTTACGCGCGCCCGTCTGTCAGTGGAGACGGCACGATCCTGGCGATTAACTGGAACGACTACTGCTTCGGCGGCAGCGAATGCCTGCTCCAAGACACCAACTCAACCGTCATCCACACGCCCACCGGGACACTGAGTTACCCCGGCAGGCCAACTTGAGCCCCAATGGACGTTTTGCTTTGCTCTTCGGCGTAGCCGCCGGTCCGCTGGCCATCCTTCCTCCACAACCAGTCGAGGTGGAACTGGCCGATCTGACTACCGGGAAGATCACGGTGATCGGGCAGCAACCCGCCGGTTCCGGGCAAGTGGTGGCCAACGACGGAACGGCAGTGGTCGAGACAGCTTCGGTAGTGCAAGTGGTCGGGCCGCAGGGGGCCGTGACGATCGCGCCCTCATACTCGATCAACACTTTCGATCGCCGCGGACGCAAGCAGGATCGTGTACGACACGTATGAAGCCAACGCAGGCATTCGCGTGCTGGACTTAAGCAGTGGTGTCGACAGTCCGCTGACCGCAGGGAACTTTCCCAAGCTGGCCAACGACGGCCACCGCTTTACTTATCTCAATGCCACGGCCTCAATACCGGCGGCCAGGTCTGGCTGGGCGATGCCTTCTCCGGAGCGCTGGAAGCGCTGACCAATGAACCCGAGGGTATCGCGGACCAGACCATCACGGGCGACGGGAGCACGGTCTTCGCGGCCACCAACAGCGGCCGCGTCTTGGCGATCGACGTGGCCAGCGGAGCCGTAACGCAGCTTCTGGACTCCGCGCCGCCGCAGTTTCTGGCGCTCTATTCGACCCCGGTTCCCGGTTCCTACAATTGGGTGAGCGGCACCAGCGACACCTCGCTTCAGGTTCGTCTGGGCGGCGTGCCTGCGATCGAATTGGGGGCTGACCCCGCCGCGAGTGAGTTGGTAATTCAGGTGCCGTGGGAGGTTCAACCCGACCCTGCGGCGTCCATTGTCGTCTGGGGCAAGGAGCCGGCTTGGGGAACAAGTGATCGGCACCGGCGTTTCCGCTTTGGCCGGGACTCGGTGATGCTGGACGCCCTCGGCGATTCGGCGATTCACCAGGATTGGTCGCGGCTGGTCACCTTAACACGATCGCCGGCGGCGCGGGCGCGAGCTACATCGATGCGAGCGCCGGGGCGCAGACGATCGCCGGCGGCCGGCGCCACCACGGTACTGGCCGGAAGGGGCGACCACATCGCCGGCGGCGCCGGGGCACTGCGGGTCATCGATCCCAATGCCAGCGGGTTCAGCTCGATTGCCGGCGGCATCGGCAATCTGACGGTGTTCGACATCGGCCGCAGCGATACGATCACCGGCAGCACCGCCGGCACCACCTTTGTCAACGACACCTACACCGGCACGGCGCTCGGCGGCTTCTCGCTGATCAGCGGCGGCAGCGGCACCGTCAGCGGCGCGGCAAACCCGGCCGGCGGCGCCGCCATCGGCGCCAACACCTGGATCATCGGCCAGGCCGGCGATACGATCCTGGGCGGCAGCGGCAACATGGATGTCGACGCCGGCAGCGGTTGGGGGAACATCACCGGCGGCGGCTCGACCCTCGCCGTGACGATCCCCAGCCTACAGACGGCGAGCGGCGGGACCGCGATCCAGGGCGGCGACCTCGATACGATCACCGGCGGCAGCGGCACCTTGCAGGCTGTACATCAACTCCAATGTCGGCGCCGAGACGGTCAACCTCGGGGCCCGCAACGGCGCCGCCGCGCTGCGCGACATCGATGTCGGGGCGGCCGGCGCCACCACCTCGGTCACCGGGTTCAACACCGCCACCGACCTCATCCAGTCGAAAAGCGGGGTCGACGCCCAGGGGGTCTTCCTCGGAACCTCAAAATCCGACGGCAGCGGCGGCACCATCCTATCCTTCGTCAACGGCTCGACGATGACCCTGGCCGGAATCGCCAGCATCGGCGCCATCAAGTTCACCCAGTGACGACACCTCACGAACCGTCCTCAATACCCGCCAGACAGAGCGGAAGGACATCAACGTCGTCTTGACGGCGACCGGGACCGGTGCGGTGGCGGGGTCGCGGCAATCTCGGATGCTATGCCGGCGATCACCGCAGTCCAGCTTCTCTCCGCTCCTTGGCGAAACAATCGGAGCGTCGGATACCACGGGGTGTCGGAGCGGTTCAGCAGCCAGCGCCAATCGGGTGCGTGCGGCAGCATCACCCACGCCTCCCTGCCCATCGCGCCGGCGAGATGGATGATCGACGTGTCCACGCTGACCACCCGCTCCAGGCAGTCGAGGACCGCCATCGTATCTGCGAAATCGCGGATCTCAGGCCCGAGATTGACGAGCGGGGCATGACCCCAATAGCCGCCGATCTGCGCCTGCGCCGGGCCCTTCTGCAGCGACACGAGAGCGATCCCGGGAATCTCGGTCAACGGCGCAAAGGTGGCGAGCGCGGTCGAGCGGTTGCGGTCGTTGTGATGGGTTGGCCGGCCGGCCCACGCGATACCGATGCGCCGGTAATTCGGCGGCAGCAATGCGTCGAGCCGCTCGGCCCAGGCCGCCGATCGTGCGGGGTCTGCCCGCACATAGGGTATCTCCCCCGGGATCGTCTCGAGCGCGTGCCGGCAAGCCGCGGCAGGCCGGACAGCGGGCAGTAAGCGATGAATTCCGGCGCCCGTTCCCAGTGATCGAACAGCGAGCCGACGCCGGGCTGCTGTTCGATCACGGCGTGCAATTCGGCGCTGCACGCGATCGCGAGGTGCGGGCAACGCTCGGCCGCCCACGGGATGTAGCGGGCGAACTGGATCACGTCGCCATAGCCCTGATCGGCGATCAGCAGGAGGGTGCCGTCGCGCAGCGGCGCGCCGTCCATTGCGGTCGCTCGCTCGGCGGCATCAGCGGCGGCGCGTTGGCGAGCTTCATGCGCCACTCGTATTCTTCCCAGCCGCGCTCGAAATCGCCGCGCAACAGCGATGCCTCGGCAATCCCGAAATGGGCCCCGGCGAAATCGCTGTCGAGCGCTATGGCCCGCTCGCCGCACGCGATCGCCTCGTCGAGCTCGAGGCGGTGGTAATGCAGCACGCCCAGATTGTGGTAGCAGTGAACGTCGTCAGGGGCGAGCGCGGCGGCGCGGCGCCCGGCGACGAGCGCCTCGTCGAGTCGGCCGAGGACGCGGTAGACCTCGCAGATATTGCGATGATACAGCGCCATCATCGGCGCCACTGCGATCGAGCGCTCCATCAACCGCACCAACTCGGCGACGCGGTCCTGCTTGAAGGCGACGATGCCCATCAGATGCAGCGCCGGCTGATGCTCGCCCGCCTCGGCAATGACATGGCGCAGAATGCTCTCGGCCTCGTCGAGCCGCCCCGCCTGCTCGTGCTCGGTCGCGAGCTGCATTAGTTGCGCGATGCGCTGGGGGGCTGTCGCCGGAGCTTCCGGCGGCATCACCTGCGGCGCCGGCTGTCCCGCTGCCGGGATCGCGCCGACCTCGATCTCGGGAGCAATCGCCCCGCCGGCGCTGCCGGGTTCAGGCAAGGGGATAACCCAGGCGAGCGATCACCGGCTCGAGGATAGCGATCGCCGGCTCCAGCTGCTTCAGGTAATGGCGATAGCGGTAGCGCGAGCGGTCGTACAGCTGTTCGGTCACCTGGGCATAGCTTGCGGTACGCGCATACCGCCGGTTCTCGTGGAATGCGAGGCAGCGCTCGTCGAACGGCTCGCCGATGAAATCGAGCATGCGGCGGGTCGCCGCTTCCTGATCGTTGACGATGTCTTCATAGCGGATCGGCAGGTAGCGTAACGTCATCTGCCCGCGGTAGTGCTCGACCAGCTCCATCGTCAGCGCGAAGTGGCGCGCCGCGGTTTCCAGCGCATAGGGCAATAGAAGCCGTGCGTCAGATGGTTGGAAAACGTCGAGAGCACGACATCGAGCGGGTGGCGCAGCACATGAATCATCGGCGAGCGCGGAAACATCAGCGCAATCAACCCGAGATGGGTCTCGTTGAGCGGCATCTTGTCGGTGAACCAGGCGGCGTCCGGCTCGACGATGCCGAGCTGGCGGACCCGTTCGAGATAATAATCGCGCAACTCGTCGAGGCCGTGGCGCCGGTCGCCCATCCACAGCTCGGCCAGCGCCTCGGGATAGGCGAGCGGGCTGTTCAGCACCCGCATCATCGCGTCGGTGATCTCGTTGACGAAGGGCAGTTCGTCGCCGGCGCAGATGCGCGGATGCGCCGACAGGGTCTGCTCGACCAGGGTCGTGCCCGAGCGGGGAAAGCCGAGGATGAAGATCGGCTGCGCGGTGTCGTCGCGCCGCCGCGCCCGCGGCAGGATCGCGAGCCGGGTTTCGCTGAAGAACCCCTTGAGCCGTGCGGCTTGCTGCTGCGCGTGCTCTTCCAGATAGCCCTGACCGGTCACCTCGCGGCACAGCCGCTTGCCTTCGGCGAACGCTGCGAACGCCTCGTCGTAGCGGCCGATCCGGTCGAGCAGCCGCCCCTTCTCCAACAGCTCATTTGCGCCAAGCCCGGCGCCGCGCGGCTCGGCGACCCAGCGGCATCCCCGGCCGCCGGTCTGCGCGGGCGCTTCCCCATCGACGCTGCTTATAGCCTGAGAGCTCCAGCGCCTCGATCATCGCCAATGCCTGCGAGCAGGACCCGGTGCTCGGCTGGCATAGCACGGCGCGCGACAGCTTGATGCTCGGGTTGTTCGGCACCAGCCGTTCTGCGCGGCTCCAGCATTCGGCGGCGCGCTCGACGTTGCGGTCGGCCTCCTCCATCCGCGCCCAGCCGAGCCAGGTTAGCACCATCTCCGGCGCGGCGCCGCTCGATTTTTCGTAAAGCTGGCGCGCTTCCGGCATCCTGCCCTGGTTCTTCAGGTTCCACGCCAGGTTGGCAAGCAGGATCGGGTCGCGCCCGCGACAGTCTCGATGACCTTGCGATAGCGGTATTCGCCGATCTGAGGCCGGTTGGCCTCGGTCATACCATGCCCATCAGATTGTGCGATTGCGGATTCTCGGAGCGTTTTCTACCGCGTTGCGGGCATGCGCTCGGCTTCGGCAATAGCGCCCCGGTTTAACAGCATCACGGTAAGTTCGTCGTCGCCATAAGGTATTGGGGTGGAGCTGGACGATTCGCCGCAACAGGGTGTGCGCCCCATTTCCTGGCCGGCCGCCTTGCGAATCCGGTATAGCAGCGACAGCGCCTCGATGTGCGGCCGGCGCCAGCTCCAACACCTCGAGAAGACTTTTTCCGCTTCCTCCACCGCGCCTTGGCATGCCGCTCGGCGGCGCGCTGGACGAGCGACGACAAGGGCAGGCTCGCCGCGGCGGGCGGCATCACCGAACAAACGATCTGACAGCAGCGCGCCAGCCGGAGCCCGCTGCCGCAGGCGCACAGCCGCAGATCGACAATCATCGCTACGTTCTCACCCCTCGCCGGCAAAGGACGGCAAAACCGCCGCGCCGTCAACCGGGTCAATCGCCCCCGTCCAAGGGGGTGCTGGACAGGTCCTCAGGGGCCGATAAATAATACAACGTTCAATCGCAGGGCAAAATTTCCGCTACGCCCACGGCACGCAGGGGCAGAGGGAGTCACCAATGGCGACGACTGAGTGGACCAATCGGCCGGCGGCGATTGGACAAGCGCCGGCGACGGTCGGCCGGGGGCGTGCTCGACTCCTTAGCACCGATGTGACGATCGGCGTGGCCGGCGGCTACACCGTCACGCTCGCCGGCGAGAGCGGCGCGGCGAACTCGCTGACGATCAATGACACGCCTGCCACCCTCGATCTCTCCGCCGCGGCGAGCCTCGCGGTCCAGGCCGGGTTCACCAACAGCGGGACCTTGGATATCGACGTATTCGGCGGGGATGGCGGCAGCACGCTGACGATCGGCGGGACGCTGATCAACACCGGCGTGGTGAGCATCGGCGAAGGGAGCCTGTCGGGGCTGACGACGGTGAGCGCGGCGGGTCTGGTCAACAGCGGCTCGCTGACGCTGCAAGGCAACACGACGAGCGGAACGACGGAGCAGGCGACGTTGGATATTACCGGCTCGGGAACCGATACGGGAGCGATTGCCCTGGGCGGGGATGCGGTCCTCAGCGCCGGATCGCTCGCCGTGCAAGGCGGCGGTGCCCTCAGTGTCGGGTCCGGCGGCACGGCGACCGGTGGCCTGACCGTCGCCAACGGCGGGTTCGAACTCGTGTCGAACGGCGGCACCAGCACCAGCCCGACAATCGCCGGCGGCAAGCTGGAACTGGCGAGCGGCGCCGTCGCAAGCGGCCCGATCGCCTTCACCGGCAGCGGCGGCACGCTGAAGATCGACGGCACGGTCATGCCGGCGAACGCGATCAGCGGGTTTGTCGCCGGCGACACGCTCGACCTTGCCGGTATCGGGGTGGCCGCGTCGTACAGCTATTCGGGCGGAATTCTGAAGCTGGACAACAGCGGCGGGACCCAGGTCGCGCAACCGAACCTGTTGACCCCGGTCACCAACCCGCATTTCACGCTGGGCACCGACGGCGGCGGCGGTACCGTGGTCGGACTGTCGCCGACGAACACCGGGACGATCTACAGCGGCACCTATCTCAGCGGCATCGTCCTCAGCAACCCGGCGACGCAGGACCCGACGACGCTCGCGGCCGGCGGCTACGCCACGAACCAGACCGCGGCGCATAACGGCGATGCGGTCTATGGCACCAACGCCGCGGCCTGGAATTTCACCAATTTCGGCATGATCAACGCCACCGGCGCGGCCGCCGCCGGCGTGTTTCTGTCGGCCGGCGGCACCGTCACCAACGGCGCCGCTGCGGGCGCCGCCGGCGCGTTTCCGTTCGACCGGCGATACCGTCACCAACGGCGCCGCCGGCCCGGCCGGCGGGGTGATAACGGGGGCCGCGTACGGCGTCGAGATCAGCGGCAGCGCCGGGACCATCGTCAATTTCGGGACGATCGCGTCGACGGCAACGGCAACGACCGGCGGGGCGATCCTGCTCGCCGCCGGCGGGCTGGTCACCAATTATGGTTTGATTACCGGGGCGCGGGCGCCGATCGGCGCCGGCCACGGCGCCGCGGTCACCACGACAGAAACCGCTTCCACCATCCGGAACTTTGGGACAATTGCGAGTTCTGCCACCAACGCCAGCGTCGGGATAAACCTGATCCACGGCGGGCTGATCGTCAATGGAGCGCCCGGCGCAACCGGCGCGCGGATCACGGGGTCGGTTTACGGCATCTACGCGGGCGGGCATCTCCTGTCCGGCGGCGGTACCTATTCCTATCCGAGCGGCGCGCTGACCACCGTGGCCAACTACGGGACCATCACCGGCGGCACCGGCTTCGGGGTCGCCATCGTTGCCGGCGGCACGATCGCCAATTCCGGCACGATCGCCAGCACGGGCGGCAACGCGGTCTATTTCCGGCAGGGCGGGGGTCTGACGAACCGGGCAGGCGGACTGATTACGGCCAACCGCACCGGCATTTTTTTCGGGAATACGGCGGGCACTGCTGATAATTTCGGCACGATCGTCAGCACCGCCGCGCTGTCCGCCGCCTCCGGTGCCGGCATCTATCTAGGCGCCGGCGGCGTGATCACGAACGAGGCGGGGGCAGCTCGTCACCGCGGTGCGCGCCGCCGTGTCGCTCGCCTTCTTCGGGACGACGAGCGCGGCTGCCACGGTGACCAATTCCGGAACCCTCCTCGGCAATACCGGCATCTCGATCGGCGCCGGCGACACCGGCGACAACACGATCGTCAATTTCGGCACGATCATCGGCACGAGCGGCACCGCGGTCAGCCTCGGTTCCGGCGACGACCGGGTGGTCATCGAAGCGGGGTCGGGGTTCAACGGCGCGATCGGCAATTTCCATCCCGGCGACACCTTCGATCTTCCGTTCCTCTCGTTCAGCGGCAGCGGCACGGTGACGCTCGGCATCAACAACGTGCTGCAGATCGTCGCGGGCGGCAGCCCCATCGACATCGACCTCGACCCGGCACAGAGTTTCGCCGGCGATTTCTTCCACCTCGCCGGCGACGGCGGCACCGGCACCCTCGTCACCGAAAACCAGTCGGCATCGGCCGGTTCCAAGCTGGCATTCTTCGCCGGCGGGCAAACCGTCAACCTCGGGCTGACGCCGGACGGCGGCAATCTGCCGGCGCCGGTCGCGGGCGACTTCAACATCGAGGTGTTCACCGCAACCGCGGGCAGTCTGGCTGCCGGGTATCAGGCCGCCGTCCTGGTGCCGGGCGCGGCAGCGCTCGACAGCAACGAGGTGCAATCCGCGACAGGGAGCGAAGAGCTGCTTGCCGGCAGCTACCTGGTGATCGACCGGACCGGCGAGGAGTCGCTGCAGATCGTCGGGAATGCGGCGGGCGGCTCCAGCATTACCGTGGTCGGCTCGTTGGGCGACACGATCGCCGGCAGCACGGTGGCCGGCAACGCGCAGCTGATCGAAGCCATCCCCAATGCCGACGCCGTTAGCGGACCGATGACCGTGATCGGCGGCGCCGGGGCGACGACGGTGTGGGGCGGTACGGGCGACAGCATTGCCGGCGGCGCCGGGGCGATCACGGTGGACGGCCATGCCGGGGCGAACGACACGATCGTCGGCGGCGGCGGCGCCATGACGGTCTATGGCGCGGCGGGCGACAGCATCCTCGGCGGCGGCGGGGCGCTCCTGGTCAACGAGAACCAGGGGCTCTCCGGTCTGGAGAAGATTGCCGGCGGCAGCGGCAGCCTGACCGCGCTCGATCTCGGCCGCAACGACACGATCGGCGGCAGCACCGGCGGCACCACGTTCATCGACGACAGCTACGGCGCCGGCGGCGGTTCGCTGATCGCCGGCGGCAGCGGCAGCGCGGGCACCCTCGCCGGCGGCGAGAACAGCTTCATCAAGGCCGCTTTCGGCGACACGGTCACCGGCGGCGCGGACTTGACGCTGATCGACGCAACGGCCGGCGGCGACAGCATCCTCGGCGGCGCCGGCACGGTCGCCGGCGCGATCGCCGGCCTGTCGGTCGCCGTCAACACCGCCATCGAAGGCGGCGGCGGCGAC
>CAWISY010000077.1:0-8262 GCA_963838455.1 Bryobacterales bacterium
ATGCGCGAGAACTACCAATTCGTCAAGGAGCAAGGCGTCACCAGTGTCATGGATCAGATCATGACGCCGTACCCCAAAACTCCTCTGCGCGAAAACATGCTGCGCGAAGGCCGCGTGCAGAACCTCTCCGACATGCGCTGGTACGACGGTTACTTCAGCAACGTCCGCACGGCCACCATGTCCCCGGAGGAGCTCAACTTCGCCCGCTGGAAGGTTCGCCGCGAAGTCATCGGCATGTGGAAACCCACCCCCGGCGATTGGAAATTCTTCCAAGGCTATACCTACTTGTGGGCTTTCGGCCTGCGCTATATCGTCTGGCTGAATGAGCGATTCCTCGAAGCCACATTCGGCATTGAGGGCCGCTATAAACTGCAGATGCAGCAGTACATGCAGCTCAATAATTTCAATATCGAGATTCCCGGACGCGTTCGCGAGGGCAGCTATCATCCGGTCTACGGAACCACCGACGATCCCTTCAACGATACGCGCTGGTCGCTGTTGAAAAGGCGTCTCGGCTTCGCCTGGAAGAAGCTACTGGCGATTCCCGCGGGTACCGGCAAGGTTGCGGTCGAGCAGGCTCAGGCAGCAGCCGCCGCAGCAGCCGCAGGTTCGGAGGCACCCGACGGTTTGGTGACCATTGGCTCAGCGCCCAAGCATTAGCCTGGGCGCCTACGCTACCGTTTCCCGCGCGGCTTCCGTCTCAGGCGCCGTCGACACGTCAATCTGAACGAGGGCCGGTGCAGGTTGCTCCTTCAACACGACCTCGCGGTAGAGCTTCGCCATCCGGCGATTCTCTTCTTCTTTCAAACGAGCATCGCGAGCCCGCAGCTTCTCCTCGCGGGCGTTCTTGGCCACGCCTGCCTGTTCCAGATCGTGCTGGGCATCCTGGCCGACCGCGTCGGCCCGCAATTTCAAGTGGTGCTCCGTGCTGGCCAGCTTTACGTTCTTGCCGCCGGCGATGATCTCGTGCCGGCCATGCTCCTCGTACCATTTGGTCAGAGTGGCCGTCATGTGCATCTTTTCTACGATATTTCGCCAGCCGACGCCGGTGTTGTAGGCGCAAAAGGAGATCTCGCCTTCCTGCGTCGCGTAGGGAATGATGCACTGCTCCGTGCGGCGGAAATCGTAGTTGAAGAGATCCTGGAACCACATGCCCGCGACGAACAGCAGGTTCCAGCGATCCTTGCGGCGCTCGAAGATGTCCTCCAGCGTGCGCGACCCGTCCACCTTGCCGTAACTCTTGCCCGTGGCCGCGAAGCCCTTGTCCATCTTGCGCAGAATATCCCACACCTTAAAATGCGTCGGCGCCTTGAACGAATCATAGTTCCGCATCATCGCGAACATCATCGCCGCGATCGAGACCCACTTCCCGCGAGCCCAATCGTTGATCTTGGCCACGTCCTTGGAAAATTGATCGGTGTTCAAGAACGCCGTCACGGGCACCGCTTCGCGCGTTTGCTTGTCCACCATCAGCGCCAAGCCAACCCCGCAGTTAGGATGGCATCCGCACGTCACCTGTCCCCAGGCAGCTTCTTGCCCCTTCACCAGATCTGAGAAATCGGTGAAGGTGGTCAGGAATGACAGCGGGAACCAGTCGCGCTTCGGCTCGCCCAGGTTCAACTGGTTCTTGACGTCGTGCGCCAGGTGCGAAAGCGTGTAGCGCTGGGCTTTTCTCCGTTCATCCGTGACCGCTTCGTCGCGGCCGGTGAAGGAAACCGGCTGGAAGGACACCAGCGTGATCTTATCCGGATTGTCCAGAGCGAAGCGGACGATTTGCCCCACCTGCTCATTGTTGATGCCGTTGACGATGGTGGCCACCAGCACCACTTCCACGCCGTTGGAATGCAGGTTCTCGATGGCGCGCATCTTTACATCAAACAGGTTGCCTACGGCGCGGTGCGAATTGGGCCCGTTGCCGACGCCGTCAAACTGCAGGTAGGCGTATCGCAGGCCCGCTTCCGCCGCTGCGCGCGCGAGCTCCGCGCTCTTGGCGAACTCGATTCCATTGGTCGCGGCCTGCACGCTGTTGTAGCCCAGCTTGCGCGCGTACCGGATCGCGTCCAGAAAATGCGGCGAGAGCGTCGGCTCGCCGCCCGAAAACTGCACCGAGATCTGGCGCCGCGGCTTGATCGAGATCGCATTATCCAGCAGCGTCTTGATTTCTTCCAGCGTCAGCTCATGCACGAAGCCCACTTGATTGGCGTCCATGAAACACGGATCGCACATCATGTTGCAGCGGTTGGTCAGGTCGATGGTCAGCACCGACCCGCGCCCATGCTTGATGCTGCTGGTGCCGTGGTTATGCAGTTTTTCGTCGTTGTGAGCCGGAATGTCCCTGCCCGGGAACATACCTTCCAGGCGCTTGAAGAACGCCGGGTCCATGGCCATCACGTCTTCGAAGCGCCCATGCTTGGGGCAGTCCTTCACCATCAGGATCTGGCCGTCGCGCTCGATGATCTGCGCTTTGATTTCGCCCGGCTTGTCGTGGATCAGCACCTCCAGGTCCTGTTTGCCGTCCAGGATGTCCTTGCGGATCTCCGGAACGCAGCGGGGACACAGCGAATCGGTCTCCCGGGGCCAGCCTAGCGGAGGCTTGGATTTTTGATACGACTTCAGCAGCGGTTTATCGGACCATTTCGGAGTAAAAGAAGGATTTTCGGGAATGAGGTCGTTCACAAACCGGAATCCGTGCCACAACAGGTTCGACGCGATGGACATGCCTTTGTCCAGATACTTGACCGGCTTGTGCATTCAATTCCTCCTAGTAAGTTGATACCGTCGTGCCGTTTCCGCAGCCCGCAACAATTTCCTCCACCTGCTGGAATTGCCGGTTCTGAAGGACACTGTACATGTCCACCAGGTCACGATCGGTGTAGCCGCAGTTTCGCAAAGTTTGTATGGACCGCAGCAGGTGCGGCTTATTGTGCATTCCGAAGCGGTTATGGTACTCGATCAAATGGTCCATCATCTCGCCTCGCGGGAAGGTCGCCGTGCCGGCCGGCATCTCATGGTAGGAAAGCGTGCCGTCTTCCAGAAACGCCTGCGTGTCCCAGCCCGCTTCCGCAGCCTGCTCCACGATCTCGCAGCCGTCATAGCCGCGCAGGCAGAAATGGTAGGGAAGCAGCGAAGGCATGCGGAGGCTGCCCAGGTAATCCAGGGTCCTCTGCGCCTCAGCCGCGGTTTCGGTGGGAAACCCGTACATTGTATTTACGTTTACCGCCATCCCCAGCTCCTGGGAATAGTTGATGATGTCCATGGCGCGATCCAGACGCATGTTCTTCTTGACCAGCTTTTGGATGCGCTCGCTTCCGGATTCCACCGCATAAGTCACCCACACCGTCCCGGCCTCGGCCATCAGATCCACCAGCTCCCGGGTCATGATGTCGGCCCGCAATCCGTTCACGAAATACAGCCGCCAGCTCGCCCCGATCTCGCCCCCAAGTTCAACGATCCGTCGAAAAATATCCGCGGTCCGCTTGCGGTTCAAATTGAAGATGTCGTCGACCACGTAGAAATCGCGGATCGAGTGCCGGCGCCACATCTCCACCATCTCCGCGACCACGTGCGCGGCGGAGCGCAGCCGTGCCGTCTTGCCCGCGAACGTATTGCAGTAGGTGCACAAGTATGGGCAGCCGCGGCTGGTCACCAGCACGCCCTGCCGCCGGTGATTGTAGGCGTAGCTCAGGTGCTTCTCGTATTGGGCCAAGTCGACCATCCCGTAATCCGGGTTGGGCAGATCGTCCAGATTGTCGGCGATGTCGCCATCGCCGGAATCCACCATCTGGTCGCCCTGCCGCAGCACCAGCCCCGCTCCGTTGGTCCCCGCCAGCAAACGCGAAAACGTCAGTTCCCCTTCGCCCACCACCAGCAGATCCAGCTCCGGGATGGCCCGGAGCAGCGCTCCCCGCCGAGCCGTCGCGATTGGGCCGCCGCCGATCACCGGAACATCCAGAACCCGTTTGGTGAGCTCCGCCACGCGCTTCAACTCATCCTCGAACAGGCTGATGCTGCGGATCCCTACCAGGTCCGGCCGGTAATCCAGCAGCTTGGTGACGAACTCCTGTTCCGAGCGCGCCTCCAGCGAGGTCTCCAGAATTTTGATCTCGCGATCCGGGTGATCGCGCTGCGCCGAGGCGGCCACGTACATCAGCCCGACCGGAGGAATGTGCACTTCCGGCGCGACGCGCCCGCCCACCCAGCGGCGCTGGTCGTTGGCTTCAATGAGAAGAATGCGGCGGGATTTTGCGATCCGATCCAACAGATCACGCTGCGATTTCGGCGCCGGCAACGGGATGGTGTACAGAGCTTCTTGACCGTTTTTGGGCATATGGTGTGTCTCCGCCGCGGGGTACAGAGATACCTCACCTGTTACTGTTTGTCAGAGTGTACCAATACCCGCCGAGCATCGGCAAGCCTCGGTTCCCGCGGCTTTAGCGGCTGTCCCAGCGCTTGGTGATTTCCGCCATGGCTTCCTCCGGCCGCGTGGTGTAGAGCCAGAAGATCTGCACGGCCGCGGTCCCGCGAACCTGCATCTTCAGCCCTCCGCTCACCGGCATGAACTTGAGGTGCTCCGGCCCGGACTTGAGAGGAGTGATCACCCCCAGGGCAATCTTGCTGATGTGGGGGCAGTCCCGCGCGGCTTCCACGGCCGGGATCGCGTCGGGAATGACGGTCGAATGGCGGCCGTTGAACTTGGGACCTTTGAGCAGCCCTCGGGTGTGGCTCACACCTTAATTTTACTGCCGCATCTCCCGGCTTCACTGCTGAACACGTGGTTCGCTGCGCTTTACCTGCGCACGCCTTCGTCCCGCATCCAGATTCTCCGCCGCCTTCTCCTTGGCCGCATCCGTCACCTTAATATTGTTCACCACTGTTTTCGCGCCCGCCGATTTCGCCATCCGCGTGGCCGAGCCCTTGTGCTGCACCACGCTGGTCGAGCCCTCCCAGAACGCCACGCCGCCCTGGACCCGCACCGTGAAACCGTCCTTGCCAATCTTCGATTTCGCCAGCTTGGCGTGGATCGCGTCCTCGATCTTTTTATCCTCGGCCGATGTGGTCCCCTGCGGCGCCGGCGCCAGTTTTCCCGCAGACTTCTTCGCGGCGGTGGCTTTGCCGTTCGGCCACGCCTTTCCCGGAGGCGTCCTGGTCTGGCCCTGGATGGTCTGGCTGGGCATCTGGATCTGCATTACAGGATCCGCCGGTATAGACCTCCCCGTCGGGTGCAGTACTGCCGGGATCCCTCCCGCAGCCAGCGCGGCCATCACCAGAATTTTGCTCACATCAATCTAGTCAGTTTCGGTACGCGATATTCTCAGGAAGCGCAACCGTTCGTAACGCGCTATTAACAGTTACGTGCTAACATCGACGTTCACCGTGCCCAACGATCAGCTTCTACTGGAGACCAAAGACGGCGTCGCGCCCGGTCAGCGCGTGCTGGTGATGAACGGCGTCCTGACCATCTCGACGTTATTCGCCTTCCAGGAATTCACTCAGGCGGATAAGTCCGACACCCTCATCATCGACCTAAGCAACACGCCCTACATTGATTCGGCCGGTCTGGGCTCGCTGATCTCCGCCCACGTCTCGCGCGAGCGGCAAGGCCGCAAGATCGCCCTGGCCGCGGTAAATGAGCGCGTGAAGATGGTGATGATCGTGAGCGGCGTCGACCAGCTCTTCAAGACCTACGCGACCGTCGACGAAGCCGAAAAAACCCTCGCCGCCGCGAAGTAGTCCGATAGGTCCCCACCCCGCCGCGGCAACCAAAAGGCGCGTAAGCGCCCTAGCCTCTAGGCTCCTTCGGCAATCCTCCCGGACCGCCCTCGGCGTGGTGCCGCACGTCGATCCCCTTGACGTAATACAGCACGTCCTCGGCGATGTTGGTGGAATGGTCCGCGATCCGCTCCAGGTTGCGCACGATGGAGAGCAGATTCAGCGCCTGCGGGATGTGGTTCGGCTCGCGCTGCATGAAGCTGATCAGTTCGTGAAAGAACGCCGTGCGCAGGCTGTCGACCGCGTCGTCGGAGGCTAGCACGCTCTGCGCCAGCTCGGCATCTCTTGCCACGAAGGAGTCGAGGGCCTTCCGGACCATCGACTGCACCAGCCCGCCGATGTACGGAATATCGATCATCGGCTGCACCATCGGCTCATCCATCAGCGCGATGGCCCGCTGCGCGATGTTCACCGCCAGGTCGCCCATGCGCTCCAGATCGTTGTTGATTTTGAGTGAAGAGGTGATCAGGCGCAGGTCGCCCGCCATCGGCTGCTGCAGCGCCAGCAGGCTGATGGCCTGGTCGTCGATCTCCAGCTCCATCTGGTTGACCCGGGTTTCGTTCTGCAAAACCTCCTCGGCCAGCTTGCGGTCCTTCTGCACCACGGCAGTGATGCTGCGATAGACCGCCGATTCCACCAGCGCGCTCATCGCCAGCAGCTTGCTCTTGAGTTGTTCCAACTCTTGGTCGAAATGACGTAGTTGTGTAACCACGGGCTGAGTTCCCATTCAAAACCTTCCTCTGGCGGATTGCATCAACCGAAGCGGCCGGTGATGTAATCCTCGGTCGACTTCACCTTCGGATTCTTGAAAATGACTTCGGCGGTGTCGAACTCCATCAACCGGCCCATCAGGAAGAAACCGGTGAAGTCGGCGATGCGCGCGGCCTGCTGCATGTTGTGCGTGACAATCACCACCGTGCAGTTATCTTTAAGGTGGAACAGCAACTCTTCGATCTTGGCGGTGGCGATGGGGTCCAGCGCGGAGCACGGCTCATCCAGCAGCAGCACCTCCGGATCCACCGCCAGCGCGCGCGCGATGCACAGCCGCTGCTGCTGCCCGCCGGAAAGATCGAAAGCGCTCTTGTTCAGCTTGTCCTTGACTTCGTCCCAGAGAGCCGCGCGGCGCAAGCTGCGCTCCACGCGCTCCGCCATGTCGCTGCGCTTGCCCATCCCGTTGATGCGCGGGCCGTAGGCGATGTTGTCGAAGATAGATTTGGGGAACGGGTTGGGCCGCTGGAATACCATGCCCACGCGCCGGCGCAGGTGGCTCACCTCCATCTCCAGGATGTTTTCGCTGTCCAGCAGGATCTCGCCTTCGGCCCGGGTGCCCTTGATGGTCTCGTTCATCCGGTTCAGCGTGCGCAGGAACGTCGATTTGCCGCAGCCGGAAGGCCCGATGAAGGCTGTTACCTTGTTGGTGTTGACGTCCAGGCTGATTCCATGCAGCGCTTGAAACGTGCCATAAAAGAAATTCAAACCTGTGGAACGCAGCTTGAGGTTTGGGTCGAGCGCGGGTTTCCCCGCGGCTTCTATCGGGGGATTCCCCTTCGTTGCATCGTTGGCGCTAGTCGAGCTCATTTGGGGTGTCACGGAGTTATCTTGTCTTGTGAGAGAATCCGCTCGCGACAATCGAGCGGGCTGTGATGTTAATCAGGAGAACCAGTGTCAGAAGGACAAAGCCGGCTGCCCAAGCCTGACGGTGCCAGTCGGGGTACGGCGACACAGCATAATTATAGATCATCACCGGCAGAGTCGACGTGGGCTGTTTCCACCCCGGACTCCAGAACGCGTTGCCGTACGCGGTGAAGAGCAGGGGGGCGGTTTCGCCGGCCACGCGGGCCAGATTCAACATCATCCCGGAGATCAAGCCGCGGATCGCGGCGGGGACGACCACGGTGGCGATGGTGCGCGATTTGGTCGCGCCCAAGGCCATGGCGCCTTCGCGCAGCGCGGTCGGCACGGACTTAAGGAACTCTTCGGTGGAACGCAACGCGATGGGGATCATCATGATTCCCAGGGCGATGCCTCCCGAGTAGGTGGAGAATCCCTGCTTGGCCACGATCAGAGTGTAGACAAAAATGCCGATGACGATGGAGGGCACTCCGTTCAAAAGGTCGGTCACGAAGCGGATGACCGAGGCGTATTTTCCTCCGGCATACTCCGCCAGGTAAACCCCGCCGAGGAATCCGACGGGAACGCCGAGGCAAGTGGCCAGGAGCAGCACTTTGGCGCTGCCGATCAGCGCATTGGCCAAGCCGCCGCCCATTTCGCCCACCGGAACCGGCAGCTTGGTGAAGAAATTCCAGCTCAACGAAAAGCCGCCTTGCACGAACAGATATCCCAGGATGAAGAACAGCATTCCCACGGCCAGCACCGTGCACACGCCTGTCGCACCCAGCATGAGCGCATTGGTGGCCTTACGGCGGAAGGAGAGTTTCATCGGCTGGCCTAGCAAATACGTAGAAACGGAACCAAGAAACAGGACATAAACAT
>CAWISY010000078.1:0-62172 GCA_963838455.1 Bryobacterales bacterium
CTCCAATTTCGACGAGCGCCGTAGGCCCGAGGGCCGGTCAGGCAAGGCGAGCATGCCTCGAACGTGCCGCTTCCAGGGCGTCATGCACGTGTATCCAGGCGAACCGATCGGGGAACCGCATGATGCGCAAGTTCCGCCGCTCCCACTCCAGCGCTCCGTCCGGCAAATGCAGGTCATGATTGCCCATCCACGAGGCGCGCTGGATCTTCCCGCGTCCGTCCTTTGCGCATCCGTTCGTACTCGTCGAGCGCAGTGTCGAGGTCCGCCCACTCTTCGGCGATCAGTTCGGCGAGCGTGACCGCATCTTCGATGGTCACATTTGCGCCTTGTCCGTGGTGCGGCAGCATCCCATCGAAAACCACGGTGAAAGCCTCCGGCCTCGCGCCGGCGTCCACGCTTTCCGCGGCGATGATGGAGGAATCGACCCCGCCGCTCAAAGCCAGCGCCACCGGTACATCGGCGCGCAGGCGCCAACGCACGGCATCGGCCAGCACTTCGCGAAGCGTGGAGCAACCTTCGGGTCTAACCAAGAGGGACGGAGTCCCTTCGGGACTAGCCAAAGGGCGCATAGCGCCCTCGGGGAGCCACCAGCGGCGGATTTCGATCCGGCCGGCACGGAAGCGCAGAAGGTGTCCGGCCGGGAGCTTATGGCAATCGCGGAAAATCGCCAGCGGAGCAGGGACGTAGCCCAGCGCCAGGTAGGCGTCCACCGCCGCCGGATCGAGCCGCGCGCCATGGAAACCGGCCAGCGCTTTCAGCTCGCTCGCAAAGGCCAGGGTTGCTCCATTCCAGAAATACACCAGCGGCTTTTCGCCGCACCGGTCTCGCGCCAGGATCAGCTCGCGCTCCTGCTCATCCCACAACGCGAAGGCGAACATGCCGTTGGCCCGTTCGAGCGTTCGCTCCACCCCCCAGGCCGCACAGGCTTCGAGCAGCACCTCGGTATCGCTCCCGGAGCGGAAGGGGCCTTCCAACTCGGCTCTCAGCTCGGCCCGCAGCTCGCGGTAGTTGAAGATTTCGCCGTTGAGCGCGATGGTGAAGCGCCCGTCCCGGGATCCCATGGGCTGCGCCCCCGCCGGGCTCAGATCGAGAATCGCCAGGCGGCGGTGCCCCAGGGCGATTCCTGGCGCTTCGAACAATCCGCCGCCATCCGGTCCGCGGTGCTCGAGGGCGGTGGTCATTTGAACAACAGCTGTCATTTGAACGACGGCCTGCGCATACGCAGGTTCCGCAACGATTCCGGCAATGCCGCACATGGAGGTTCTTAGAGCGGGCTGACGCTTTCGCGCCGGTTCGCCGCGTGATCGCATCGCCTCCGGCACACCAGCCGGATCAAACTCACCCCGGCACGTTCCAGTCTTTGTTCCAGTCCAGCCGGAAAACGGCGCCCGGTGTCGTGCAGCACTCCGTGCCAGGCCGCGCAGGCGGCTTGCTCGCGGCCGGTCTTCAGGCGCGCGGCCAGCGTGAGCAGCAAATGCAGCCGCGCGTTGGCGCGCCAGACCGTCTTCCAGGCGGCTTTCTTCAAAGACCGCTCGCGGTACAACCGGTCGAGCAGCGCCTCGACGATTTCGAAGATCTCGCGCTGCATGCGCGCGCTGCCCACGCGATTGCTCCAGTTGCCCGCGTGGCGGCGATTGTAAACGCCGTGCCGCGGGAGCAGGGCGGCCGGATAACGCTCGATGGCGCGCACGAACCAGTCGGTATCGGCCAGAGTGTAGGCCGGATTGAAGCCTCCGGTGCGCTCCCAGACTTCGCGCCGCAGCACTAACGTCGAGGGATGCACCGGCCAATCGTAGTAGCGGGTCATGTAGGCGGCCAGGTTGCCGCGCGTGATTTCGATCGGTCCGGCGGCGCGCAGCTTGCGCGGCTCGAACCATTCCTTTTCACCCGTCTCCATGGCGTCGATGAAGCCGGAATGCACCAGGCCGGTCTCCGGATGCCGCTCCAGATAGTCGAGCGAGGCTTCCAGGTGGCGGGGAAGAAAGCGGTCGTCATCGGTGCAGAACGCGATTGCCTGGCCGCGCGCCCGTGCCGCGGCTTCGTTCCAGGCGGCGATCCCGCCGGAGTTGGTCTCGCGCCGGTACATGCGCAGGCGCCGCCAGGACGCGGCAAATTTACCGAGCTCCTCCCAGGTGGCATCGGTGGAGGCGTCATCGACCACCACGATCTCCTCCGGCGGCCGGCTCTGCCCGAGCACGGCCTCGAGAGTTTGGCGGACCATCGCCGGCCGGTTGTAGGTCGCGATCACGACCGAGACCGTCATGCGTTCCATCTCCACAGCGAAACCGCACTGGCCACGGCCAAGCCACCCAGCCAGGGAAGGGCAACCTCGGACCATCGAAATCCCTCCCGGCGCCGGACATACACTGCGCCGATCGCAAGATGGACCGCGTGCATCCCCACAAAGGCCATGGCCGCGGCCTCCGGCCAGCTGCGAGACCGCGCCAGCCCTCGGGCCAGGATCAGAAAACAACCGGCCGAGGCCAGGTCCGACGCCAGAAACACGCCCATATCCGCGCGCGCCAGCATGGGGATCGAAACAATCCAACTGCTGACTTTGAGGTAATCGCCCAGCAGCGTCCAGCGCAGATACTGCGCGGCGGCGCGGAACTGCTCGGAATACGCCAGATCCAGCCAGAAGGGCTTGAATGCCGCGAGGACAGCGATGGCGAGGGCCGATGCGGGTGCGGCGAGCGTCAGCGCTCGGCGGATCAACGCCCGCCGCTCCGGCGCGCTGGGCTCGCGCGCCAGTGCCGGTAAATAATAGGTTTGCAAAGACGCCAGCAGCAGCGCCGCCTGGCTCATGCTGATGCCCATGGCGGCGTCGAACTGGCCCACCCCATTCAGGCCCCCGCTCAGGCCTTCGGCGCGCACGATGTTCGCCCGCACCATCAGCAATGCGGCTGAACCGGCCAGGCTGGTCGCCAGCATGATTCCCGCAATGGAGAAATAATGCCGGGCATCTCTCCACTGGATTCGGCCGCCTTCGAGCCAGCCTGCGAGCCTTCTTCGGTAGGGCAGCAGCGCGCACACTGCCGCCAGCGCCGTCGCCGCCGCGCAGGCCGCCAGCAGCCAGGCAAAATTACCGCGGGCTGCGGGCCACGCCAGCACCGCCATCGCTCCCGGTCCGGCCAACTGCAGCACGGCGAGCCTGCGCGCCGCGCCCAAGGCGCTCACCAGCGAGCTCAGGAAAACGAACCCGCTCGAAAAAACCACGGCGACGGACAGGGAGCGAATCAACCCGGCCTGCGCCGCCGGCAATCCCGCCCAGCGCGCGACCATCGCCGGAGCCATCGCCGGAGCCACGACCATCGCGATTGCTGCTAAACCCGTCGCCATCGTGAAAAGCGCAGCCGCCGTACGCAGGTACGAAGCCCGCGCGCGGCCGGAAAGAGCGCTCGCGCCCTGCGCCAACGCCGTTCCCCCGTTCAGCGTCGCTGCGGTGAGGGCCATTTCGCGGATCTGTTGCAGGGTGGACAGCATGCCGATGGCCGCCGGCCCGGCCAGCACCGCGATGATCTTGGTCGCCCCCGCGCTCAATACGCCGCTGAGCAGGGCGCATCCGGCCGAAAGCGACATCACCTGCGCGAGTTGCGCCCAGTTTCCCGGCGTGCGCGCCGCGGCCATCCTGGCAGGAGCCGGACTCATGGCGTTCTCTCCCAAGCCCGGTAGCGCTCGGCCAAGCTCGCGATCAACCCCTGCCGCTCCAGCTCGGCGAAGAGCAGCTGATACCCGCGTGGGCCGCGAAAATGCACGCTGTCGGAGTAGAGCCGCTCGGAGGTAGTCCGGAATGCGCCGGTGAGATCGTACAACGCCGTGCCGTGCTCTGCCGCCCCAGGCTTTGCCGCCCAATGCTGCACCGCCTGGCGAGTCTCGCTATACCGGGCCTCGATCAGTCCGGTGAGCTTCGCCCCATCCCGCGGCCGCGCTTTGCGCCACATCGCCGACTCCTCCCGGCTCCAAGGCTTGTCCAGGTGCAGCGTCGGTTGCAGCAGGACCGCATAGAAACCGCCGCGCGACCCGGCCAGCTCGCGCTGGAGGCTCAGGTGATAGAGGTACGACTCGATGATCGAGCCGATCGGCACGGCATCGGCGTCTCCGGCGCTTCCGCGCTCCCTTTCTGGCGCGTGCGCTGCGAGGCGCAGCATCATTCGCGCCAGCGCCAGGTGCGAGAGCGCGTCGCGGCCGTCCACTCGAGCCTCCAGTTGCGCATTCTCGTACGGCAGGTTGGCCCCGTCGTCCTCGCCGATCGGCCGTGGATGCAGCACGTCGTTGGCGCCGTCGAACGCCAGCACCGCCTGCGGATCGAGCCTCAGCCCGTATTCGACCAGAATCGCCAGCTCCTGTGCCGATGTCGCCCCGCCCTGGCACAGATTCAGAACCCTGGCTCGGGACAAGCCCAGGCGGCGCAGAGCGCCCTCGAGACGGTCCGGAATGGGCTCGCCCGGATCTTCGCCCACCCCCGCGCACACCGAGCCTCCCACAAACTCGATCAGGAAGGAGCCGCGGTAGCTCTCCAGTTCCTGGGCGCGGAATCCGTCGCGGTCGAGGGGCCAGGGCGCGCGCGCCATCTTGAGCATGCGGTACGGCGAATAGGCGAAGGCAATGTCAACGCGCTGGGGGTGAACCCATTCGGCGACCCGCGCGGCGCCTTCGGCCAGAGCTAGCAGGGCCAGGGTGCGGAGGAGGATCACGACGCCGCGTTGCATTGAGCTGTCTCCCTTGCCGCCAATTTTTCCGCCCACCACTCGCGGCACCACTCCACCAGCCGCTCCACGCCGTGATCGAGCGGAGTCTGCGGACGAAAGCCGGTGGCGCAAACCAGGTCCTCGCTATCCGCATGGGTGGCGCCCACATCGCCGGCCTGCATCGGAACGAAGCGGCGGCGCGCCCGCCGTCCCAGCGCCCGCTCGAGCGCATGCACGAACTCCATCAAACCCACCGGAGCGCCGCCTCCGATGTTGAACAGGCGATAGCCGTCCGGACCCTGTTCGAGCAGCCGCACCATCGCCTCCACCGCATCGTCGACGTAGGTGAAGTCGCGGCGCAAGCGTCCATAGTTGTAAATGTCGATGCTTCTTCCGCGGGCAATGGCCCGCGCAAAGCGGTACGGAGCCATGTCCGGACGGCCCCACGGCCCGTACACCGTGAAGAACCGCAGGCCGCTGGTGGGAATGCCGTAGAGATGCGTGTAGGCATGCGCCATCAGTTCATTGGCGCGTTTGGTGGCCGCGTAGAAGGACAGCGGCCGGTCGCACCGGTCGGTCACGGCACAGCGGGCCTCCGGAGCCACGCTTCCGTAAACTGAGCTTGACGACGCATACAGCAGATGCGGCACGCCGCCGCGCCGCGCCCCTTCGAGCACGTTCAGAAAACCGGTCACATTCGACCCGGCAAACTCATGCGGATGATCGATCGAATAGCGCACGCCGGCCTGCGCCGCCAGGTGTACCACCGCGTCAAAGCGCCGCGTGCCGAAAAAAGCCTCCGCTGCGGCGCGCCGCGCCAGATCGAGACGGTGAAACTCGAACCGCGGTTCCCGCGTGAGCAAAGCCAGGCGGGCCCTCTTCAGGCGCGGATCGTAATAGCGGTTCAGGCTGTCGAGGCCGGTCACCGTCAGGCCCGCTGCGAGCAGACGGCGGGCCAGGTGAAACCCCAGGAACCCCGCCGCTCCCGTGACCAGAACCTTCCTGTGATCTTCGCTCATGCAGTCTTCTCTACCCAGAAGCTGCCCAGCGCCATGTGCTCCAGGCCGCTGCGCAGGAACACATCGACGGCGTCGCGCGCGCTCTGGACCATGGGCTCGCCGTGCAGGTTGAAGGAAGTGTTCAGCACAATCCCCTCGCCGGTGCGGGCTTCGAACTCGAGCAGCAAGCGGTAGTATGCCGGATTGTGATTTTCGAAGACCTCGTGCGGGCGCGTGGTCCAATCGTGTGGATGCTGCGCGGCGGAGAACACCGCCCGCCGTGCTTCCTTCGAACGAAACGCGAACATCATGTAGGGCGACGGCGCTGCCTTGGGTTTTTCGTAATAGTCCCCAGCGCGCTCGGCCACCACCGAAGGGGAAAACGGCATCCAGAAGTCGCGGCCCTTGATCGACTGATTCAGAGCGCGCGCCAGCGATGGAGCGTCCGCCCGCGCCAGAATCGAGCGGTTCCCCAGCGCGCGCGCGCCGAACTCCGCCGCCCCGGAAGCCCGCGCCACGATCCGCCCCAGCGCCAGCGCTGCGGCCGTCTTTTGCTCGATATCGGCAGGGACGCGGAAGCGCAGCTTTCCTCCGCGCAACCTACCGCCGCGCGCGGCTTCTTCCAATGCCGCCTCCGCCTCGCGGTCGGTGATCGAAGGGCCGAAATACAGCGGACCCAGCGGTGCGATGCGTTCACCCGCCTGCGCCGCCAGATGCACCGCCGCGCCGATGCTGTTCGATTCGTCTCCGCAGGAGGGCGCGACATGCATCTCCTCGACTTCGGGCGACTCCAGAATCGCCAAATTGGCCTTGACGTTCATGAACACGCCGCCGGAGCAGGCGATCCGCGCGATGCCGGTCTGGCGGATGGCGTTGCGCACCCAGCGCGTGAGCATCCGTTCCAAGAAAAGCTGTACGCCCGCTGCGGCTGCGTCGAAGCGGGCGTGCTCCAGCAGGCGGCCGATCGCACCCGCAGCCGCATACATCGAGGGCACGCCGCGCCGCCTCTTCCAGCTCAAGCCCGCAGGCGCAAACTCGAACAGTTCTCGGAAATCCCGCGCCACACCCTCGGCTCCAGGCGAGCCCGCTCCATACGGCGCCAGCCCCATCACCTTGTATTCGTGTTCCAGCGGAGCCATCGCCAGCCGCCGTGTCACCAGCGCATACAACCGGCCAATGGAGTCGTGCTCGCTCACTTCGGCGATGCGTTCTAGCCGGCCGCGCTCCCCGATGGACACGGTGGCCGCAAGCCGGTCGCCGGCTCCGTCGCAGGTAAACACCAAAACCCGCGGGGTCTTCTCGCTTCCACTCCCAACCCCAGTCCAAGGTGATGTGTAATACGCCGCGGCGGCGTGGGCCTGGTGGTGCTCGACCGCAACCATCGGGTGCCCGCCCAGGCCGGCCGCGCGCAAGTGTTCCCTCCGCGCCGCCGCCTTGCGCCGCTGGTAGGCGCGGTCGAGGATGGTATTTTTGAACGGCTGTTTGCCGCGCCCCGCCAAGCCCGCCGAACGGTCGTAGTCGGCGACAATGGCCGCGCGACTCCACTGCCCGTAGTTCATGTAGAGGCCGTTCAGCGCGAGCTTGATGTCGTTTTCCCCGAAGCCGTGGTTGGCCCCGAGCTCGCGCGCCCGCTGGAGCGCCAGCGCCGCCGCGCCCTGCGGAGCATCGCCCTGATTCTTGATCCGCGTCAGCCGCTCTTCTTGCAAAGCCAGCTCCAGCCGGCCGTCGACCAGCAAGGCCGCCGACGCGTTATGGCCGTCGTGAATGCCCAGAAACGCGCTCATACCGGCTGGGCCGTCTCCTTCCCGGTTTTGCCTTCGGGCTTGGTTTTGTTATCGCGCTCGGCCTTTTTATCCCGCTCCTCTTTGGGGCGATAGTAGGAGCGGTAGTAGCCGTAGTAGTAGAAGCTTTCGCTCAGCTCTTTGTGGACCTCGTTGAGCACCACGCCCACCACGCGGGCACGCAGGCGGTTGAGCGTCGCCAGCACCGTTGCCACGGCCTTGCGGCTAGTCTGCCCCGCGCGCGCCACCACCACCACCCCGTCGGCGGCCGTCGCCATCTGCAGCGGCTCGGCGAAGCCCAGCAGCGGAGGCGCATCCAGTACCACCAGGTCATATTCGGAAGCCGCCTGTTCGAGCAGTTCGCTCAGGCCCCGCCCCACCAGCTCCGCCGCTCGGCGGGAGGGCGGCCCGGCCGGGAGAATATCAAGCAGCGGGGTGCGCTCCAGGCGGATGCAAGCCTGGCGCCAAGGGATCTCACCCATCAGTGCGTTGGACAAACCAGCAAGGCCGGGCAGGTTGAAGTTGCGGTGTACGCTCGGCCGGCGCAGGTCGCCGTCGATCAGCAGCGTGCGCTGCCCCTGCTCGGCGTGCGCCGCGGCCAGGCTGCAGGCCGTCGTCGTTTTGCCTTCGCCCGGACCCGCGCTGGTGATCAGCAGCGAGCGGTAGCGCCGGTCGAAGCTGCCCAGCAAAATCGAATTACGCAGCGTGCGTACGCTTTCCTGGAAGCCCGAAACGTCGTCGTCGGACTGCTCCAGCGCGCGCGACTCCGCGACGCGGCTCGCGCCTCCGGCCAGAGCCGGACGAGTCTTCATCAGCGGCAGGCTCCCGATCACCTCCGTGCGCAGGGCGCGCGCCGCCTGCTCCGGATCGCGGATGGTTTTGTCCAGCAGGTCGCTCACCAGCGCGGCGCCCACCGCCAGCAGCGCCGCGAACAGGAACGCCAGCAGCAGATTCAGCGGCGTGTTGGGATACACCGGCTGCAGCGCCGGGCGAGCCAGATCGGCGATGCGGATGGCCGAGTTCTGGAATCCGGCGTTGATGGCGGCCTCTTTGATGCGCCGCATCAGTTCGTCATAGAGCGCCTTGTCGGCGTCCGCTTCGCGCTTGGCCGCCAGGTATTCGAACGACCGCGCGTTCACCTGGTCGAACTCCGTCTTGGCTTCATTCACCGCTTGCTGGGCCATCTGTTCACGTTCCCGGGCTTCCGCGAAGTCCGCCTCCACGCGGCGCCGGATGCTCTCCCGGGTGGAATCGAACGCCGCCTGCGCGTCGGCGAGCTTGGCCTCGGCGCGACGGTACTCCGGATGCTTCGAGCCGTAGAACGACTCGACGCCAGCCAGGTTCTCGCGCGCCTCGTTCACATGCTCCGCCAGTTTGCGCAGCGGTTCGCCCTGTGGCGTCGCCAGCGCCGCGTCGAGCGAGCCGCCTTTAACCGAGTCATAAGCCGCTTCCTTCTTAAGCCGGTCGCCCTGCGCCGCGGTGTAGTCCGAGTTCAACTGCAACAGCCGCGAGGCCAGGATATTGGTCTTTTCCTCAGGATTGACCACGCTCAGGTCGCGCTCGAACTTCGCCAGCGCCTGGCCGGAGCGCTCCATCTTGGCCTTCAGCTCCTCCAGTTGCCGCTCCATGAACTCAGAAACGCTGGCCGAGCTGCGGATGCGGATGTTATAGGTGTGCTCCAGATAGGACTGGGCGATGGCGTTGGCCGCATCGGCGGCCAGTTGCGGGTCTTCCGAGCGGTAGCTGATCTGCAGCAGGTAGGTGTTGGGAGGACGCATCACCGTCAGGCGCTTGAGCGCCACCGGAGCCTCCTCGCCGCGCCCGCTTGCATAGGCCGGGGATTGATGCTCGGCCTTGCGGAGATCGAAGCGCGCCTCCACCGGCCGCAGCACGGAGTCCGATCCGATCAGCTTGATTTGCGTGGCCAGAAACTGGTCCGCGTCGTTCAGCGCGGTGCGCGCGGCGTCATCCCCGACCACCCCTGAAGGCGTTTGCCGGTCGATATCGACCGTCGCCGTGGATTCGAAAATGGGCGTCAGCCGCGCCGAGATGATCCAGGTCGCGATCACTGCCGCGAGGATGAAACCGGCGATGCGGAAACGGTAGCGCTTGAGGATCCACAGATACTGCGAGAGCGGGATCCGCGCCTCTTCCGGTTCTTCGTCCCAGGCGTCGTTCCAGGGAGGAGCCGCGTAAGCGGGCAACTTGGCCAGCTCGATCACCGGCGGCAGTTTTTCGTTGGGGACCATTTTGTGGTTTCAAGTCCTAGGGGCTTCACCGCTTGCTGCGCGCGCGGCATCCCATCTCTGTAGATGCAATGCCTTGCTGATCTGCGACTAGACTGATCTGTGCCTGGACTGAGCCGCGACCAAAGGGAGCGGTTTTTCAAACACTCCGTTCCCCGCGGTCGCGGCTCTGAAAGAAAACGCCGAGGGACGTCACAGGTTGTCCCATCCGGTCTCACCGGAGGCAGGGCTGAGCCGCGACTGCGAAGGAGCGGTTGTTGCACGGGCTGCTAGCGATTCACACTCAAGATCAAAGCCCCAGAGGCCGTGCCGGCCACGAAGGCCAGCGCTTTCTCGAGCGCATTCGCCGTGTTGCGTGCGGTGCGGCTGTCCGGGATGTAAAAAATGTCGTTGGGGCCGAGCGCGACGTCGGGCGCCTTGCGGTCCATGATCTTGCGCAGCTCGACCAGAATCTCCTGGGGCGGCGCCGCTGGCGCATTCTCCGCGCGGCGGTAAATGTAAGCCTGCTTCTTGGAAAACGGTGCGAGCCCCTCGGCCAAAGCCACCGCCTTGAGCACGGTGATGGAGGAGCCGTCGCTCGCTGGAAACCCTCCTGGCTTGACCACGTTCCCGACCACGAAGATGCGCCCCACCTGGGGTACGCGCACCTCCTCGCCACCCTCGAGCGTCAGATTTAAAGCCGGGTCCGCCCGATCGATCAGACCCTTCACCGGCACCCGTTCCAGAATTGGTGGAGCGCTTCCCGCTCCCGGCCGGGTCACCAGAATCTCCCCGCCCGCGTCGGCGTTGAGCCCTTGCGCCCGCGCCAGAGCCTCCAGTAATGTGATCTTCCCGTACACCGGAAACGTCACCGGCTGCCGCACCGCGCCCACTACACTCACCGGGCGGCTGTGATACTCGGCGATCGAGACCGTCACCACCGGGTCTACCAGAACGTGCCCTGCCACCAGCGCCGCCGCGACGCGAGTCTCCAGCTCCGCTGGCATCAGCCCTGCTGCCGCCACCGGCCCGTCGAGCATGGGCAGCCGGATCGAGCCGGTGTCCGAGACCCGCACGGTCCGGCTCAGCTCCGGCGCGCCGTAGACGCTGATCGCGATCAGGTCCTGGGCTTGCAGTGGCCGCGCCGGCAGGTTTGCACCCGAAAGATTTGCTCCCGAGAGATTCGCTCCCGCCTCGGGCGGAACGGCCCGCTCTTGCGCCAGCACGCCCGTTGATAAGAACGCCACAACCAGGAACACGAATCGTGACATTGCCGGCTCCTAATTCCGTAAGGGTGAGATCGCTTCCGCCGGGACTTCCACCGCGACCGAGCGCTGCAGCAGTTCGACGTTCAACACCAGGCGCAGGGCGTCTTTCTCGCGCAGCAGAGTGCCCTCGACCCCGCGTAAAGGTCCGCTCTCGATGCGCACCCGGTCGCCCGGCTTAGGGTACGGCCACGGCCCGATCGGCAGCTTAGCCGCGAGCGCCGCCCGGATCGCCGCCAGCTCACCCGCCTGGATCGGCGCCGGCGACCCGCCGAACCCAACAATGCGCCCCACTCCCGGAGTGCGCAGCACCCGCACCCGGTCGCCGTCGCCGAAACGGCCGAATACGTACCCCGGAAACAGCGGCGCATCGAGCTCCTTTACCCGGTCCGACCAGCGCCGCCGCGCGCAATACAGCGGCACAAAGGTGTCGACGCCGTGCGATGCGAGCGCCCCAGCAACGCTCCGCTCATGCTGATGCTTGACGGTCAGCGCGAACCAAAACCCAGCCTGATTCAACCCGGCCTGATTCAACCCAGTCTGGTTCGCGCATAGCTCGCGCACTGTGAGTCCCAATGGCCCTCCCACAATCGGTTTCGGAATAACATTTGTGGAGAACGGGCCGGATTCGTCTCAGACGGAAGTCTGTTACCGGCCCAAGGTGCTTACCGCGGGATTTAGCGCCAAAACTGATACCACCGGCGGGCGTTGCGGTCTACGGAAATGGAGATGGGTTCTAGAGGATCTCCGGTCAGGGTTGCGCCTGGATTGGTCACGCACAAGGCCTCCGCAACCCCCTCCCCGTAATTCTGCTCGATCCAGGTCCGCGCCAGATCCATGCGTGGCGGGCGCCGCTCCAGATCATGGCCGTCGCTGGCGGCGAAGTGCACCAGGCTGCGGTCCAGCAGCTCGCGGCAAAACTCCTGCGCCCTTTTGCCGAAGCCTCCCGTGATGCTCTGCGCCGTCAGTTGCACCGTGGCGCCGGAGCCGACCCAGCGCTCGATCTCGGGCAGGCGCTGGCGCAGCAGGCTGTTGCGCTCCGGGTGAGTGATCACCGGGACCATGCCCGCTCCGCCCAGGCGCGTGAAGATCTCCTGCGTGTTGCGGAAGATCAGCAGCTCAGAAAATTCCACCAGTAAATAATTCTTGTGATTAATCGTATATTTCAGCGGATTTTCCAGCGCATCCTGGATGTTGTCATAGCTCAGGTGAAAATCGCAGCCGGAGTAAAGCTCGATCGGCGCCGCGGAGGCTTCCTTCAACCGCGCCAGCCGCGCGGCGATCACCTCCGGTTCAAAGCGGTATTCCAGGTTGGCGTGGGGCGTCGCCACGATGGCCGTAGTCCCGTGCTCGGCGGCCATGCGCAGCATAGCCACCGAATCTTCGATGGTGCGTGCGCCGTCGTCGAGACCGAATAATACGTGGCTATGAATGTCAATCAAGTTTTAATTCTAACCCGCCTTACAGGCCCCGGCTTCATTTCCCGCGCATCCGCTTCCACCAGTCGCGAAGCTGGCTGGTCCAGCCTGCCGAAGGCGCCGGAGGCGGCGGGGCTTCCGGCTCGAAGCCGGTGGTCGCCTGCACCTCCGGCAGCGGCGGCGGAGGCTGGTACACCGTTTTCGACACCGATCGAATGTGGTAGCCGTTGAACGCGAAGGTTTGCTTGTACAGCTTGCCGTCTTTGTCCTCCTGCACGATGGAAAAGGCCTTGGCCTCCTGCCCCGGCAGACTCTCGGTCTCCACCGGATAGTATCCCTTCACATTGCGCTCGATGTAGGCGGTCTCGTAGTGATGCCGCTTGGGGCTCCAGACAAACACGCGAAAACTGTCGAAGTCGTAGGGGCGCAAGCCGGGCGACGCGGTGGTCCACAACCAGTCCTGCTTGGTCTCGCTCTTCTCTTTGTCCTGGACCTCGCCCAGCGGCAGGTACGCGGTCACCCGATGCCCCTCGGCATACTGCGCGACATCCTCCGGCACGTTCATCGCCAGCATCCGCGACAGCCCCCAGCCGGCCTCGCCGCTGGGCATGCGGACCAGGTACCAATCGTCGTCGGGAGGAGGCGGAGTTGCGCCTGCGGCCAGCGGTGGGGGAGCAGCCGGATGCGGCTTGGATTGATCCATCCAGTGGGCTGGAGGCGGAGGCGGCGCCGGTGCGGGCCGCAGTGCGGCTGAAGCCGCTGCGCCTTTCGATTTTCCCTTCTTCGGCGTAGCAGTCCGGCGCACCAGCACAGGTTTGGCCGGAGCCGGCGGCGCCGAGTGCGGGCTGCGCCGATGCCCGATCACCTCCACCGTGCCGCCTTCCGGAATCTGAAAATAGCTGGGGGACTGGCGGTAGGGTTGGATGTGAATGTTCAGGGCGTCGTAAACCTTCGCGGTCCCCTCCGAGGGTAGTTGCGCGACACTGCCCGATAGCAGCCTCAACCCCTCCATCTGGCGCTCGCTCAGAAGTTGATTGGTGTCGGTCCAGCCCTCGACGCCCGACCCGGTGCGCACCTTCACGAAGCGCCGCCGCACCTCCAGCACCTCCAGCCGGTCGCCGTGCTTGACGGTCGCGACGGTTTGCGATTTTGTGCCGAGGTCGCTGTGCAGATACAGCGCCGACGGCCCGGCCCACGCCACTCCGGCGGAGGGTTTAGGCGGCGGAGCCGAACTGCAGGAGGCCAGCAGCGAAGCCGCTGCAACCACGCCGGCGCATTTCCGAGCCGCGCGCGCCAGCAAGCGGTTCTTGCAGTTTCTCACCAGCCTCCTAGCCGATGCCTAAATCGTCGATGTGCTCCAGCGGCGCGCCGCAGCGCCGGCAAATCAGCGATCCGCAATCGCCGCAGGCCAAAGGATCCGGCGCCGGCCGCTGGCATTGGGGACAGTAAAAATCGCTCGCCGATTCTTCCGCCGTTTTCGCTGGTTCTTTCAATGGTTCTATCAAGCAAGGCCCAGGGGGCTGTATTTCCGAGCCGCTTGCGCCAGCAAGCGGTCCCTACACCTTTTCCGCATCCAGCTACGGCTCCCCCGCCAATCCCGGCGCTGCCGTAACCGGAGCATCCACCTCCGGCGCCGGGTTCGCCATCTTGGCGACCACTCCCCCCGCGGTTTGATCGACCGAGTGACCGGCCGCTTCATCGACCCCCTGAGCGGCCGGATGATCGAGTGCGATGGTCTTAGCGCGGGCTTTGAGGAAAATGTCGTACTGGCTCATCAGATCGCGCACCACCGCATCGCCCAGCATGTGATACCCGTTACCCACAAAGTGCACATGGTCCGGCTGCGCCATCCCCGCCGCGACCCATTGCAGCATCGCTCCCTTGCCGCCCATCTTGGCCCGCGTATCCCAGAACGGGCAGCCGTTGCTCATCGCCGCCTCACGCTGCGCCTCGATGATCATGTCGAGCTGGTCCATGGGCTGCCAGCCTTTCCTCGTTTTCTGATCGCGATCCGGAGGACCGATCACGAAAATCGTCGCCGTGGGCGCGGCCGCGCGGAAGCGCTGGATCAGTTGCGAGAACATGTCGCGATACGATTCCAGCGTCCAATCTCTCTGCCCGGCTTCGTTAGTCCCGTACGCCAGAACGATCATGGCCGGATTGCGCCGCTCCAGATTCGAGCGCAGCGTCTCCTCGTTCCAATCCAGGATGATGTTGGCCTGCGCTCCGTTGATTCCCAGCGTTTCGTATGTCACGCCGGCCGGTTTCTCCGCCACCCATCCGAACAGGCGTACCGGCGCGCGATCCAGCGTCTCCAGCTCCAGCTTGTGCTCACCCGGCATGTCTTCCAGGCGATAATACGCCGGGCGAGGCTCGCCATCGGTGGAAACGCGATCGACCGGCACACCGTTGTCGTAGAGCTGCATGGAGCCGCCGCCGGGCTGCTGATAGTAGTACAGCTCGAAGTCGCTCGCGTCGGCTTCGACGTAGACGTCCTCGCGCGGCGCGCGGACGCTCATGCTGATGCCGCCCAGTCCGTACACGCCGTCGCCCGGCCGGCCGACCAGGCCGTCAGTGTGCCACCCGTTACTCGATCCGCTGCGCACATCCTCGCGGCGGTAGCTGTTGTAGGGCCGGCCCGCGAGGGAGTATCCGCTGCCTCCATCGCCGAATTTCTCCTGCAGGCGCGCCCGCATCTCGCCGGTCCATTCGTCGGCGGCGGTATGCGAATCGCCGTAATGCAGGATGCGCACCGGCCCGTTCGACTGGCCCTGCTGCAGCCGGTACAACTGTTCGAAAAACGGAATCAGCGCGGCCGGATTCTCCACCGGGATCTGCGCGCCGGTGGCGACGTTCTGAAACACCGCGTCATGCGCCTTCATGCGCGCCTTGGCCGAAACCGGCGTCGCCTTCACGGCCGTCCTCACCGGTGTCTTCCGCGTAGGACTTGTATACGGTTTGCCAGGCGATTTTGCGGACGCGGTCTTTGCTGTCGTATGGACCGGCTTCTTCGATGCCGTCGTGGATTTCGCCGCGGTCTTGTGAGTCGCCGTGGACGATTTTGCCGTCGACGACTTGCTGCGGCTCGCCACCTGCTTCTTCTTCGCCCCCGCTTTCGCAGACTTCGCCGACGCCTTCTTCTTGGCGGTCGAGGTCGAATCCGCCGGAGGAGTGCCTGGGGCGATCGCGATGGCCAGCGCTGCGCCTGCCATGGCGATAACCAGAATCTGCACGGTTCGTATCAATTCGCTGGTTGGCTCGTAGAGAGCCCGCTCCTAGCTGGTCCTGTATTTGAAGCCGGTCCCGTATTTGAAGCCGCTCCTGTGTTTGAAGACGGTTCCGTATTTGAAGCCGGTTCGGCATTGGAAGAACGTTCCGCCTCTGCCGCCCGGGTCTCCAGCTCTTTCAACTGACGCCGCTTATATTCGTTATACCCGTCCCGCAGAGCATTATACAAGAGCTCCCCCACGATTCTCGCTCCCGCCGGCATGGGATGGATGAAATCGGCGCCCACCAGCCGCGGCTCGCCGTTGTACCACTTGGCCATGGTGCCCTCGCCTCCCATGGCTTCGAAGGTGTTGAAAAACGCCACACCCATTTCCGCCGCCGCGGCCCGCTCTATCTCAATCAGACGCGGCAGCCCTTCAATGGTCCCGATCTCGCCGCTGTCCTTGCGCACTCCGCGATCCATCGGACTCATCAGTAGAATCGACGCCTCTGGAACGGCGGCCTGAATGCGGCGCACCGCGTTCTTCAGTTCCGGCCCCCACGTCCCGTTGACGAACGCCGGATAGCCGCTCTCGTTAGTCCCGAACGCGACCACCACCAGGCTGGGATGATAGTGTTCCAGTTCGGCGGCCCACAGGGCGCCATTCATCGCGCGCGAAAGCAGGGTGATGTTCGCGCCGTTAACTCCCAGGCTACTATATACCAGGCCGTGTCCGGACTTGCGAAAATCCGCGCCATACAACCGTACCGAGCCCTTGCTGACGCGCAGCGTGATTTCGCTCGCTCCCGCAGGAATATCGAAGGACACAAACCCCGGCCCTTGCGCTCCGGAGGTATTCGCCGAGCCGAGCGAAACCGGATCGCCGTCGCCCTTCGCTCCTGGCTTTGCCTCCATGGTGAACGACCCGCCTTCGGGCTGAGCCAGGTAAGCGATCTCGACCGTGTCGGCCGGGTCCTTGATAGTCCAGCGCGCCATGGCTCCCGCCGATCCGCGGAAACTCGCCGCACCCAGGCCATGCAGACCGTCTTTGATCGCGTCCGGCACTCCCGCGACGTCGATCTTCCATTCGGAAGAACTCATCTCCACACCGCGGTGCCCGTACCAGGCCCACGGCCGCGCGATCAGCACGAAGCCGGAGCCGGCGTCGCCGAACTGCCGCTGCAGCATCGCGCGCGCGTCCGCCGTGATCAAGTCCGCGGTGGTGGGCGAATCGCCGTAGTGCAGCACCACCGCGTCGCGCTTGTCGAGCGCGGCGTAAAAATGATCCAACTCATGCTGCGGGTCTGACAAGTTCGCATACGCCGGACTTGGAGGAGGCCCTGCATGATCCACCGCCAGCCTCTTCACCGGCGCGACGGCAATCACCGGCGGCTTGGGCAGCGGCATCTGCCAGACCTGCGGAATCGTGCCCGGATCGAACAGCTTCAACCCGACCATCGCTGCGGTGAACAGCGCCGCGGTCAGCATGGTCTTCCAGGGCATCATCGTCTTCCTTAGGTTAGAACCGGACGTAAATGAACGGAGCCGCCCCCGTCCGCGCTACAAATTGGAGCCCGAACACCAGCCCGGCCAGCGCCGCCGCTTGCGCGTAAAACGGCGCTCGCATGTACAGGTTCAAGCTGAAGTCATACCATGTCTTGGGGATGTAGTGCGCCAGTATCGCGATCCCCAAAATCACCCATAACTCCGGCGATACGTTGACAAAGGAAACCGTCCCCGAGCCTATACGCTGCAGAATCGACCACGCCGTCTCCATATCCGGAGCGCGGAAAAAGATCCAGGCAAAAGTCACATAGTGAAATGTTAGAACAATGTGAGCGTAGCGCCAGAATCCGGCAGCCTTTGCGTTGCCGGTCTTTTTTTGAGGCACGTCTCCGCGCCATGTCTGCCACAACCTCAGGAACGCGAGGCCGGCGCCGTGCAGTGCTCCCCATGCGACAAAATTCCAGCTTGCCCCGTGCCATAGCCCGCCGATGACGAACGTGATGAAGATGTTCAGGTACGCGAAAAACTTGATGCGCTTGCCGGGCAGAGAGAAATACAAATAGTCGCGCAGCCAGTTGGACAGCGTAATGTGCCAGCGCCGCCAGAAGTCCGCGATGTTCTCCGCCGCGTAGGGACGGTTGAAATTCACAGGCAGCTTGATGCCCAGCAGCATAGCCGAGCCGAGCGCAATGTCCGTGTACCCCGAAAAATCGTAATACAACTGGAACGCGTAGGCGTAGACCGCGATCAGCACCTCTGCGCCCGTGTAAAGCTTCGGAAAATCGAAGATCCGGTTGATCAGGTTCCCGGCCAGGTAATCCGCGATCATCAGCTTCTTCACCAGCCCCATGCCAATCAGAAATAGCGCCCGCCCGCCCGTGGCCGGATCCAACCGCTTGGGCTTCTCGAATTGGCTGAGCAGGCTCTCCACCCGCGTGATGGGCCCGGCCAGGGTGGTAGGAAAGAAGGAGACGGCGGAAAGGTGCGCCAGGTAGCTGCGCGTCCCCTTGGCGTCACGGCGATAGAGATCGATGGTGTAGGTCAGGGCCTGGAACACATAAAAGGAGAGGCTGATGGGCAGGGCAAAGTTCCAGGCCGGCTGCGGCCGCCCCGTCCAGCTCGCCCAGTTGCCCAGGAAGAACGGCATGTACTTGAAGAACGCCAGCAGCCCGACGTTTAGGGCCACGCTGGCCGTCACCAGCAGGCGCCGCACAAATTGGTTTTTCGAATACTGTAAACCCAGCCCGAGGGCGTAGTCGATGCTGGAGACGGCCGGGATCAGCCCCAGAAGCGTCAGGCTCCAGCGGGCATAAAAGAAGTAGTTCGCGAACAGGATCAGCGTCAGGGTCGCCGTACGCCACCGCGAGAGCGGCCAGTACAGAGCGAAAATCGCTCCCAGGAAGACAAAGTACGTCGATGAGTACAGGGACAAGTCTTAAGGATACCCGATTCCGCCCTCCGCGCTCATGAATGAGTATAGGAGTATGGTAGGATCACTCCTATGAGCTATCGGCTTCAAGTGCTGATTTCAGAGGAGTTAAATTCACAACTCCAGAAAGCAGCGAAGCGGGTCCGGATTTCCAAGGGGGAGTGGGTTCGCCGTGCTTTGCGCGACTCGGTGCAGTCCAACCGCTCTCGTTCCGGCAACTCGGCGGTGTCTCAACTGGCGGTTTTGAACGCTCCTACCTCCGGAATCGACCAGATGCTGCATGAGATCGAGACGGGGCGCAGATGACTCCGCCTGCTGTCAATAAGGACGCGCCGAAGGTATTCATCGATTCCAACGTTCCGATGTATGTCGCCGGCGCGGACCATGAGTATCGCGACCCTGCCCGCCGGTTCCTGGAGCGTGTGGAAAAACGGGAGTTCGAATCCTGCACCAGCACCGAGGTACTTCAGGAAATCTTATGCCGCTACTCGGCGCTGGCGCGCCGCGACCTGGGCAGCCGCGTCTATGACCTGTTCGTCGAGGCCTGCCCGGAGGTGCTGGATATCACCCTCGCCGACCTGGACCGCGCCAAGGATTTGATCTTGCGAACCGCCAACCTCTCCGCCCGCGCCGCCATCCACGCCGCCGTGATGCTGAATCACGAGATCGAGTGGATCGCGACCTTCAACCGGGAATTCGACCGCATCCCCGGCGTGCGCCGGTTCCGGCTGGCGTAGGGCTTGCTGGCGTAGGGCTTGCATGTCAGTTCGCCGACGGCTCCCGTTCGGCATGGTCCACCACCACGACCTCAATGGGCGCCTTACGCGTCTCCAGCCGGAGCCCGAGCTTATCTTCGAGCGCCTCGCGTAGCGTTGGACCGGCCGCGGCTTCGCCCGGCTTGGGATCTGGGAAGAAGTCGAGCGTCAGCGTGTAAGATTTCGTGAGGCCGGTCATGTCCAGCACAGGCAGTTCGGCGTGCCGCGAGAGAAATTCAGTGAATTGCGCCATGGAGATGGCCACGCCTTCATAGTGGTTGTCGTGGCTGTCGCTGCGGCCGGGGCCATCCGGCACTTCCTTGAACTTGATTCCGTTCTTGGCGACGATCAGGCCGTAGACCGTGAACGTCCGCTGCTCCCGGTGGACGGCCAGCTTGAAACGGTCCTCGAGTCCTTCAGCACGCGCTTGGGCGCCAGTGCCTCCCGAATCTGCTCCGCCGTCGCGGGCCCCCCTTTCCAGAGGATCTGCATGAGCTGGTGCTCCAGCGGACTTAGAGGTTTGCGCGGTGCGGAGGGTTTGGCGGCCATATCCTGCTACAGCATGTCGCAGGAGCTGGGCGTCCTGTCAAGAGAAAATTTCAGGACAATCCTTCAGACAAACCTCAAACGACCCCACCGGCGTACCCTAGAGGAATGATTCTTTCTGAACTCGCCGCGGCGTTAGCCTGCGAGCTCATCGGCGACGCCTCCCTCGAAATCACCGGCGTCGCGGGCATGGAGCAGGCCACGCCCTCCCAGCTCACCTTCCTGGCCAACCCGAAGTACGCCCACAAGCTCAAGCACTCCCAGGCCGGGGCCGTGCTGGTAGCCGCGCCCGTCGACGGCCTCGACGCCGCGCAGTTGATCTCCTCCAATCCGTATCTCGATTTCGCGCGCGCGCTGGCCCTCTTCTATCAGCCGCCGCGGCCCAAACCGGGGATTCATCCGCTGGCCTGCGTGGCCGCTTCGGCCTCCATCGGCGACAACGCCTCCATCGGACCTTTTGCAGTTATTGGTGAAAATGTGGCGCTCGGGCATAACGCCGTGCTGCATTCGCACGTCGTTATCTACGAAGGGGCCAGCATTGGCGACGATTTTTACGCGCACGCGCACGCGGTGGTGCGAGAGCATTGCCGCATCGGCAGCCGCGTAACTTTGCAAAACGGCGTGATCGTCGGCGGCGACGGTTACGGCTTCGCCAAGCGCGCCGACGGCACCCATGCCAAAATCGTTCAGAGCGGCGTAACGGTGATTGAGGATGACGTGGAGATTCAAACCCTCACCTCGGTGGACCGCGCCTCGGTGGGAGAAACGCGGGTGAAGCGGGGAGCCAAGATCGACAGCCTGGTGCAGATCGGCCACGGATGCGTGGTGGGTGAGGACAACATCATTTGCGCGCAAACCGGGCTGGCGGGTTCGACCATTCTGGGCAACAGCGTGTTGCTCGCCGGACAGGTGGGCGTTTCCGGGCATCTCACCATTCACGACCGCGCCGTGGTCTACGCGCAGAGCGGCGTGGGCCACGATGTGCCGCCCGGCTCGGTTATCAGCGGCTCGCCGGCCTTCGAGGCGCGGGAATGGCTGCGCGCCATCACCGCCTTCCCCAAACTCCCCGAGATTTTGCGGACAATGAGACAGTTGGAAAAACGCCTGCTCGATTTGGAGGGCAAGGCCCAGTTGGAGAAGAAGGGGTTTGTTCCCCCCTCGGAAGAAAATAATGAATGAGCGTCAGCATCCGGAGGGCCGCCTGGCCTACCGCAACCAGGAGTTTCTCGACACCCCCGACGCGCGCAGCCTGCGCATTCTGAGCGAGTATCTCTACCCGCTGTCCCATTTCCGCAAAGAGAAGGTTCATGACACCATCGTGTTCTTTGGCTCGGCGCGGACTTTTGAAACCAGCGCCGAGGGGCGCTATTACCGCGATGCGCGGGACCTGGCGCGCCGCCTGACGGAGTGGTCGGACAAGCTGAATCACGCCACCCACCGCTTCGTCATTTGCAGCGGCGGCGGCCCCGGCATCATGGAAGCCGCCAACCGCGGAGCCCAGGACGCCGGCGGCAAATCCATCGGCCTCAACATCGGCCTGCCGTTTGAGCAGCGGCCCAATCCGTTTATCACTCCGGAACTGAGCTTCGAATTCCACTACTTCTTCATGCGCAAGTTCTGGTTCGCCTATCTGGCCAAAGCGCTGGTGGTGTTTCCGGGCGGATTCGGCACCCTGGACGAGCTCACTGAAATCCTGACCCTGGTGCAGACCCAGAAGCTGGACAAGAAGATGGTGGTGCTGCTCTACGGCACATCCTTCTGGAAGGAAGTTTTAAACTTTGATGCGCTGGTGCGCCACGGAATGATTGCGGAGCAGGATTTGAATCTGATCCAGTTCGCCGACGACGTGGAGACCGCGTTCCATCTGCTTGAGACCGGTCTGACCAAGTATTATCTGGAGTCGGACAGGGAAGTGCCGGCCATCGCCAAGTCGCGGATTTAACCCAAACGTGCGCCAACGCTTTCACATCTTGCTCGACTGGCTGGGCCGCTCCGGGGTGGCCTTCGTGGCGTTCGCGCTGTTGTACCTGGCGGTGGGGCTGATTCCGTCGAGCGGCCTGGCGCGCGCTCTGGCCCTGCTGGCGATGCTGATTTCGGGCATATGGATGAGCGTGAGCCTGCTGCGCCGCTTCCGCGGCGAGGTTATCTGGAGCCTGCGCAGCCGCCTGCTGGTGACCTACCTGTTCATCGGCGCAGTGCCGATTCTGCTGATCGCGGTGCTGACCTACCTGGGAGGCCGCGCGCTGATCAGTCAACTGGCGGTTTACATGGTGACCAGCCAGCTCGAACGGCGCATTGACACGCTCGAATCCTTCACCGAAAGCGTGGTGCGCACGGATTCGGCGATCCGGCCGTTCCTGATGGAGCGCTCTTTGGAACTGTTTTACGCCGACCGTTTTCCGGGTATCGAGATCCTGTTGCGTGAGCGCGACGAAGAAATCCGTTACCCGGAAGGAGCCACCAGCGCCTCCATCCCCGCTCCGCTTCCCGGCTGGGAGAAAACCTCCGGAGTGCTGGTTCGCGACGGAAAGTTTTATCTTTGGAGCTACGATAAAACGCGCACCGGCGACGTCACGGTGATGGCGCCGCTGAGCCCGGAATTCCTGGCGGAGCTGGTGCCGCATCTGGGTCGAGTGGACGTAACCGAGGAACATTACCGCGACCGCCAGGGCGTGGGGCGCGAGATCGAAATTCCCGCCGGCAGGCCGCTGCCGCCCTCGTCCGAGCGCTTCAGCCGCTTCGATCCGGATCTGTCCTGGTCGGCGATCCTTAAATCCGCCGACTGGATGCATCCCGGGCCGGACAACGGCGCGGAGATGATGCTGATCACGGTGCGCTCCCGCGTATCTTTGATTGTCGAGGAGGTGTTCAGCCACAAAGACCCGGTGGAGAGCACGCTGCGCGTGTTCCTGATCGCCGGCTTAATTATTTTCGCGATCGTCGAAATTATTTCGCTGGTCATCGGCATCGGCTTCGCGCGCACCATTACCGGCGCCGTGCAACGCCTGTACGAGAGCACGCAACTGGTGATCGCCGGCGACTTCTCGCATCGTATTCAAGTCACGGGCAACGACCAGTTGGCCGAGCTCAGCAAATCCTTCAACCGCATGACCGAGCACCTGCAGCAATTGCTGGTGGTGGCCAAGGAGAAGGAGCGCCTGGAATCGGAGATCGAAATTGCGCGGGAAGTGCAGAATCAGCTTTTCCCGCGCGAAATTCCGCAGCTCCGCACCTTGCGGATCCAGGCCGTCTGCCAGCCCGCCCGCCTGGTCTCCGGCGACTATTACGACTTCGAGAGGGTGGGCGAAGGCGAGGTGGCTCTGGCGGTGGCCGACGTGGCCGGCAAAGGGATCTCGGCCGCCCTGCTGATGGCTGCCCTGCAAAGCTCGCTGCGGGTCCAGTTGCAGACTCCGGTGGAGGTGCTGGCGGGCGGCGGAGGCGGGCGGGGCTCCGGTTTATCCACCTCGCGGCTGGTGTCGAATCTCAATCGCCAGCTATACTCGATGACCTCCGCGGAAAAGTATGCGACCTTCTGTCTCGGCATTTACGACGAGCCGTCTTCCACCTTCACCTACACCAATGCCGGTCACCTGTCGCCGCTGTTGATTCGCGCCTCGGCCGGGCAGGCTACCGCCGAATCGCTCGACGTCAACGGCACGGTAGTGGGAGCGTTCGATTTTTCGCAATATAGCGAAAGCCACATCGAGCTGCGCTCCGGCGATCTGCTGGTCTTTTATACCGACGGCGTGACCGAACCCGAGAACGAATATGGTGAAATGTTCGGCGAGCAGCGCCTGACCGAGATCCTGATCCGCAACGCGCACCGCCGCGAGGAAGACATCATCCAACTGGTGCTGGACGGCGTCAAGCAGTGGACCGCGACCGAGGAGCTGCAGGACGATATGACGCTGCTGCTGGCGCGGCGCGTTTGAGCCGGGGACACCAGTGACGCGCGTTCTGGACGTTGGCTGCGGCATCAACAAGAAACCCGGCGCGATTGGACTCGATCGCAATCCAGCCTCGCGCGCCGACGTGCTCGCCGATCTGGACCGCTTTCCGTACCCGTTTCGCGATTCCTCTTTCGACGCGCTGCAGGCGATTCACGTGATCGAGCATGTCTCGGACGTGATCCGCGCCATGGAGGAGTTTCACCGCATCGTGCGGCCGGGCGGCGAAGTCCTCATCGTGACTCCGCACTACACCGATTTCAGCTCCTTCTGCGACCCCACGCACCGCTGGCATCTGAACAGTTTCTCGCTGCGCTATTTCGGCGAAGATAACGCCGGCTATGGTTATTACTCGACCGCGAGATTTGCCGAGACTTCCGTGCATGTGAAACTACTTTCTTTGTGGAGGGCGCTGGGATTCGAGTGGCTGATCAATACCTTTCCGCGCCTGCGCCGCTGGTGGGAATACTATCTGTGCTACATCGTGCGCGGCAAAGTGATCGAGTGGCGGCTCCGTGTGATCAAAGATGCTGCGGGTGATCAAACCGCCTAACAGGATGCTGAAAGGGGCCGGAGCGACCGTTCCCTCTGGTCGCGGCTCAGAAACCCTTGCAGAGCCGCGCGCGCCAGCAAGCGGTTTTTGCGCTTGTTCAGCATCCTGCCGGAGCATATAAATGATCCGCGAAGTATTGGACAACCTGCGGGACCGGAGGCGCCGCAAGGAGTGGAACCCCGCTCACGCAACGGGCCGCCGCGCCGAAGATCTCGCGCACCGCTATCTTCAGAAGCAGGGCTATACGGTGGTGGCGCGCAACTATCGTCTCGCTTCCGGGGACGCCGAGGTGGATATCGTCGCCTGGGAGCATGATACGCTGGCGATCGTCGAAGTGAAGTCGCGTGGAACAGAGGAGTACGGTCCGCCGGAGCGGGCCATGTCTCAGGTCAAGCGCGCGCACATGGCCCGGGTGGCCCGTGAATTCGCCGCACGCACCGCAACCCCATGGGAGCGGGTGCGCTTCGACTTGGTCACCGTGGTGTTCACCGACCCTCCCCAACTCGTGCTGTATCGCGGCGGCTGAGCACTCGTGCGTGCCCAAACCGCTATCATCGAAAGCGAGGCTTCGGTGAGTAGTGCCCGGTGGATTGACCTATGGAAGCTGAACGAGTCCGGATTATTGAGGCGCAACGGCGGGAGCAACACTGGCGGCGTTGGGGTCCGTATCTGTCCGAACGCGCCTGGGGCACGGTCCGCGAGGACTATAGCGCCAAAGGCCAAGCTTGGGAGTATTTTCCCTTCGAGCACGCGCACCTGAGAGTGTTCCGCTGGGGTGAAGACGGCATTGCCGGCCTCTGCGACAACCACCAGCGCCTGTGCTTCGCGCTGGCGCTCTGGAACGGCCGCGACCCGATCCTCAAGGAGCGGCTCTTCGGCCTCAGCGGCACGCAAGGCAATCATGGCGAGGATGTGAAGGAGCTGTACTACTACCTGGACTCCACGCCCACGCATTCCTACATGAAATGCCTGTACAAATACCCGCAGGAGGAGTTTCCCTACCAGCGTCTGATCGACACCAATGCGAAACGCGGAAAACGTGACCCGGAATTTGAGCTGATCGACACCGGCATTTTCGATGGAGACCGGTATTTTGACGTGTTTACGGAATATGCCAAGGCGGATCCGAATGACGTGCTCATTCGGGTGACTGTAGTGAACCACGCCTCGCAACCCGCAACGCTGCATCTATTGCCGACACTATGGTTCCGCAACACCTGGCTGTGGCGGCCGGAGTTCCGCAAGCCCAAGCTGCGCCGGTCGGGAAACACCGTTCTGGCGGACGAAGAAACGCTCGGCTCCTTCCAGTTCACTTGGGAGGGCGATCCGCCGCTGTTGTTCACAGAGAACCAGTCGAATTCCCACGCTCTGTGGAATTGGGGCGATCCGAACTCCTTCACCAAGGACGCCTTTCATCGTTATTTGATTCATGGAGAGCAAGCCGCCGTAAATGCCGCCGAGACCGGAACCAAGATGTGCGCGGTGTACACGCTGGATCTTGCGCCTGGGGAAAGCCGCACCATCCGGATGCGCCTGACCTCCACCAGCGACGCCACCCGCGTGCTTCAGGATGCGGACGGATTGTTCGCCGCCCGGATCCTGGAAGCCGACGAATTTTATTCCTTCGCTCCGGCAACGCTCTCCGCCGACGCGCGCAACGTCCAAAGGCAGGCGTTCGCGGGCGTTCTATGGTCCAAGCAGTTTTACCACTTTGTGGTGGAAAACTGGCTCAAGGGCGATCCGGGACAGCCCCCGCCGCCGGACACCCGCAAGAACGGCCGCGACTCTCAATGGGTCCACCTCTACAACAAAGATGTGATCTCTATGCCGGACAAGTGGGAGTATCCCTGGTACGCGGCCTGGGATCTGGCGTTTCACACCATCCCCCTGGCGATGGTAGATCCCGATTTTGCAAAAAGTCAGTTGAAATTATTCCTCCGCGAATGGTATTTGCATCCGAATGGGCAGATTCCGGCCTATGAGTGGGCTTTCGGCGACGTGAACCCTCCGGTGCATGCGTGGGCCTGCTGGCGCGTCTTTCAGATCGACCGCAAATTGAATGAGCGGACGGACCACGCGTTTCTGGAAAGCGTATTCCACAAGCTGCTGCTCAACTTCACCTGGTGGGTGAATCGCAAAGACGCCAACGGTAGCAATATCTTTGAGGGCGGCTTCCTGGGCCTGGACAATATCGGCGTCTTCGACCGTTCCGCGCCGCTGCCCGGCGGAGGATATCTGGAGCAATCCGACGCTACCAGCTGGATGGCGATGTACTGCCTGAACATGCTGAAGATCGCGCTGGAGCTGGCCAGTAAAGTGGATCCGATTTACGAGGACATCGCCAGCAAATTCCTGGAACATTTTCTGTATATCGCGCATGCGATGAACAGCCTGCACAAGGGCGGCCTGTGGGACGAAGACGACGGTTTTTTCTACGACCGCCTGCGTCTGCCCGACCAGAGCGCCGTGCCGCTGCGGGTGCGCTCCTTGGTGGGTCTGATTCCGATCTTTGCCGTGGACACCATCGAGCCTGAGATCATGAACTGCCTGCCGGGATTCCGCAAACGCCTGGAATGGTTCATGAGGCACCGGCCGGACCTGTGCAAGAACATCGCTTCCATGTCGCGGGAGGGCGTGGAGTCTCGCCGGCTGATGAGCCTGATGCCGCGATCGCGCCTGACGCAGGTGCTCGAGAAAATGCTCGATGAAAATGAGTTCCTCTCGCCCTGCGGACTGCGCGGCGTGTCCAAGTACCACCAGCAACACCCCTTCGTGCTGCACCGCGACGGACAGGATTACCGCGTGGATTATGAGCCGGCCGAAGCCAGCACAGAATTATTTGGCGGCAACTCCAACTGGCGCGGTCCGGTCTGGTTTCCCGTGAACTACCTCATGATCGAGTCGCTGCAGCGTTACCACTACTACTACGGCGACGACTTCAAGGTCGACTTTCCCACCGGATCCGGCCGGAGCATGACGCTGGGAGAGATTGCCTGCGAGCTGTCCCGGCGGCTCTCACGGATTTTTCTGCGTGCCCAGGACGGACGCCGGCCCGTGTTCGGCGGCGTCGAAAAGTTTCAGAGCGATCCGCATTTCCGCGACTACATCTGGTTCAACGAATATTTTCATGGGGACAACGGCGCGGGCATCGGAGCCACGCATCAAACTGGCTGGACCGCCCTGGTCGCCAAACTGCTTCAGCAGAGCGGCGAGTGAGCCCCGTTCGTGGACTGAGTATCCGCTATCCTGAGAAGTTGCAACCTAGCGAACATCACCATCAGACGCGCGCGCTGATGATGGTTCTGGCGTGCACTCTGTTGAACGCAGCCTCGCAGATCTTCATCAAGCTGGGCACGGACACCTTGGGCAAGAACCCCTCCATGCTGGCCAGCGCCGTGGCCATTTTCACCAAGCCGATGCTGTTCTCTGGCTACGCGCTGCTGGGCGGCAGCACCGTACTGTTCGTGCTGGCTCTGCGCAAGGGGGACCTGTCCCTGTTGCAACCGGTGTTTACGCTGACATACGTCTGGGTCGCCGTGTTGTCGGTGATGATTCTGCACGAGACCATGAACCCTTTGAAGACCCTCGGGCTCGCCATCATCATGGGCGGGGTGGGCGTGCTGGGGAGGGCCTCGCGGCAATGAAGAATATGGCCGCGGTTGCCTGGATTTCAGTCGGCACGTTCATCGGGAGCTTCGGCGCGCTGTATTTGAAGATCGGCGCGGGTCATCTCAGCGGCTTGAGCTCGCTGTTGAAGAATTGGCGCCTGGCCGTGGGCGTCTTCTTGTACCTGCTCTCCTCGGTGTTTTACGTTATTGGCGTCAGCAAGGGCGATTTGAGCGCGCTGTATCCCATGGTCTCGATAGGCTCCATCTGGACCCTGCTATGGTCCAAGCTCATCCTGGGCGAATCGATTACGTCGACCAAGATGCTGGCCGTCGGCATCATTCTCATCGGGTGCTTTGTGCTCGGCCTGGGAAGCGCGTGAGGCGACTCCGTTGCTGGTCCTGCGAATTCCGCCGTTGGCCGATTCCGTCACACCTCGGCGCAGCGCGCCCATAGAATAAGCAAGCAAGGGTAAAGAATGACCAGCGCGATTGAAGTGCGGGGTTTGCGCAAGTCCTACGGGGATTTCGAAGCCGTTCGAGGCATCGACTTCGAAGTGGCTCCCGGCGAAGTCTTCGGACTGCTCGGTCCCAACGGAGCAGGAAAGACCACGACGGTGGAAATCCTGGAGGGTCTGCGCCCGCGCACCGCCGGCGACGCGCGGGTGCTGGGCTTCGATCCCGGCGTCGACGTGCGGGCGCTGAAGGACCGGATCGGCGTGTGCCTCCAAGCCACCAATCTCCCCGACAAGGTCACGGTTCGGGAAGCGCTCGAATGGTTCGCGGCGTTCTATTCGCGCCGCACCGACTGTGACAAGCTGATTGACCGGCTGCAACTCTCGGAGAAACGCAACGCCCCCTACGGGAAACTTTCCGGAGGGCAGAAACAACGCGTAGCGCTGGCGCTGGCGCTGGTGAACGAGCCGGATCTGATTTTCCTGGACGAACCCACCACCGGGCTCGATCCGCAAGTGCGCCTGGAAATCCACGGGTTGATCAGCGAACTGAAATCTTCGCGGCGCACCATTCTTCTCACGACCCACTACATTGAGGAAGCCGAGCGCTTGTGCGACCGCGTGGCGATTGTGGATCAAGGGCGGGTGATCGCGCTTGGCACACCGCGCGAGATTCAAGCTCAGACGCTGGGCCAATCGCGCATCGAAGTCCGCACCGTTCAACCGCTGCCTCCCGAGGTGCCGGCCTTCGATGACGCCCAACACTACGTGCTCGAAGAGGAGGGGAAACTGCTGACGGTCCACTCCCTGCGCCCGGCGCGCACTTTGCCGGGCCTGATCAAATGGATCGACCAGTGCGGCGTCGAGCTGGAAGATATTCATCTCAAGCGCCCCACGCTTGAAGACGTGTTCATCGAATTGACCGGAAAAAGATTGAGGGAATAGCGCATGAGAGCTTACCTGGCGCAGATCCGGATGACCTTGCTGCTGACCATGCGCGACCGCAGCGTGCTGTTCTTCAGCTATCTTTTCCCGCTGGGATTTCTGTTCGCCTTCGGTCAGATCGCGCACGCGGGGCAAGGCGGAGCGGTCGCCATCGTCAATATGGTGCTGACCATCGGAGTGCTGGGCTCGGGGTTCTTCGCGGGAGCGATGCGCGCGATTGCGGACCGCGAACGCAATGTCCTGCGCCGCTTCAAGGTCGCGCCCATCAACGCCGGTCCGATTCTGGTGGGGACTCTGGTCGCGGGCCTGGCAACCTACCTTCCTCTGGTGGCGCTGGTGCTGGTGGTCGCGCGGGTCATGTGGAACATGCCGGCTCCGGCGAATCCGGTTTCGCTGCTGCTGTTCATCGCCATCGGAGTGCTGGCGTTTCGTGCGGTCGGCGGAATCATTGCCGCGGTGTCGAATTCGATGCAGGAGGGGCAGGTCCTGGTGCAGCTTCTCTACACTCCCATGCTGCTGCTGGGCGGAGCCACCATTCCGCTCTCGATCATGCCGCAGTGGCTGCAGATCGGGTCGCAATTCCTGCCGTCCACACATTTCTCCACCGGACTGGCCGGCATTCTGCTGCGGCAGGAGACCTTGTGGGACAATCTGCCCGAAGCCGGCGCGCTGCTGGCGACTGCGATCGTCGCCACGTTCCTGGGCGCGAAGTTGTTCCGCTGGGATAAGGACGAAAAAATGAAGCCTTCAGCCAAGCTGTGGGTGATGGCGGTGCTCGCTCCGTTTCTGGCTATGGGAATGTGGCAGGCGCAGTCCAAAACGAGCCTGGAGAAGAACAAAATTCTGGCTCGGGATCTGAGCCGAAATCGCACGCTGCTGATCCGCGGGGCACGGATTTTTGTGGGCGATGGCTCGGTCATCGAGCAGGGTTCGGTGCTGATCAAAGAAGGGAAGATTGCACAGGTCTTCACCGATTCGGCGCCGGGGATCCAGGCGGAGGTGATCGAGGGAGCGGGCAAGACTCTGCTGCCCGGCTTGATCGATACGGGGGTGTTCCTGGAGTCGCCTGGGTTTGCAACCCCGCGCCAAATGCCTCCGGATTTCGAACGGGAGCTCGCCGCGTATCTTTATTGCGGGGTCACGGCGGTCCGGGAAGCCGGCGAGACTACGGACCTGCGGAAATTGCGTGCCTCTGTCGAATCTGGCGAAGTCCTGGGCGCGGAGTTGTTCACGGATCAAGCTCGCTCCCGCCCCCAGTACAACAGTATGTCCGTAGAGGAGGCCGCCGAAGCCGTGACCGGTCACGACGCTGCATTACTCGATCAGCCGCTGGTGGAACAAGTGACGCCCAAGGAAGCAATTGAGTTTACGCGTAAGATGATTTCCATGCCCTCGCCCGCGGGCGACCTCATCTCATTCGGCACCCCTGCGGAGGCGTACCGGCGAGGCGAGATGCTTACGGTTGCAACGGGCGCCGGCTTCATGCTCCTGCCTCACGGTCCGACCATTCATCACGAGCTGCGACTTTGGGTCAAAGCTGGCATCCCGCCAGCGGTGGCGCTTCAGGCCGCGACGTACAACGGCGCTCGCCTGCTCCATGCCGATCAACGCATCGGCCTGATTCATGCAGGCTACGACGCCAATCTGCTGCTGGTGGACGGGAATCCGCTCCAGGACATCTCGGCGACCGAGCACATCTCCGAGGTCATTTTCCGCGGCGAAAGGCTCGACCGCAGCGACCTTCTGAAACACGAGTAGAGCGAGTAGCGTGGACTGGTCGGCGTGGCGCGTCATTCAATGCATCTGGATCGGCTGGCTGATCTCCTGGATGCTGGCGGCGCGGTGGAGCGGCCGCACCGAAAGGCAGGCAAGCGGCGGACGCTCCCGGGCCCACTATGTGCCTCTGGTGATCGGCGCATTTCTTCTCTTCGGTGAACCGCTCGATTTCTCGCCCGCGGGCCTACGCTGGCATCCGCCGCCGTGGGCTGCGGACGCGATGGTGGTGCTGACGGTGCTCGGCATCGGGTTTGCGTGGTGGGCGCGGATTCATCTGGGAAAGCTGTGGTCGAGTGCGGTGACGCTGAAGGCGGATCACCGCATCGTCGATACGGGACCGTATGGAATCGTGCGGCATCCGATCTACACCGGCATCCTGTTGGCGATCGTGGCCAGTGCGGCGGTGAGAGCAACGGCCGTGGCGCTGCTGGGTGCTGCGATTGTGATCCTCGGCCTGTATTTCAAGGCTCGGGTCGAAGAGCAATTTCTGCGCGAGCAACTGGGCGCCGAAGCCTATGAGGCCTACGCTCGGCGGGTGCCCATGTTGCTGCCTTTTGGCCTGTGATCCCCTTGCGCCCGCGTACTCAAAGTTATAGAGTTCCGTAGACGCGGACCCGAAGCGTCCGCAAGACCGGGCTGTGTACGCCCGTGAGGGGGAACCATGTGGACAAGATTGTGTTGGCGCCTGGGAGTGGTCGTAGGAGCGGCGCTGGGAGCGGCCACGGCCGTTCATGCGCAGAGCGGAGCCAAGAACGGCGAGTGGCCGACCTACGGCGGCGATCTGGGCAACTCGCGCTACTCCGCGCTGGACCAGATCAACTCCGGCAACTTTGACAAGCTGCAACTCGCCTGGAAATTCCGGACCGATAACCTGGGGCCTCCTCCGTCCGAGAACAACCTGGAAGGCACGCCGCTGATGGTGAAAGGCGTGATCTACGCCACGGGCGGATCGCGCCGCGACGTGTTCGCGCTGGACGCCGCCACCGGCGAAGTGCTGTGGATCTACCGCGAAGATGAGGGCAAGCGGGGCGACGTCGCGCCGCGCAAGCTTTCCGGCCGCGGCTTGGCGTATTGGACCGACGGGCGCGAAGAACGCATCGTTTACGTGACGCCGGGCTATCGCATGATCGCGCTCAACGCCAAAAACGGACAGCCGATCGCGAGTTTCGGCTCCAACGGAATCATCGATCTTAAAGACGATGACGACCAGATCATCGATCCCATGAGCTCGGAGATCGGGCTGCACGCCACGCCGCTAATTGCCAAGGATGTGATCGTGATAGGAGCCGCGCACAAGCCCGGCGGCGTCCCCACCAGCAAAACAAATGTGAAGGGTTATGTTCGCGCGTTCGATGCCCGCAGCGGCAAGCGGCTATGGACCTTCCACACCATCCCCAAGCCGGGCGAGCCGGGGTTTGACACGTGGCTGAACGATTCCTGGTCCTACACCGGCAACACCGGCTCCTGGGGCCAGGCCGCCATTGATGAGGATCTCAACACGGTTTATCTCGGGATTGAGCTGCCCACCGGCGATTATTACGGCGGCCATCGTCCCGGAAACAATCTGTTCGGCGAGAGCATGGTGGCTCTGGATCTGAAGACCGGGCAGATGAAGTGGTATCGGCAGTATGTCCATCACGGCATCTGGGACATGGACAATCCGTGCCCTCCGATTCTGGCCGACATCGTGGTGAACGGACGCATGGTGAAGGCGGTCGCGCAGCCGACCAAGCAGGCGTTCCTGTACGTGCTGAACCGCGAGACCGGTGAGCCGATCTGGCCGTGGGAGGAGCGTCCCGTGCCCAAAGGCGACGTTCCGGGCGAATGGTATTCGCCGACGCAGCCGTTCCCCACCAAGCCGCCCTCCTACGACCGGCAGTCCATCACCATCGATGAATTGATCAACTTTACTCCGGCCATGCGCGCCGAGGCCGAGCAGATCGTCTCACGCTACCGCATCGGGCCGATGTTCACGCCCGGCGCGCTGAGCAAGCCCGAAGGCCCTCTGGCGACTCTGACGCTGGCCACAGCCGGCGGAGGGTCAAATTGGCCGGGCGGATCGTATGATCCGGAAACGCACATCGTCTATGTTTCCTCGCAGGCTGCGGTGACGCAGATCGGCCTGATCCCCGGCAACCCGGATCGCACCGATGTGGCTTACATGTCGGGAACCGCGCAGCCTCCGGGAGGCCGCGGCGGGCGGGGCGGAGCAGGGCGTGGCGGAGCAGCTCCAGCCGGCGCGAACATCGTGCCTACTCCGGCGACGGCAGCCCAAAATGCGGATGAGCCGCAAGTCGCCGCGGGAACTGCTGCGGCTGCGGGCGGAACGGCTGCGGGTGGAAGCGGTCCGGCAGCGGGTGGAAGAGGGCCAGCGCCGGCCGGTGGCAGAGGCGGGTTGACCGTCCGCGGCTTGCCGCTGATCAAGCCTCCCTACGGGCAGATCAGCGCCATCAACCTCAACACCGGCAATATGCAGTGGCAGGTGGCGCATGGGGAAACACCGGACAACATCCGGAATCATCCGGACTTGAAGGGTCTCGACATTCCGCGCACGGGCCGGCCCGGAACCGCCGGGCAGGTGGTGACCAAGACGCTGGTGGTGGTCGGCGAAAAAGGGACCATCACCATGCCCAACGGCGAGCAGGGCGCCTATCTGCGCGCTTACGACAAGGCCACGGGCAAGGACGCCGGAGCGATTGCCATGCCCGCTCCGCAGACCGGCTCGCCGATGACGTACCTGCTGAACGGGAAGCAGTACATCGTAGTGGCGATCGGCAGCGGGAGCTACGGCGCGGAATACCGGGCCTACCGGCTGCCCAACAATTAATCCGCAAAAAACACCGCTTGCTGCGCGCGGCTCGGTAGCTGCGATGTGTTACCGAGCCGCAACTGCAAGGAGCGGTTTTTGCCGCGCGCGGCTACAGCTTGCCGCGGGCGACCAGTTGCGTCCGGTCGCGCCGCAGCGCGTTCAAGTATTCCATCTGTAGCAGGCTGAGCACTTCGGGGATGCGTTCGCGCAGGCGCTCCAGAGCTTCGCCACGCCCGATCTCGGCATCGAGATCCTCCAGGCTCAAGCCTCCGGTCTCGATGAGACGGTGCGGAATGGAGCCTCGCCACAGGGGATGATTGCAGGTGTGAATCATTTCGAACTGGTCGAATATCAACTTCACTGGGGCTGCTGCCGGCGCTGGCGCGCGCGCTGATACGACTCCAATTGTTCCAGTTGACCGCGGATGACGCCGTTGTTCGGCTCGATCTCGAGCGCCTTTTTCAAATTCTCGATGGCCGAGTCGTCATCCAGCTTGCGCGTGTACGCAAAGCCGATCTCGGCGTAGGTGGAAGCCGAGCGCGGGTAGAACTCCAGATTCAACTGCAGCAGCGCGATGGAATCGCTGGGCCGGCTCTGACTGAAGAATCGCGCCACGCCGATGAGCGTCTCTTCGCCGAAATCGTAGGCCTGGCGCCCGTAGAATTTGCTGCGCAGGTCGCGGTATTGGCCGACAGCCGCCGCGGCGCCTTTTTCCCTCACCGTCTGGATCAGCAAGTCCGGCAGCGGGCGCGGTATCGGCACGCCGCGGTGGCAGGTGACGCATTGCACCTCCACCGCTTGAGTAGCTGGAAGTCCGGTTGCGGTCTGAATCCGGGTATTGATGTCGCGCGTCATGGCCATCATCGCGCGGGCAATGTCCTTCTTCGGTTCCGGAGCTCCGCGCTCGGAGGCGTGACAATAGTCGCAGCCGACGCCGAGCGCCTGCGCGATGGCCTGCATGTTGGGAGGTTGCGCGAGCGCGGCGTGCGCGGCGAAAACGGTCAGGCAGAACAAGCGCATAGGTGCTAGAAGCGATGATAGTATGTTTGCCGTGAGACTTCTATCGAGCTCGCCGGCCCTGTGCCGGCTCAAAGTCGCCCTGGCAATGTTGGCGGCGGCCCTTCCCCTGGCCGCGCAAGTCCGCGTGGTTGCCTCGAACGGCGTGAAGGCGGCGATCGAGGACCTGCGTCCGCAGTGCGAGCGTGCGGCTGCTCAGCCCTTGCGCATCGAATACGCCACTTCCGCCGCGACGGCGCAGCGGATTGAGGACGGCGAGGCTTTCGACATCGCGATCCTGACCAGCGAGTTGATCGACGCGCTGACCAAAGCGGGAAAGCTCTCGCCGTCCGCCAGAATTGAGCTGGGGCGATCCGGCATCGGCGTCGGATACCGCAAAGGCGCACCGAAGCCCGATATCGGCACCGCGGGAGCCTTCAAGAATACGCTGCTTAAGGCCAAGGCCATCACCTACGCGCAGGACGGCGCCAGCCGCGCGACGCTCGAACGCACTTTCGAGAAGCTGGGCATCGCCGACGCTATGAAACGCAAGACGCTTCTCGAACAAGGCTCGACGCGCTCCACCGCCAGAGTCGCCAGCGGAGACGCCGAGCTGGTGCTGACGCTGGTCAGCGAGATCCTCCCGGCGCCGGGCGTCGAGCTGGCTGGGCCGATTCCTGCCGAGTTTCAGACCTACGTCAGCTTCGCCGCGGCCCTGAGCGCCAAGGCAGGAAACTCCGCCGCTGCGCTGGCCGTGATCAAATCCTTAAGCGGACCCGAGGTTGGAGCGGTGCTCAAAGCCAAGGGCATGGAAGCTCCGCAAGCGCGTTAATGCTGGAACACGCGCGGGCGGAAAAAGGGAATGAATTCCTGCAGGAAGTTGTAGCTCAAATCCCCGCCCAGCATGATCAGGCCGCGGCTCACGGCGCGGCCAGGCGTATCGGTGCTGGGCGGCTGCCAGGCGTCGGTGATGGCTCCGGCAGCGAAGGCGCTGCCCATGCGAGCCCACGCGAAGGTCGCGCGTCCTGAATCGGTTCGCGTCACCACCGTTTGCAGGATCACGTTCTTGAGCCGGTGCTTGAAGTCCTTCTCCTCGCTGGGAAAGTAGCGCGGGTCCTCGTGCAGCCCAGTCTCCAGGCCCAGTTCGATCGACTGCCGGATCACATTGGTGCCGAAATCGGAAAAATACCGCGTAGCGTAGCCCTCTGCTCCCTGCGCCCACTCATGCGGAACGTTGCGAGCCTGGCCGATGGCCGCCCCCGCTGCCGCCCCCAAATATCCGTGCAGTCCCACGGTCTGCAGGAACCGGTACTCGAACTTTTGATGTTTGGTGAACGGATTGGCCTTCATCGTCGGACCGATTTGGGCTGGTAAATCTGCCGGATTTTGCGCATCGGCCGGGACAGAAAGACTCACCGCCAACAGGCATACTGCACTGATGGCGAACGTGTTAGGGCTGGCCACGAGCTCCATACGTCGATTTAATCTAGCATTCGTTGTGCCAAAGGAGGAGAGACCTCGTCTGGGCGGAATGGTAGCCTGGAGGCATGCGCAAACTCGCCATCTTTTTCCTGCCGGCCGCGTTGCTGGCGCAAGTACCGGCCGCGACCAGTTCCGCGGCTCCCGGCTCTCCCACTGTAATGGATGGCGCGGGCATGACCGACGAGCAAAAGACCATCTACGCGCTGGGGCTGTCGATCCAGCAGAGCATCGCGCCCTTCGGCTTGTCGCCGGCGGAATTGGAACTGCTGAAGAAGGCGCTCTCGGACGGAGCGGCCGGGAAACCCGCTGTCAATCTGGCGACGGAGGGGCCCAAGATTCAACAGCTCTATCAGACTCGCATGAAGGCCGCATCCGCCGCCTATCTGGAGAAGGCCGCCGCACAGCCGGGCGCGCTGAAAACAGCCTCGGGTCTGATCTACAAAGAAGACCGCGCGGGCACCGGCCCCTCGCCCAAAGCCACCGACAAAGTCAAAGTCAACTACCGCGGCACGCTGACCAACGGCACGGAGTTCGACAGCTCCTACAAGCGCAATCAGCCCTTAGACTTCCCGCTCAACGGAGTGATCGCGTGCTGGACTGAGGGCGTGCAGAAGATGAAGGTCGGCGGCAAAGCCACGCTAGTTTGCCCGTCTTCCATCGCCTACGGCGACAACGGGCAGCCGCCGACGATCCCCGGCGGCGCCACGCTGGTCTTCGAAGTCGAGTTGCTGGCAATCGATTAACGCCCGGCTTAATTCAACCCTGCAGCTCCCTCTTAATTCAATCCGGCTGCGCCTTCTTAATTCAACCCGGCTGCGCCCTGCAGGTGCTGCGCGTCCTGCTGGTTCTCCTGGCAGATATATTCGGTGATCTCACCTTGCTGCGCGTTGGAATTGAAGGTGATCGTGAACGGCTTGCTGTACATCACCGGATCGATGATGTCGGTCTCGATCTTGAGGGTGCGGGAATCGGTGCGCGTGTAACGCTCGATGGTGTGAAGCTGTTCGCTGTGCGGATTGCCGGCGAAATCGAACCAGAACTTGTCGTTGTAGCCGACGGTATCCACCACCAGCGTGTCGCCCTCCCAGTGGCCGATCGAATGGCCGTACCAGGTGGGATCAGGATCGGCGGGGTGCTTGCGGCCGTCCATGAAGATCTGCCGGTAGCTGTGGATGTTGCCTTCGAACAGGAAGAAGATATGGGTCGGATCCTGCACGATGCGCCACGGGTAGGGCGCCATGCGCGGAACGCCGGTGGGAAGGCAATTGGCCTCCGGATCGTTCTTCGATAGCTGCGCGGCCTTCACTCGCTTGCCTTCGGCGGTGTAGGGGATCGGCTCCTTGCATCTGGGCGCTGCCGGTGCTGCGCCGCCGCGGCCTCCGCGACCGGCGGCCTGCTTCACTGCGCCAGGCGTATCGCAGGAGACGTCGGGCATGCCCTGCATGATGTCGCCGACCGGACCGGGGCTGCTCCACATGCCCACCAGGTCGGGCTTGCCGTCGGCCTGACGCGGAGTCGGCCCGGCGGGCGTTTGCGGACCCCGGCCGCGGCCGCGCCCTCCGCCCTTAGCCTTCGCTGTATCAGCATTCTGACTTCCTCCGGCCGGCGCGACTGCTGCCTGCTCAGGGGTGGGCGCTTGCGCCCACATTGAAATCGCCACCACGAACGATGCGCCGGCGGCGATTGAGATCAATACGGAATTGGCGAGACGAGTTCTCACTGCGATTCTCCTTGGAAGAACACCACAGAGCACTATATCAGAACTTTTTCGCGTTTGTGAGACCTTGGGGGGTAAAATCCGGCCCGGCGCGAACGAAAGCCCGCTTCCTTCGGTCGCGGCTCAGATGTGGCGCTTGAGTCGCATGCTGCAAAACAGAGCCGCGACCGGGGTGCCCTTTGGGCCGAGCGGACACGCCGCTCCACGTCAATTTTCCGCCGGCACACGCTCCGCATGATCGATCACAATCTTGTCGAAGGATTGTTTGGCGTCCACCAGCTTCAGTCCGAGCTGCTGCTCCAGGGCGTCGAACACGCTCAGCGTGGGCTCCGCCTCAGCACCGGCCCTGGATGGAGGAATCTCGAAAAAGAACGTGAAATCGTACCTGCCCGTGAGTCCGGTTTTATCAAAAACGATTCGGCCCGCGTTCGAAGGCAAGCCGAGCATCCCGGCAAAAGCAGCCATGGTCTGTTGCTGCGCCCTCATGCGGATCTGCTGTTGGCCATTGGGACCAACCGAGTAGTTCGCGGCCAGGCCCGGAGTTCCCGGTGGCATCTTCGGAAAGTCTTCGCCAGGGCCCGTCGACGGAGGCGCTGCCTCCACGCCAGCCTGTGCCGGGACTGACTCCTTCGCCGATTCCTTCAATTTAGGCCCGCCCTTGGCGACGACCAAGTCGAACACAGGCAGCACGACGGTTTCGTGATGAACCACAAGTTGGAAACGCTCTACCAGCAGATTCTGCAGCATCTGGCGAAACTGCTCCTTCGTCGCCCCCACCGGCAACGTGGCCACGACATCATAGGCTTCGGTGTCGATCCAGCCAGGTCCGGCGATTTGCTCGCGATAATCGGTCAATCCGTACGCCGTGAACAGCAGGTCGCGGAGAAAGGCCTTGTTGTAGACGTATCGCTCCGGGTCGCGCGAGCCCGGTCCGCCGCTTGATCCACGGACGCTTCGCTCGCCGGAAAGCCTCACCGACGCCGCTTCAAACTCCTGTCCCAGCACCTCACAAACAAGAACCGCGCAGACCAACACGGGGCACAGCAGGAACGGCACACGCATGGCCAGACTCCTCTGCTTGACTAGACGCAGTCGCGGGGGAATTCGTGGATGGTCCGGTGATCGCGAGGGCTATCTTGCTGAAACGCTACTTTGCCGAACACGGCTGAGGGTCCCAGCCGGTCGCATCCGGCTCCTTCTTGAAGTGCGTCGTGGTGACGAAGGGCATGGTGAAATATTGCGGATCTTTCACCTCGGTAGTCACCACCAGCCAATCGTCGCCGTTAGGGCCCTTGATGCGGTCGTAGTATTCGGTCAGTACGGCGTTGGCGCCGTAAGGCACGCCGTTCTTGCGCACGTAGCCGGGGAGCAGGTGCGTAGTCACGACTTTCAGGTCGCCTGTGCGCGGCTCGCCCCGCGCGGTAGTCGCGCTCTCCCACTCGGCCGTCGAGTATCCTTGCCAGGACGCCTCTAAATTCGCCGGCGCTGTTCCGCCGAAGTGGAACTGCCGCGTCTGGGTGCCGCTGTCGGCTTCGATTTGTAAAGTGTTGTCGCTGGGCCAGGTGATATGGAAGCGGCCGGGCACGCGCATGATGGCCCCCGCGCCGTACCCCTTGCATTGCAGACCGGCGGCTTCATCCTTGGCGGGATCCCAGGCGTCTGCAGTCCGGCGGCCTTCCCCGGTCAGCGGGATGCCCAGATACTGCCCCTTGGGCGGCGTCACCATGCGGTAGCGCCAATCCTCGGTCACCACCGAGACCCAGTAGCCGGTCATGTCGATCGATGCGGAGGCCTTCGGATTCTGCGCCGCGCCTCGTCCGCCCCCGCGGCCCCTGCCTCCGGCAGGAGGTTGAGCGAATGCCGGCACAAGCAGACACCCGACGGCAAGCAAAAGCGGCGGAAGCCGCCCGACGGCAACCAAAAGCGCCAGAGGCGCCTTAATCGATCGTCTCACCGGGTTTGGTGCCCCACCCGAATCCGTCCGACTTGCGGTGCAGTGTCTTCAGCGCGCCTCGGTGATCGCCGGGCGTGCGCGAAGGATTCATGGTGACCACCACTTCGTCGCCCACCACCAGCGTGTCGCGCTTGATGCCCTGCTGGCCGAGCTGTCCCGACGCGCGCCATTCCAGCGACCAGCGCTGCATCATGCCGGCTTCATCCGGAGCGTCCACCTGCAGAAACGAATGCGGATTGCGCAGCAAAATCTGCTCGATCTTGCCGTCCAGTTTCACTTCTTTGTCGGCGTAATAGGTCGCCGAGAGAGAGTGGTGAGCGTATAGTTGCGTGGCGGCAAGGAACGCCCCCGCACCAACCAGAAAGACCGCCAGTTTTTGCTTCATTTGTCCTAACCCCAGCCTACGGTATTGTATCTACTTTTTCAGACTCTTGTACGCCGCCTCAATGAACATGTCGGTGGTCCATTCGCCGGTCGTGGATCCGTACAGGCCGTCGTAATCGAACGTGGGCTTGGCGGCCTTCACCTGCTCCAGCGTCATGCCCTTCTTGATCAGGTCCTGAATCCGGTCGCGCATGATGGCCACCATGTTGCGGTAATTGGCGAGGTCACCGGTATCGCACAGGCGCCCGTGGCCGGGAATGATCATGGTGCCGCCTTGCGAGCGGAACTCCGGAATGGCGATATCCAGAATGCGGTTCAGGCCGTCCAGTACGCCGTTGATGCTTCCGCCTTTGTCCACCTCAATGACCGGATAACTGTCGGTACGCAGGATGTCGCCCGCGCTGATCACGTCGGAGTAGCGGAAGTAGACGATGCTGTCGCCGTCGGTGTGGGCGTTGGGAATGTGGAACGCCTCCACCCCCTCGCCATTAAAGAACTGGCTGAGTTTGTAGGTATTGACGTGATAGGTCTCGGTGGGCCATGCGGCAGAGGGGACAGAGGGCTTGCCGCCCGGCCCTTCGCTCATGCGCTGGAGCACGGTTTCGTACGCGACGATCTCCGCTTCCGGCGATACGCCGACAGGCGGAAACGTGACGCCGACAATTTTCGAATCCGCGGGCAGCTCGCCCAGCTTGGCGTTGCCGCCGGTATGATCCGAGTCGATGCTGGTGTTGAAGATGAATCGCACCGGCTTGGGCGGCGCGGGCGAGCTGATCATCGCATTCAGCGACGGACTGGTCCACCCTCCCGGCGTCTGCGCGCAATGCAGGCCGAGGCAACGGTTGGGCTCCGGAGAAGAAGTGATCTGCGTGGCCAATTGCAGGATGGTCTGCTTCACCTTCGTGGTCATGTCCTCGCGGCCGGCGTCGACCAATAAAATGCCGTCCTTGCCGATCGAGGCCGTGATGTTGGCGCCCGCCCCCACCAGCATGTACACGTTGCCCTGCACGGGAAGGACGTGAATCTGCCCGTCCGGAGCGGATTTGGGCGCGGGCGGAGGAGTCCTCGAAATCGGCTCCGTCTTCGCTACGTTCACCGTCGGGTCCTTCAGCTTCTTGCGATATTCCGGATAAATCGACTCCGCGCCCCCGCGGGCAGCTTGCGGCGGAATATCGTCCGCGCCCAGATTGGGATTCTGCCCGGGCAGGAAATGCGGCACCGCGGTCGAAATGTTTTCCTCGCTGACGGTGCACGGATACAAAGTCAATTGCGTGTGGGGATCCAGCTCATAGTGCGTGGTCTGGATGAACGGCTCCTCCAGCCACACCGGATCGGTGACGATCATGGTGATCAGCAGGTAATCGCCGTGGCGCGTCAGGTACTCCATCATAGTGGCGTTGTCGCTGAAGGAGGCCCCGTTCCGGCGCAGATACGCGCCCTTGAGATGCGTGGTGGTGATCACCAGCATGTTGCCTTGCCACTTGCCGGTGGAGAATCCGGACCAGGAATGCGGAGCGTACTCCGGCGGATGCGGGCGGCCGTCCATGTAAATCGGCCGTTCCAGCGACCGCAGGTACTCGAAGTGATACACGGCGACTTCGCGCGAAACCGGGTCGACTTCCTGGGAGATCCGCACCGCGCCCAGGGCGCGCCACTGATACGGGCCGGGGTGCGGGCGGCATTGAAACTCGGGCAGGCTCCATTCGGAGTGGTCGTGACTGTCAGCCTTCATCCGTCCGGCGTCATTTAACGGAATGCCCTGATAATCGCCCAGCGGAGGGCCGCCGCTGCGCTCGTAATTATCCTCGGTGATGCGGTCCGCCCAAGTGCCCGAAAGATCCACCTGCCCGAATAGAGCGGGGATGAGCAACAGAAGCGGCAGGGTCCGTTTGATCATGCCCACCAGCATACAATCAAAACATGAGGCGGGCGGCATGAGGGAAAAGCGCAAGGCAGCGGCCGTGGTGACCGCTCTCGCTGAACATGAGTTACCAGCAGAACCTAGCCAACCGGACGATAGCGGTCGTTGTCTTGTCCAGGCAGCAATGGCCGGAGATGCGGGCGCACGCCCAACTCGTGATCGCTGCACTTGACGCAGTAACGCCGGGCAGCTTCAGTAATGTCGAAATTCCCTGACTGCTACACCACCCCAGCGTCTGCTAGCCTCGACGCGTGGGAAAGAAACGATGAAAATGTGAAGTGGTCGGAGATCCCTCTCGTGAGAGCGGATTAAATTCACTTCCCCGCCCCGGCCTTCACCGGTTCCCCGACCATTCCCTGCTCGTTCAGCACCACGATGTCGACGCGGCGGTTGCGGGCGCGGCCTGCTTCCGTATCGTTGGAGGCGATCGGCGCGGTGTCGGCGTAGCCGGCGATGGACAGGCGGTCCTGCGGAACGCCGAACCTGTCGGTCAGCAGCTCCATCAGTGCGATGCTGCGCGCCGCAGATAGCTCCCAGTTGCTGTGAAAGCGCGGCGTGCGAATGGGAACCGAATCGGTGTGGCCCTCCAGGCGCACCGGGTTGGGAAGCTTGTTGATCGCCGCCGCCACTTTTTCGAGGCCGTCGTAAGCGTCCGGGGAAATGGCGTCGGTTCCGGAAGGGAACAGCGCAGCCTGCGTGAAACTCACCACCAGCCCGCGCGGCTGCATGTTGATCTCAATCCGTCCGCTTTCAATCTCCTTCTTCAGCTCCTCGGTCAGCACCTTCAAAGAGGGCACCAGCTCCGCGAGCTTTCTTTCGTCGGGTTTTTCCGGAGGCTTCTCCGGGATCAGTTTGTTTGCGCCGCCGGGACCTCGGATCATGGCGTTGCCCTGCCCTTTGTCAGCGCTCGAGCCGCCCAGGATCGCCGCGATCATCTGCGATACCTTTTCTCCGTCCAGCGCCTTCTTCACCGAATCCGACACCTGCTGCGCCTTCCCCTTATCGGTTTGCGAAGTGGCGAACATGACCACGAAAAAGGCGAACAGCAGGGTGATGAAATCGGCGTAAGAAATCAGCCAGCGTTCGTGGTTCTCGTGTTCTGGAACCTTTTTTTTGCGCGCCATTTCTCTATGCCTCCACTTTCGCGGGCTCTTCATGCGGCGCTCCCTCGGCTGCGGATTTGGCTGGTTTGGCGGATTCCCCGACGGGCCCGCGCCCATCGCCGGCGCCGGTAAAAGCGCGCAGCTTCTCGCGGATCAGCTTCGGATTCAGACCCTCCACGATACCGGAAACCCCTTCGAGGATTAGCTCCTGCCGCTGCGATTCGGCTTTGTGGCGGGCCTTGATCTTCGAGGCCATGGGCAGAAACAACAGGTTGGCCGAGGCGACGCCGTACACGGTGGCCACGAACGCCACCGCGATTCCGTGCCCTACCTCGTCGATGTTCGCCAGGTTCTTCATAACTTGAATCAGGCCCAGCACCGCCCCGATGATGCCGATGGTGGGCGCGTAGCCGCCGGCCGACTCAAACACCTTGGCCTCGGCATCCGCGGTCTGCTCCTCGATGTCGATCTGCAGCTCCAGCATCTTGCGGATCTCCTGCAGATCGGTGCCGTCGACGCCCAGGTTCAAAGCCTTCCTCAGAAAGGGATCGGCAATCCCCTCAGCCTCCTGTTCGAGCGACACCAGGCCGTTCTTGCGAGCCTTGGTGGCGTAGCCAATCACTTCTTCGGTGATCTGAGTCAGGTCCGGCGTCGTGTCCAGAAACACGCCCTTGACGCGCCGCAGGGCGCCTTTGAGAATGTGCAGCGGAGTCGAAATCATGACCGCGCCCGTCGTTCCTCCCAGCACGATCAGGGCGGCGGTGATCTGGGCGATGTCCTTGATCCGGCCGCCTTCCATCAGCAGACCGCCGAGGATGCCGGCGAACGCCAGGGCCAGCCCGCCGACGCTGATCAGATCCGGGCGGAGAGATTTTGCTGAATTCGTCTCCGGCGCCGTCTTCTCCGCCCCCGGCTTCTCGGGATTTGTCTTGGGTTCCTGCGCCACGCGGTCGCTTAGCTCTCGCGCTCCGGGACTTGCAAATTGACCTCCCGGCGGAACGCGATGACTCTCCTCACCACCTCATCGGCCGATTCCAGCACCACGAATTTGTGGCCGGTCGTCAAACTGATCACTGTGTCCGGAGTCGTCTCGACGTGCTCGATTAAATCCGAGTTCAGCACTAAAGGGACGTGATTGATGCGGGTCACGCGGATCATGCGCACACTTCTCTGCAGCGCTTATCGGCCGCGGCAGGGAAGGTATGAGGCAGCAGCCCGTGGCAAAAACCGCTCCCTCCGGTCGCGACTCAGACAGAGCCGCGCGCGCCAGCAAGCGGTGTTTTTATCGCAGCAAAGTCAGGATCTCGCGCAGTTCCTGGCGAACCAGTTCCAGAGTGCCAGAGGAGGGATCACCGAACAACTGCGCTTGAACGTCGCCCGATGTTCCGGCTGGGATGGTCGACGCTGCTCGCGCGGCGCTCGCCGATGCCGCCGCTTTTGACCCGCGGCGCTTGGAAGGCTTCGCGGCGGCTGAAGCAGCCCCGGTCTTGGCGCGCGTCTCCAGAAACTTGCGCGCGCCCTCGATGGTGAACCTTTGTTCGTACAGCAGCCGCTTGATCTCCAGCACCATCTCCACGTCCTTGCGCCGGTACAGGCGATGGCCGGTGCCGGATTTCTTCGGACCCAGCGCGGAGAATTCGGTCTCCCAGAAACGCAGCACGTAGGGCTTGATTCCAGCCAGGCGCGCGACATCCCCGATGCGGAAGTAAAGCTTGTCGGGGATTTCAGTCGTTGCGGCCACCGCGCTCAAGTCGGGGGCGTTCTCAGGAGTGCTCATGAGGGTACCCTTATTCTAATGTCCCTGCTGGCAGGAATCCATCCCGTAAAAGAAGCGCTCAAGGCCGGTCTGCCGCTGGACCGGGTGATGATCGTGAAGGGCGCAGCCGGTCCGCGTCTGCAGGAGATCATCGATCTATGCCGGGAGCGCGGCATCCCGGTGCGCTTCGAGCCTCGCGCGCAACTGGACCGCGCCGCAGCAGCCGCGAACCATCAGGGCGTGCTGGCGTTCGGAGCAGCCTCACGCACGTCTACGCTCGAGCAGGCGGCGGCGACGCGCGGCCTGATCGTCCTGCTGGATGGCATCGAGGATCCGCACAATCTGGGCGCGATCATTCGCACCGCGCATGCCGCCGGGGCCGCGGCAGTGGTGATTCCCGAACGGCGCGCCGCCGGCCTGACCGACACGGTCGCCCGAGCCGCCGCAGGAGCCCTGGCGTATCTGCCGGTGGTCCGCGTCGCCAACATCAACAAGGCTCTGGAGGAGTTGAAGGATCTCGGCTACTGGATCTACGGTTTGGATGAGCGCGGGGAACTGGCCTACGATTCCGCCGACTACGCGTCGCCCACGGCGTTCGTGATCGGCGCCGAGGGGCACGGCCTGCATGAGCACACTGCCAAGCGCTGCGACTTCCTGGTGCGAATTCCCATGCCGGAAGGCGGAGTGGCGTCGCTCAACGCCAGCGTGGCTGCGGGAGTGGTGTTGTTCGACTTTCGCCGGCGGCAGTAATTCCCGCTACGGCCACAAAGGCTTGCCGGCGCGATCGCGCAGCGCGATGGTCTTGCCTTGCGTGGTCACCTCGCGCGCGATCAATACCGGCGCGCCTTGTACCGTCACCTTCGATCCGGTGACTTCCAGCTCATCGCCCTGCGCGAGCGAAACGCCCTGGGACGCGAGAAACCCCTGCGGCGCCAGACGCACGTCCAGTCTTTCGCCGCCGCTTTCCTCGACGCTTAAGTGCAATCCCATGCGCCCGCGTGCAGGAGGTTGCGCGAGGGTTCCACTGACCGAGGTTTCCGTCGCTGTGTCATAAACAGCAGCCCGGCCGCTCCCTCGCTCCCTCTGCCCAGGCTTCCCCAGCCCAGGCGCTAAGAAGTAGCCCATAGCGGCCGCCAGTCCCAGCGCGCCACCCACTCGCATCAACGTCCTCACTCGCAACCTCCAAGTTGTCTTATCGCAATCTCCGAACCAAAGGGGAAAGATTGCGCAATGAATTGAAAATGAAAATGATTGAGGCTTGCCAGCGTCCGGGCTGCCAGGCCGGACTCTGCGTCAATTGGCGCAAAAGCCTTGGATTACACTCCAGCGGGGAGTGCAAAGTGCGGGGCCAGACCCATGCAAGTTATGCACAGGGCCGGCAGGTGTCAACGAAAATGCTCCGGATCCTGATTGTTCTCCGGACAGATGAACTCCTTAATCTCCTGGTCCGGAGCCAGTTCCGCCACGCGCTTGGTTGTGAACGGATGCAACAGAGCGCCGGGATCGTCCACCGTGGTTACGATCTCCAAATGCCCCAGGTCCGGACGGGTGTACTTCTCGATCACATGCAGCTTGTCGGTGTGCGGATGCAGTTCCTGATCCAGCCAAACCGTATCATTGAACCCGACGCGATCCACCACCAGAGTGTCGCCTTCCCACTTGCCGGTATTGTGCCCATACCAGGCGAAGGGGTCCTCCGGATGCGGGCGTCCGTCCAAGTAAATCTGGTGGAAGCCGGGAGAATCGTCGTCCGCGATCATGACCAGAAAATTCTTGCTCTGCACGAACTCGAACAGAGGACCGAAGCGCAGCACCGCGTTAGGCAGGCAGCGCGCCTGCGGCGTATCCTTGCGGCTGTTGGCCAGCCGCGCATCGGTAATCTTCTGCGCCCACGGCTGCACCTCGACTTTACCGGGATCCACCGTGCGCGGCGACCAATACACGCCCGACAAATCAGGGTGACCGTCGAAAGTGCGCGGCGTGGGTCCGGTGGGCGGATGATGACGCTTGGCGTCGGCTGCCGCGGTCGTGCGATCCTCACCCAGCGTTCCGAGCTGCGTGTTGAAGTCCATGCGAACGTCCAGCTTCACCGGCGAGCCCACCTTGACCGTGACGCCCTTCTGCTCAAACCGCGTTAGCGACGTTGCGGTCACCTGAATATCGAATGCTCCCGCGGGCAACCCCGTCAGCGTGTACTTGCCGTCCTTGTCGCTGGTCGCCTTATAGGTCATGCCGGAGGCGCTTTTGGCCTGGATGGTCGCGCCCTCGACCACAGAGTTGATCGGATCGGTAATCCGGCCCGTGATGGTGCCGTTCGAGCCCAGGATGCTTTGGCCGGGCGCGTACTGCAGCAGGATCAGCGAGCTGATCGCTATACCCAGAATGCGCATGTGTGAAATCCTCCAACGACTGGACGATCTAGTTCGGCGTGGAAAGACTGTGGCGGCGTGGACGACTCCAGTTTACTACAATGCCGTTTTGTACAGCGCGAGCAGCTTGGCCCAGGCGCGTTCGGCGTCATCTTCCTTATAAATCGGACCGTTGTGCGCCGGCATGTCGGGCACGCACCAGCCGTGCAGCCCGGCGTAGACCTCGACCTCATCCCCGTGGCCCGCGAAGGCGGCTTTGAGAACATCCTTGGCCTCCGGTTGTTTGGCGTCGTCATTCGAGGCAATGCCGAAATACATCCGGGCCTTGATCTTCGGGGCGAGAAGATGCGGACTCTCCGGCTTGTCGGTCACCAGGCCTCCGCCATGGAACGATGCCGCCGCGCCTACGCGATCCGGTACCGCGGCGGCCGTGCGTACGGCCAACCCACCGCCCATGCAGTAGCCCTGCGTGCCGATCTTTCTCGATTTGTCGACTTCCTGCTGGGCATCGAGAAAGTGGATGTAAGCGATGGCGTCCTTTTCCGCGTGGCCCGGCGCGGTCACCGATCCCATCAGCGGCTGTAGCTTCGCGCGATGCTCGGGATTGCCGAAATCGAATTCGGAGCCGCTGGCCCCGGTGGCCTTCGAGACTCGATAGAAAGGATTCGGCACCAGGACGGAGTAGCCGTCGGCTGCCAGGCGCTTGGCCATGGCTCGCATGGCGGGACGCAGACCGAAGGCGTCCGGCCAGAACAGAACGCCGGGATGGGCGCCGGTTTTGGGGCGAATAAACGCCGCATCGCAGGTTCCGTCAGGAGTCTTGATTTGGACTTCGGTTTCCGCAATCTCGTGCATGCGATCAGGGTAGCAGCATCGCTCACCGTAGCGGCGCCAGGTGCGCCTTCACACCCGTAAATCCTTATGATATAGTGCGTTCAGCCATGTTCATCTCCAAGAAACATCTGCCCCGCAGGACCTTTTTGAGGGGGGTGGGCGTTACGCTCGCTTTGCCGCTTCTGGACTCGATGGTACCGGCGCAGACGCTGCTCAAGAAGACCGCCGCGAAAGCGCCGCCGCGCCTGGGTTTCGTCTACATTCCGCACGGCGCCATCATGGACAAATGGACTCCGGCCACCGAAGGAAAGGGGTTCGAGTTCACGCCGATTCTGAAGCCTCTGGAGCCGTACCAAGACTACGTCAACGTGGTCAGCGGCCTGGGCCATCGCGCCGCGGATTCGACCGCGGTGCATTCGCTCAGCCCCACCACCTGGCTCAGCGGCGTGCGGCCGAAGCCGACCCAGGGAGTCGACGCCTTTGCCGGCGTGACCGCGGACCAGATTGCCGCGGCGCACATGGGCCAGGACACCATGCTGCCCTCGCTCGAACTGGCCACCGAAGACCATTCCGGCTTGATCGGGGCCTGCGACCGCGATTACGGCTGCATCTACATGAACACGCTCTCCTGGCGCACGCCGACCACGCCGCAGCCCATGGAGATCAACCCGCGCAAAGTCTTCGAGCGCATGTTCGGGCAGGGCGGAAGCGTCGCGGACCGGACGCAGCACACGCAAGAAGAACGCTCGATTTTAGACGCGATCACGCAGCAGGCCTCCGATCTGCAGCGCAGCCTGGGGCCGCAGGACCGATCCACGCTCAGCGACTACCTGGACGACGTGCGCGAGATCGAGCGCCGGATTCAGAAGGGCGGCGACGAGCAGGGCAACACGGATCTTCCGGAATCTCCGGCGGGCATTCCCTTCAATTTCGAGCAGCACATCAACCTGATGTACGATCTGCTGGTGCTGGCCTACCGCGCCAACGTAACGCGCGTGGCCACGTTCATGGTGGCTCGCGAAGTCAGCAACCGCACCTATCCGCAGATCGGCGTGCCGGACGGCCATCACGCCACCTCGCACCATCAGAACAAGCCCGAAAAGATCGAGAAGCTGGTGAAGATCCAGACCTATCATTTGACGCTGTTCGCGCGTTTCCTGGACAAGCTGAAGACGACGCAGGACGGCGACGGCAGCCTATTGGATCATTCGCTCCTGCTATACGGCAGCAACATGAGCAACAGCAACGCGCACAATCATTTCCCGCTTCCGAATCTGCTGATCGGCGGAGGCGCGGGGACCATGGAAGGCCATCGCCACTTGAAGCTCCCCGATCACACGCCAATGTCCAACCTGCTGCTGGCGATTCTCGAAAAAGCCGGCGTGCATCAGGACTCCTTGGGCGACAGCACGGGAGCTTTGAACGTATGATTCGCGCCTGGGCGTTCTTGATGGCCGCGGTCGCGGTCTTTGGGGCAGACACTCGAGTGGTGGATGCGGTGAAGGCCGGTGATCAGGCGGCTGTCGCGTCGCTGCTCCAAAGCAAGGCCGACGTGAACGCGCCGGAGGCCGACGGCACCACGGCCATCGCTTGGGCTGTGCGGCAGTCTGACGCGAAACTCGTCGACGAACTCCTCAAGGCCGGCGCCGACGTGAAAGCCGCGAATCGCTATGGCATCACGCCTCTGTATCTGGCGTGCCAGAACGGCGATGCCAAGATGATCGAGAAATTGCTCGCCGCGGGCTCGACCGCGAACGATACGGTCACCGAAGGGGAAACCGCGCTGATGACCGCCGCACACACCGGCAATCCCGAGGCCATCAAGGTGCTGCTGGATCACGGCGCGAATCTGGAGGCCAAGGAATCCTGGCACGGCGAAACGGCGCTGATGTGGGCTGCCGCAGAGTCGCATCCGGAAGCCGTGAAGATGCTGATCGAGCACGGCGCCGATGTGAACGCGCGCTCGAACCTGAACCACTGGGACCGGCAGGTTACCTCGGAGCCTCGCGAGAAGTGGCTGCCGATGGGCAGCTTGACTCCGATCATGTTTGCCGCGCGGCAGGGGTGCGTGGAGTGCGTCAAGATTCTGGCTGAAGCTAAGGCCGATGTCAGCGCCGTCGATCCGGATGGCATCAGCGCTACGGTGCTGGCGATCATCAACGGCCATTACGACGTCGCCGACTATCTGGTGAACCATGGCGCGAACGCGAACGCGGCGGACAAGACCGGCCGCACCGCGCTCTACTCCGCGGTCGACTTCCACATTCCTCCGCAGGACAACCGGCCCGCGCCGCGCGAGATCGACAGTAGCGTTCCTAGCTTCACCCTGATTCAGGATCTGGTCGCGCATGGAGCCAACGTCAACGCGCAGTTGACGAAACAGCAGCCCTATCGCGCCAAGCTCGACCGCGGCGACGATACTATGCTGACGACGGGAACCACTCCGTTGCTCCGCGCCGCCAAAGGCGGAGATGTGGAGGCGGTTAAATTCCTGGTCGAGCATGGCGCCGATCCCAAACTGACGACGCGCAGCGGCATCAATCCGCTGATGGCCGCCGCTGGCCTGGGAACCAAGGAAGAGGACACCACCGGCCGCTTCAAAACCCAAGACGAGATTACGGAGACCATCGGCCTGTGCCTGAAGGCCGGCGCCGATATCAACGCGCAGGACACCCGCGGACAGACGGCTCTGACTGGAGCGGCGGAAAAGGGCTACGACAAGGTGATCCAGTACCTGGCCGATCACGGAGCGAAGCTGGATTTGAAGGATAAGCAAGGCAAGACGGCCCTGGACGCGGCGCTCGGCAATGCGGGCGGGGGCGGCGGGTTCGACGGCAGTCGCAAGGATGTTCGGGAAGGAACCGCCAGCCTGTTGCGCAAGCTGATGGCAGATGCCGCTAAGGGCTCGGCGCAGTAAGCCAGAGACGCTGAGCGGGTCCACTCGTGGAGGCGCGCATGCGTTTTCTCAGCTCAATTCCAGCAAGGCGGCTTCCGCGCAGGACCGGGACATGGCAGTGTATCGAGACGAAAGAGCGTCGGCAAGACGGCTCAGATGGATCGCGACGAGGGCGCCATTCACGCTTGCCTCCGGGATTGGTCTTCCGTCCGCACACCTCTTCAGGAGGTTCCACCGTCTGACTTCTTCGTGGATGTGCCTCACCATTGGAATCATCCCCTCGCAATCCGGGTCCTCGCCACGAAGGCCCGTCACAATCTTGGAAATTTCCTCTCGGACCTCGGCTTCGCTCACGACGATTCAATCCTCTTTGCCTGCTTATAGCCGAGGCACTGCATGAACATCTTCTGAATCTGGCCAACTCGCCCCGGCCCGAGCGGTACCGCAAGTATGAAGGCTGGCCACAGCAGGGCCACAGTCGCTGCTCCTCCCGCACCTCTCCGCCAGAGTATAAGCGCTGCCGCCGGGGAGGCGATCCACTTCAGCCTAACTAACACCGCACCCCAGAAGGCAAGCGCAGGCACCACGATTGCGTAACGAACGAAGCCGATCCAGAGAACGGTCGCCAGGAGGGTGGTGAGCACAACAGTCCGCCACGGGAAGAACAGGATGGCGACTGGGGCAATTGGTTGGGAAATAAACATCGGCCACGTACCCCACTCGATCGCGCGGAGCCACGCCCATCGCACATTATCCTCGTTTGTATGTTCGTTCGGGTTCCACATGACTCAGGGTTGCGCGCAGCTACCCAAGTGCCGCCTCCGCGTCGCGATCCCGCTCGATCCGACCGTTGATAACGTCGGGGACCCTTCGCTCGGCGAGGCTCAGCCTATCTGAATCAATCGAGATGCTTCTCTTGAAACAACCTCCCCACAAGTTCGAATACCTAAGGACCGTCTTTAACGAACATTGGAAGCCAAGACAGGCATCATTGAGCACGGCCCAAAGGTCGGCTTCCAAGTAGCGCGAGCCATCAATGCCGATAAGACTCGCCGGAAGCGGCTGGTGCGTTCCTTGAGAGAGCGATGGGAGAACGTGCGATTCGAGGCGATAGTGATCAGTCGGAACGGGGTCGATTTTCACGTTTGCAGCGTCTCGATTGTTTCCGCAACTCACAACAAATGCCGCGTGCGTGCTTGAAATCTTAAGCTCCAGCGACACTATTGGCGCGTTGGTGAGGAGCCTTTCCTCGGCCTCAATTTTCGCAACGTTCTGTACCCTCCAGGCATGGTATGCCGCAACGGGGATAAAGGCCAGGCCGAGCACAATGCTGCCGTAGGTAATCCACCGGTTGTCCCTGTGGGTCAGGGCCCCGTAGATGGTGAAGACGGTGAAGGCGGCAAAGCTCATCTTCTGCCACCATTCTCGAAAGAGGTCCCTAATGAATTCGCGGACAGGCCCCATAGTCCTTGGATCGGCCACCTCTTCCGCTACGCGGACTTGGTGGCGGCGCGGGCGATTTCGGGGGCGGGCGGCTTGGAGGCTGGCTCGGCGGCGATTCCTAGTTTTTGGCGCACCGCGGCATCGATCTTCCGGCGGGTGTCGGGATGCTCCTTGAGGAACACGCGTGCGTTTTCGCGGCCCTGGCCGAGGCGTTCCCCGGCGTAGCTGAACCAGGTTCCGGATTTTTCAATCACGCCCTGCTCCGAGCCCAAATCGAGCAGGTCGCTTTCGCGCGAGAAGCCTTCGCCGTAGAGGATGTCGACCTCGGCTTCGCGGAACGGGGATGCGACCTTGTTCTTGACGATCTTCACCTTGGTGCGGTTGCCGATGACGACGTCGCCGTCCTTGAGCGCGGAGATGCGGCGCACCTCCACGCGCACGGAGGAATAAAACTTGAGCGCGCGTCCGCCGGTGGTGGTCTCCGGGTTGCCGAACATCACGCCGATTTTTTCGCGCACCTGGTTGATGAAGATCATGCAGGCGTTGGCGCGCGCCACCGCTCCGGTGATCTTGCGCAGAGCCTGCGACATCAGCCGGGCGTGCAGCCCCATGAAACTGTCGCCCATCTCGCCCTCCAGCTCGGCTTTGGGCACCAACGCCGCGACGGAATCGACCACCACCACGTCGATGGCGTTGGAGGCGATCAGGGCACTGGTGATCTCCAGCGCCTGCTCCCCGTAATCCGGTTGCGAGACCAGCAGGTTGTCGACGTCCACGCCCAGCTTGCGCGAGTAGGAGGGGTCCAGGGCGTGCTCGGCATCGACAAACGCAGCCACGCCGCCGGCGGCCTGCGCCTCCGCGATCACCTGCAGCGCGAGCGTGGTTTTGCCGGAGGACTCCGGCCCGAAAATCTCGACCACGCGTCCGCGCGGAAACCCTCCCACGCCCAGCGCCAGATCCACGGAAATCGACCCGCTGGGGATCACCGTCACCGCTTGCGCGTTGCGCGAGCCCAGTTGCAGCACCGCGCCTTTGCCGAACTGCTTGTCCATTTGACCCAGCATCTGCTGGATCATTTTCGCTCGATCGAGTTCCATATTGGGGAGGGGCCTCGCCAATTTGGTGCGACTTCCGCGGCGAAATTCTCAGGGTTCGAGCAGGATCATGAGAGAGCGCTCAGGGCAACCGCTCCCTATGGTCGCGGCTCTGAAAGAAGGCCTTCTTCGGCCAATCCCGCCTTCAACTCCGCTCCGGCATTGCGCGGGTAGCCGTAATCCCAGAAAGGATCGCCGGGGGCGCTCTCCCAAATGCGGGCCTTGGCCGGAAGCAGCGCTTGCCTGAGCCGCTCGTCCGCCGCCTCCACTTCCGCATCCTCGGCGCCGGCTTGCCGCAGAATGCCGCGCAGGTCGAGATCGTTGCGATAGTCCTCCAGGCCGAGTTGGTACCCGCGCTCCACCTGCTCGACGAACTCGCGCCAGCGCCGGACGAGACCCGCGCGGCCGCCCCGAATCACGTGCTGGGGATAGCCGTTCTCGCGCAGGTAGGCGTCGACAGGATCGTGCACGAGTTAATCCGGTCTAGACGCCTGGCGATGAAAATAGCGCTCGCCGTCGTTGGGGATGAAGAAGGTGCGGATGGTGCGGTCGCGATTGTAGGCGCCGAAGTAGCATTTGCGGCGGTCGAAGCGCGAGATCACTCCGCCGGGTTTGATCGCCTCCAGTATCGGACCTCCCACTGGCGCGTCGCGCAGTTCCTGCGCCAGGCGCAAATAGTCGGCCTGGGTGATATTGCCGAATTCGCGGCCGTGCTTTTGATAATGTTCGTTGAATTGCGCCCGGCTGCGAAATCCGGGGCCGTCAGCCAGTAGCAGCAGCGCCGCCAGCACGAGTCCCACCCAGATTCGAAGAGCTCTCGGCATTCGGTCCTCTTATTGTACGGCTACATTGTCTGGCTACAATAGAGGGTAGTTGCCCACTATTCATCCTTCGACAGAACAGGCTTCAACACAACCGGCCGTTCAGCCGCCCGTTGCCAAAATCCAGCCCACCGTAACGACAGTTCACGGCGACACCCGCACCGATAACTACTTCTGGCTGCGCGACCGCTCCAACCCCGACACCATCGCGTACCTGGAAGCCGAAAACGCATACATGCGGGCGCAGATGCGGCACACCATGAAGCTGGAAGCGGCGGTGTACGCGGAGATGCTCTCGCACATCCGGCAGACCGATCTCACGGTCCCAGTCAAGCGCGGCGAATACTTTTATTACGCGCGCACAGAGGAGGGCAAGCAGTATCGGATTTATTGCCGGAAACGAGGCTCGCTCGAAGCGGCGGAAGAAATTCTGCTCGACGGCAACGTCATGGCCGAGGGTCGCAAATATTTTCAGACGGGCGTCTTCCATCCCAGTCCCGATCACAAGCTGCTGGCGTACTCGGTGGATTATACCGGCGACGAAGAGTTCACGGTTTTTGTGAAGGATCTGGAAACTGGCGCGCTGCTGCCGGTGGAGATCCCCAACACTTCTTATTCGCTCGAATGGGCCGAAGACAACGCGACGCTGTTTTATACCATCCTCGATAAATCCAAGCGCGCCTATAAAGTCTTCCGCCGCAGGCTGGGCGAGGAGGGCTCGACCGAGATCTTCCACGAGCCGGATGAGCGATTCTCCCTGGAAGTCGCCAAAACCTCCAGCCGGGCTTTTCTCCTGATCAACTCTGCGAGCTCCCTGACCAGCGAGGTGCGGTGTCTGGACGCCACGCAACCCATGGGAGAGTTTCGCGTGGTGCTCCCGCGGAAAACGGGCGTCGAGTACGACCTCACGCATCACGGTGAATCCTTCTTCCTGCGCATCAACGACGGCGGCGCGAAAACCTTCCGCGTGGTGGAGGCTCCCGTTGCAGATCCATCGCCGTCCCAGTGGAAAGAGATGGTCGCGGCGCGGCCCGAGGTCACCATCGAAACCGTGCTGGCTTTCGCCGATCACCTGGTTTTCGAGGAGCGCGAGCGCGGACTGGTGAAACTGCGTATCTGGCACTTCGGCGCGAATCATACGCAAGATCACTACGTAGAATTTCCTGAGCCGGTTTATAGCGTCAATCTCGCCGGCAACGCCGAGTACGATACGCCGCTGGTGCGCTTCACCTACACGTCCCTGGTCACGCCCGCATCCGTCTTCGACTACAACACCACCACTCGCCAGCGGGAGCTGAAGAAGCAGCTAGAGGTTCCCGGCTACGATCCCTCGCTGTATCAATGCGAGCGCATCGAAGCACAAGCGCCCGACGGCGTGCGCGTTCCCATTTCGCTGGTCTACCGCAAGGACCTGGCGCACGGCGCGGCGAATGCCCGCGGGATAAACGCCCCCACGCTGCTCTACGGCTATGGATCGTACGGCATCAGCATCGATCCGGGGTTCAGCTCGGACCGGCTGAGCCTGCTCGACCGCGGCCTGATCTACGCCATCGCCCATGTGCGCGGCGGGGGCGATCTGGGCAAGCCGTGGCATGAAGACGGCCGCCTGCTGAAGAAGCACAACACCTTCACGGATTTCATCGCCTGTGCCGAGGCCCTGATCGCGGCGCACTACACGTCGCCCGATCGGCTAGCAATGGAGGGCCGCAGCGCCGGAGGATTGTTGGTGGGCGCGGTGATCAACATGCATCCGGAGTTATTTGCGGTGGCGCTGGCCGGGGTCCCGTTCGTGGATGCGGTTAACAGCATGCTGGACGCGAGTCTGCCCTTAACCGTCGGCGAATACGAGGAGTGGGGCGATCCCAACGACAAGCCGTTCTACGATGCGATCAAGTCCTACGCGCCGTATGAGAATGTTCGCGCGCAGGGGTATCCGGCTATGCTGGTTACCGCCGGGCTGAACGACCCTCGCGTCGCTTATTGGGAGCCCGCAAAGTGGACCGCAAAACTTCGCGCGATGAAGACCGATGACCGCGTGCTGCTGCTCAAGACCAACATGGGCAGCGGCCACTTTGGCTCTTCCGGCCGCTACGAGTATCTTAAAGAGACTGCCTTCAACTACGCGTTCCTGCTGGACGCGCTGGGCATTAAGGCGTAAAGAAAAGGTTTGAACATATGACTCCGCAACAGCCGCCGACCAAGATTCAACTGACCAACGCTCCGGATTACCGCGAGAGCTACGCCAACAGCGTGCAGGTTCGCGTCAGTCTGTGGGATTTCTTCCTGCTGTTCGGGACCATCAACCAGACCGCGCCCGATGCGGTGTCCATTCTGAATCACCACGGCATCTTTCTAAGCCCGCAACAAGCCAAGGCATTGGCCAACGTGCTGACGCAGAACATCACGCAGTATGAAGCCGCCTTCGGCGAAATCAAGCTGGAAGCGCAGCAGTCGGCCGGTAACGTGATTCAATAGCGCGCGTGCCGGACCAGCGGCGTTCCTCTTCGATTGCTCCCGCAGCCATCTTTCTGGCTCTGGCCGCAGCGCTGACCGTCGCCACTCACCTTCCATACCTGAGCCTCCCGTTTCATTGGGACGAACTCGGGCAGTTCGTGCCCGCGGCGCTGGATCTGCTTCGCGACGGCTCCTGGGTGGCGCATTCGACTCTGCCCAACGTTCATCCTCCCGCGGTGATGGCGTACCTGGCGCTGGTGTGGCGCGTCTTCGGATATTCGATTGCCGCTACGCGCCTGGCCATGCTGGCCGTGGCGTCGGTGGGTTTGTGGCTCACCTTCCTGCTGACCATCCGCCTGGCGCGCGGAACTCCCGGAGCGCCGGCGTTCGCCGCGGCGCTATTCCTGGCCGCGACGCCTCTGTTCTACACCCAATCCATGATGGCGCTGCTGGATCTGCCCGCCATGACGGTCACCCTGCTGGCGATGCTGCTGTTCCTGAATGAGCGCTGGGCCTGGTGCGCGGCTGCATGCACGCTGCTGGTGCTGACCAAGGAGACTGCCGTGACCACTCCGGCGGTGTTCGCGGCGTGGCTCTGGTTTGGATTCGAGAAGCGCGGATTCGAGAAACGCCGGGAGGCCGTGTACTTCATCGCGCCATTTCTGGCGCTGGGCGGATGGCTGGCGGTGCTGCATCACTCCACCGGCCACTGGCTGGGGAACGCGGAGTTCGCCGAATACAACGTCGCCTACGCACTGCACCCCTTGCAGCTTCTGTACTCGATTGCGGAGCGCATTCGGTTCCTGTTCCTGGCCGACGGACGGTTCATCGGTGTAGTCGCGCTCTACGTGGGCTGGCGCATGTTGAAGGGGACGGGGTGGGCTGTCGCCGGTTCGGTAGCGGCGGCGCAGTTACTGGTGGTGACAGTGCTAGGAGGAGCGGTTCTGGACCGCTATCTGCTGCCGGTTCTGCCGATTCTTTACGCGGCGTTTGCGGTCTCGGCCTCCGCTTATCCGGCCTCGTGGCGAAGAATCTCGCAGGCGGCGTTGATGCTCGCGCTGTTTGCCGGCTGGTTCTGGAACCCTCCCTTCCCGTTCCAATATGAGGACAATCTGGCGATGGTGGATTTCGTGCGGCTGCAGGAATCCGCCGCATCCTTCCTCGAAGGCTTCGCTCCGCAAGCGCGGATCGCCAGCATGTGGCCGTTCACGGGTGCGATCGAGAAACCCGACTTCGGCTACGTCGATGAGCCTCTGAAGGCGGTAAACATCGAGAGCTTCGACCTGCCCGCGATCGAGGCGCTCGACCCCGCCTCCTTCGATCTGCTGGTGGTGTACACGCGCCAGTATCCGATGGAGGGGAGTTGGCTGGACATCGCGCGGCTGGATCCGCTGCTGCGCCGCCTGCCCGGCTACCACCCCCAGGCCACGCATCGGGAACTGGTGGAACATGGATACCTTTCGCTGGCGCGCTGGCAGCGGCACGGGCAGTGGATCGAGGTGTACGCGCGCACCCGCCCTCCAGTCTCGCGATAGAATTGGTCTGACATCTTGAACAAACGGCACTACTGCATCGCATGCGCGATATTCGCGTTAAATGCGTTTCTGTGCTGGCCGCTTTTTCGGATCCACTACCTCGACGAGTTTCAGTCAAATGAAGGGGTCTTTATCGCCATGGGGCGATTTATCGCCCAGCAGTGGCCGCACGTTTCATGGATTCCCTGGTTCAACGCGGGTACTCCAATAGAGTCAGCCTACCTTCCTCTTGTTCCGGCCGCCACGGCCGCCCTTTCCGCTCTCACTCCCTATGACCCAGCGCGAGCCTTTCACATCATCGCCGCCTTCGCTTATGCGCTTGGACCCGCTTTGCTTTTCCTGTTCGCCCGCGAAACGTCTGGTTTAACTGGACCGTCGGTAGCCGCCGCGCTGGCTTGGTCCCTGACTTCACCTACGTTGCTCCTGAATGCGTACCGTCTTGATGATGGAGCCTGGTTAGGCCTGCATCGCCTCCGCACGATCGTCTTCTACGGGGAGACACCCCACAATGTCGCGCTTAGCCTGCTACCGCTTGCCTGGCTCCTGCTAGCGCGATGGTGGCGGAAGCCGGATCATCCCCTGCGCTTCGCCCTCTTGGTTGTTGTCGTCGCGGCGATCCTGTTGAGCAACGCCTTCGGCGTCGCGGTAGTCACGCTGTCGGTATTGCTCCTGTGGCTTGCGGTTGGGCCACGCAATTGGGCTGGCTTTGCTTCCACCCTGGCGATGCTGCTGATCTCATACCTTCTCACCTGTGCGGTGCTTCGTCCCTCGCTGGTGCTACAGATGGTGGCAAGTTCGCGGACTCTTGGCGGCGATTATCGCGCAACCTGGAGGCTCCTGGTGTTGCCCGTTGTCCTGTCGGTGCTCTGGCTTTTCCTCCGTCGGGTCGCCTGCCCAGTTCTGCGCTTTGCAGGACTGCTTGCTGCGTGCTTCGGCGTTATAGCGATTCCCGACGCCGTGAGCGGCTTCGCGATCGCACCCTTGGCGCAACGTTACGCGCTGGAGGCCGAGCTTGGATTCTGCCTGCTGGCGGCGTTTGCGTTTCGCCGGATGTGGGAGCACCTGCCCCGGCGCGTCCTGGTCCCGGCGCTCGCCGCGTTAGGGGTGCTCTTGACTGCCGCTGACTATCGCTTTGCGCGCCGGATAATTCGCGAAGCGGACATCACAAATTCCGCCGTCTACAAGGAATCTGCGTGGATCAAGGAACATTTCCCCGGCAGGAGGGTTTTCGCGTCTGGAGACACAGGATTCTGGCTGGACGTATTCACTGACAACCCCCAGATTGCAGGTGGCCACGAGGCCACCGCAAACTGGGTAGAACGGGTCGCGACGTATACGATCTACTCAGGGCAGAACGCAGGTATGCAAGACGGTCCGATCTCGGTCTTATGGCTGAAGGCGTTCGGGTGCGCTGCAATTACGGTTCCCGGGCCTGCCAGCCGCGACTATTTTCACCCTGTAGCTCACCCTGAAAAGTTTTCCCGTCTTCTTCCGCTAGCCTGGCAAGATGGGGAGGACTACATTTACGCGGTGCCTCTCCGGTCCGACTCCCTAGCTCATGTGATCCCGGCAGCAGCCATCGTCTCGGTACAGCCTAAGAATGGCCTGGACGTGACTCAAGTGCGCCGCTACGTGGATGCGCTGGATGCACTCGAGCCTGCCTGTCCCCGTTCTGCGGTGGGACAACCCGGAGCAAGGAACACTGAGGGTAGCGATGCCTCCTGGCGGAGTGGTGTCCATCCAAATCAGTTATGACCCAGGCTGGAGAGCTTGGGTCGCTGGCACTCCTGTGGCCCTCCGCTCCGACGGGCTCGGTATGGTGGTGATCGATCCGAAGCGCGAAGGAGACGTTGCAGTCCGGCTGGAGTTCACAGGCGGCACGGAACGGCGCATCTGTAGGCTGATCAGCCTGCTAACCGCCTGTGCCTTGGCAGGCGCCATCGCCCTGCAACGCAGATCGTAGGGGGGGTGCCGGGCGCCACCGCTTAATTGTCCGAGGGCTTCTCTGCGTGGTCCACCACCAGTACGTCCGTAGCCGCTTTCGCGCCCTCCAGCTTCAATCCCAGTTGCTCTTCGAGCGCGGTGAACAGCGACGGCAAATCGCTCTTGGCGCCGGGTTGCACGTCGGCCTTGACGCTGGACTCGCCAATCGAGTCCGGCGCCCATTCGAGCGTAATGTCGAACGCATTGGACAGCCCCGTTTTATCCAGCACCGGCCGATCGAGGATCAGCGATAGCGGCGAACATAGCGCGGACAAAAGGGCGTTGCGGCCGGTAAGGTAGCCTTGGCGCCTGACAAATCCTCCGCAAGGAACCGTGCCAGGCGCGGACGGGTCGGAGGAACACTTCCCTTCGGAGGAAATTTTCAGATTGCGTCCCACACCTGCGCCGGGTTTGGCGAGCTTCAACTCGTACACGGAGAGCTGCCTGGTCTCCCGATGAACAGATAACTGGAACCGGTCCTCGAGCAGCGACTGGAGCATCGCCCGCAGCTCCGGTTTCTCGCCCTCGGCCGGTTTGGCGAGAAGGTCGAACTCGGCGGTGTCGACCCAGCTTGGCCCGCCCGAGACCTGGATGTTCTGAACCTTGTAGGCGACGGTAATCAGGAACTTCAGTGTGACCGCTGTCGCTGTCAGCGCCCCGCCAGGTAGAGCGCGCATGTCGATCTGCTGCCTCAGGCTGAGGTCCGTGGGCTTGATCGACGCAACCGCAAAAGTTGGGCGGGCAGCGGGGCTGTCACCCGTTCGCTGCCCGCTTACCAGTCCCAGTGCGGCGATGCCCGCCAGTATCGCTTTCCGCATATCCGAAACCAGCTTACAGTAGCCGGAAGGTCACTTCGATCTGCGCGAAAACCTTCACCGGCTTGCCGCCCTTCATGCCTGGTTTGAACAACCACTTCGAGACCGCCTCGATGGCTTTCTCATCCAGGCCGAGGCCGAGCGGCTTCAACACATGGATATCGGTGGTGTGGCCGGTCTCATCCACCACCAGCGAAAGCAGCACCGTGCCGCCCCATTTCGCTTTGCGGGCTTCTTCGGAATATTGCGGCTCCGGCCGGAAGATCGGGATCGGGTTCGAAACGTCGCCGCCCGGTCTGTAGATGCCGCCGCCCGCTCCACCGCCGCTTCCAACACCCGCTCCCGGGCCCGTTCCGCCGCCGATGCCGCCGCCTGTTCCGGCGCCGATGCCTCCTCCATAGCCCGCGCCGTTCAGCGCGCTCAGACCGGTGACGTTTCCGATGTCGTTGGGATCCGTGGTCAGTTGAACGTCCAGCAGCGACGAAGGAACCTCCAGCCTAGTCTGGAATTGCTGCGTGGTGGGCGGCGTGTACACCTTGCGAGGCTTGGGAAGGTCTGCCTTCTTCACCTCCGGCTGGCGAGCCCCTCCACCGCCTCCGCCCTTGTTTTCGGCAAGCTTCACCGGCGCGGGAGCCATCAGCGTGACCGCCTCCTTCACCGCCTTCTGTACCGGCTTGAGCGAGCCCAGGAACAGCGCCAGCGCCAA
>CAWISY010000079.1:0-24040 GCA_963838455.1 Bryobacterales bacterium
CAATCCTCCTGTCAAAACATCGGGGGAGAGAAATGTTTGTTGCCGCAGTCCACGGCAACCGACCTCGCCGCGGGAGCGAGGCGCAGTAGTTGGGACCAAAGATACCACAGTGTTCTTGTATGGAGAGACCGCGGAAACTCTCATGCGGCCTCCATTAGCTCCCGCACGCTCCAGATATGATCGGCGATTCCGGTTTCCATGGCAGCTTGCCGTTCAAGCCCGCGCCAGGACTAGGGGAACAGATTTAGCGCACTACCCCCCAGCCGCTCCAAAACGAGAGGTACGATGAATACAGATGCCGGCGCATCCTCATCACGGCCACGCCCACAGCCATTCGAACCATGCCCACTTGCACGAGGGTAAAACAGGGACGGTCTTGTTTGTTTCGCTGCTTCTGACCGCCGCGTTCGTGGCTGCGGAGGCAATCGCGGGATTCCGGGCGGGCAGCCTGGCTCTGCTCTCCGACGCCGGCCATAACTTCACCGACGCCTTCGGGCTGCTGCTGGCAGGGATCGGATTCGTGCTGCATTCGCGGCCCGCCGATCACGTCAAGACCTACGGCTACCAGCGCGCCGGCGTGCTGGCCGCCTTCATCAACGCCTTGCTGCTGGTGGTTTTGTCGCTGCTGCTGTTCTACGAAAGCTACCTGCGCTTGCGGCATCCGCAGCCGGTCCAGGAAGGCATCATGATCTGGATCGCCGCGGCCGGCCTGGTTCTGAATCTGGCCATCGCCTGGGGTTTGGGCGGCCACGGCAATGACCTCAACGTTCGCGCGGCGTGGCTGCACATGCTGGGCGACGCGGCCGGCTGCGTAGCCATCATCGCGGGCGCGCTGGTCATGCGCTATACCGGCTGGCTGGTGGTCGATCCGTTGCTCTCCATGCTGATCGCCGCAGGGATCATCTGGACCGGCTGGGATATTTTCCGCGACTCGCTCAACATCCTGCTGGAAGGTCTGCCGAAGGGGCTCGCCCTCACTGACGTCACAGAGGCTATTGGCACCGTGGAAGGAGTGCTCGATGTGCACGATCTCCACATCTGGAGTCTGGGCTCAGAGGCCCACGCCTTAAGCTGCCATGTATTGATCGGGGATATGCCTCCTTCGGCCAGCGAAGCCATCCTGCGGCGGGTCAATGAAGTGGTCTGCGAGCGGTTCGATATCCACCACACCACGGTGCAATTCGAGCACGTACGGTGTTTCCTGGCCGATGAGTCGTGCTCCAAGTTGCAGCGCTCTCATGAGCACAATCACGAACACTCCCACGAGCATTCTCACGAACACTCGCACTGACTGATCAGTGGGGTCGCGGCTCCGTTTGTGGATGTCACGGGTTGTCCGGAGCTGAGCCGCGACTAGAAGGAGCGGTCACTCCAGGCTTTTGATCAGGCGTGTATGGCGATACTTGCGCGCCAGATCGAGCGCCGTCAAACCCTCCGGCGTCCGCGCGTCCCTGCGCGCGCCGCGGGCCAGCAGCAGATCGACGATGCGCGAATCCCCGAAGTCGATGGAGGCGGCGTAGAGCAGGGCCGTCATGCCGTGCTGGTCCACGTGGTTCACGTCCGCGCCGTGATCGAGCAGCAACTCCGCAATCTCGGCTCGATTCGCAAGCACAGCCCACTGGAGCGCCGTCAGTCCTTCAGCGTCCGGCTGATCCACCCTCGCGCCGGCGTCCAGCAGCGCGCTCATCACCGGCACGTCGTCGAAGGTCGAAAGCAGAATCAACGGCGAGGCCGGCTCGATGCCTGCGTAGTCGTAGGTGTCATTGACGCTGTCTCCGGCGTCTATTAGCAGCTTCACGCCCTCGGCATTCCCGGCGATGGCCGCCAACGCCGCTGGGTAGGCGTGAAACAAAGGCGGGCTGCCGTCTGTGGCGCGAATCTCGGCACCGCGGCCGAGCAGCAGGCGCAGCGCGGGAGTCGAATCCGCGTATAGCGCGGCAAACATCAGCGCCGAATATCCGTCGTGGCTGCGCGCATTGACTTTCGCCCCTCGATCCAGCAGCAGCTTGAGCTTGTCCACATCCGGCGCAGCTAACATCAGAGCCGTTGTGCCGGCCCCGGTCGCCGAGTTCGGATCGAAGCCGGAATCGAGCAGCCGCCGCACCTCCCCCGCTGAGCCGAACAGCAGCGTGGCGATCCAGGGTGGGAGACTGGGCGGGGCCGCCTCGCTGAGCACGGGCAAAGCGGTGCTTTTCACCGCCGGCAGCGCCCGCGCCAATGCCATGATCGCCCAGCTCGCTCCCATCGCCGAGAGCATCTGATCGTGCCCATAGGGGTAGCCGCTCTCGAAGTAATCGGGACTCAGCGGCGCCGGCGGATACAGACGGGTGGGGACGCGCCAGGTTCCATCCGGCTTTTCGGTCTGAAGCAGGTACTCGATCCCGCGCGAAAAACTCGCCGCACCGGCCGGTATGCCGGCTTCGCTCAAGGCGAAAAGGATCTCGCCGGTCGAGTAGGCGTCACTCGCGCGGCCGTCCAGTGCCGCCCATCCTCCGTCGGGCTGTTGCAGGTGCTCGATCTCCTTCGCCCGTGCATCCAAATCCGCCCGTCCCTCATCTGCCCATGCCAAGCCGAGCAGTTGAAACGCGCGCTCCTCGGTATCGCGAGGCGTGTGCGTGAGCAGCCACTCGCGGGCCTTCTCGATCCTCGAAACCGAGCTTGATGCCGATCCATAAACCTTCAAAACCTGGACAGCCAGAGCCGTCGCCGTAACAACGCTCGAAGATTGGGGCGGCCGCTGATCGTAGGTGTTCCAATGACCATCCGCCTTCTGCCGCTGCTCTAGGAAACGCGCATACACCGCCGTGACCGTGCTGGGCCGCACGCCCGCGGCATTGGCCGCCAGCAGGCTGTACGCGTCGCCGATGCCGGGGTCGACCAGGTGCGCATGCTCGACGGCGCGGTCCAGGTCGGAGTAGAACGCGAAGGCCTGCTCCGCGTCCGCGCGAGCGATTTTTTCATCCAGCGGGATGCCGTGTTCCCGAGCCTCGCGGTACGCCAGCGCGGGCAGGAACTGGTGATGGCACGAAGCGCAGCCCTGCTGGTCGTACCAGTTCTTTTGCGAAGCCTGGAGCCGGGCGATGGCCCGCGCGGCCGCCTGCCGGATCTGGCCCGCCCGCGGGGCGGCGGGAAAAGCCGCGTTTACGGAAAGCAGGGCAACGGCGGCTTGGAACCTCATTCCCGCGAACCTCATTGCCGCGATTTTAGCACCCGCATGGCTGTATTCCACCGGTTGTAAAACGGCGTCATACTATGTGTTATGAAGATGCTGCGTCTCGGCTTGATGTTCTGGGCAATTGCGGCGCTCTGGGCAATCGCCGCGCTGGCCCAATTTCCGTTCCCAGGCCAGTACCCCGGCGGCGGGTACCCGCAGGGAGGGCAGCGCATGCCGCAGCAACAGCAGCAACAACAATCCCAGCGGCCTCGCGCAGTCAGCTCCACCACTGAGGGGATGGTGCGGCGGGTTTCCGGCAATCAACTGGTCATTCAGGCCGACGACTTTCGCATCGTCTGGTTCCGCCTCACGCCGCAGACCACGGGGGACAAGAACGGCAACCGGGTGGACCCCGGCAGCTTCCTGCAGGGCGATCGCATCAGCGTGGACGCTCGCGAAGACGAAGCGGGCAATCTGACCGCGCTGAACGCGAGCTGGGAGCGTGCCGGCACGCCCAGTGAGCGCGCGGCCGCGCAGGAGACTTGGGACATGCCCGGGGTATCCAGCGCGATGGATCCGGTGGGGGAACGGCCAAAAACCGCTGCGAGCAACATCGACGACGACGACCGTCCGATCCTGCGGCGCCAAAGCAGCTCCAGCGATGCTCCGTCGGCCCCGTCGGCCAACATGCCGCCGAATAACCCGCCCGCTCCGCAGCAGTCTCAGCCGGGGGGCCAGCCTCAGGGCGCACCCGGACCTTCGGATGACAATGCAGGTCCAACTCGCCCGGCGACTCAGGTGACTCCGACAGCGGCGCCGCCCGACTCCGACGACCCTGGCCGCCCGATCCTGCGCCGCGGAGGCGCCGCGACGGCGCGCCAGCCGGATACCGGCGGCTCAGTGCCCGCTCCCACGGCCACCACGTCCCCGTCAAGCAACAGCGCTCCGAGCGTGCGTCCATCGGTTCAGCAGGCGGCTCCGCAGGCGATTCTGCCGCAGGAGGACCCGATGATCGGCAAGGCGCGGGAAGCGGCTTACAACTTCGCTGCTTCGTTGCCGAATTACCTGGCCCAGCAGGTGACCACGCGGTACCGCACGCAGAACGTCCGGCAGGGATGGGACACCATCGACATCGTGACCGCGGATGTCACTTACGAGAACGGCCAGGAGAGCTACAGGAACATCCGCGTCGGAAACGGCAGCACGGTCCAATCCATGGATCAGATCGGCGGAACCCGTTCCACCGGCGAGTTCTCCTCCATGCTCATGGACCTGATGAGCCAGGCCACCAGCGCCGTGTTCCGCCGCGATATCACGGATACGATCAAGGGCCGCAGCGCCACCGTCTTCAAGCTCGACGTGCCGCGGGAACGGTCCCATTGGCGCATCGAAGCTCCCTCGCAGCTCTACTATACGGCTTACCGCGGCAGCATCTGGGTCGACAAAGTTACCAACCGCGTGCTGCGCATCGAGCTGCAGGCGCGGAATCTGCCCACGCCGTTTCCCTTTGACACGGTCGAGTCCGCCACCGATTACGACTTCATCAGCCTGGCTGCCGGCGAGTCGGCGTTCCTGCTGCCCGCCAATGCTGAGGTGCTGAGCTGCGAACGGGGAACCAGCTTCTGCTCCCGCAACCGCATCGAGTTTCGCAATTACAAGAAGTTCGAGGCAGCCTCCAATATCAGCTTCAAATAACCGGAGTCCGCGGCACTGGCCAGGCGGCTGAAAGACCAGGGGTTAGCTCCGTCAGGATGGGCGCACAGAAACCCCAGTCTGGCACGCAACGTGCTAAGTCCAAGGCGCGTCCATACACTGTTATACTGTAGGACAACCCCTTTTGCTTCCATCAATGTTTAAAAAGTGTGCCCTTTTCTCACTGTGTGCCAGTGTGTGCCTGGGCCAAGCGCAATTCGTGACGGGCCAAGCCGCCCGGCTGGTGATCGGACAGACCAGTTTTACCTCCCAGACGAGCGGAGCTTCCAACACTTTGTTGGGAGCGGTAGGCGGCCTGGCGTTCGCCGCCGATACGCTCTTCGTCGCGGACTCCAACAACCTGGGTCTCACCCCCGATAACAACCGCGTTCTGATGTTCCAGCACACCAGCCAGGCGCTGCCCGCGCCTACGGCGCAGATCCCGGCCTATAGCGGCAACTGTCCGGTATGCGTCGGCGAAGCCAACCTGGTTCTAGGGCAATCCGACTTTCTGGGAACCAATTTTCACACCACGCAGACGGGTATGCGCCAGGCCACCGGCATCGCTACGGATGGGAACACCCTGGCCGTCGCCGACACCGGCAACAACCGGGTCCTGTTGTGGCTGTCGACGCCCACCTCCAACGGCCAGCCGGCGGACGTCGTGCTGGGCCAGCCCACCTTCAACTACGTCGCACCCATCGCCGCCACAGCCTCCACCTTCCGTGGGCCGCAGGGAGTTTGGATTCAGAACGGCAAGCTGTTTGTCGCCGACACGGGGAACAACCGCATCCTGATCTGGAACTCGATTCCCACCACGAACAATCAGCCCGCCGACGTGGAGCTGGGGCAATCCAACTTCACCAGTGTCGCGCCGGTTCCTCCCACTTGCGCTCCGCCGCCCAATCCCTTGCCGCCTCCGCCATGCTCGCTTCTGACGGGGACGCAAGGCACCATGCTCGATCCGGATTCGGTTACAAGCGACGGCATCCATCTCTTCGTGGCCGACACCGGTTATAACCGCGTCCTGGTCTGGAACTCGATACCGGAGCAAAACGGAAAACCCGCGGACCTGGTGATTGGGCAGCCCGACTTTTCGCAAACGCTGGCCAACAATGTGTCGGCTTTGTGCCCGGCCGTTTCCGCCGGTGTTTACCCGGCCGAATGCGGACGCACTCTGAACTTCCCCACCTTTGTGCTCTCCACCGGCTCGCGCTTGTTTATCGCTGATGGAGGCAACGACCGCATTCTGGTGTTCAACCAAATGCTTACGGCTAACGCGCCGGAGCCCGATTTCGTACTGGGCCAGCCGGATGAATTCGCCAGCGTGGTCACCAGCACCACCTCCCTGTTCAGCCCGCTGCTGATGCAGTCGGGCGCGGCGGTGATTCCCACGCCCACTTCCCTGGCATGGGACGGAACCAACCTGTACGCGACCGACCCCAGCGACCGGCGCATTCTGGTTTACACTCCTGCGGCTCCCAACGTTCCCAACGACGGAATTCGCAATTCGGCAAGTCTCGAAACCTTCGCCACCGATGAAATCGACGTCAGCGGAACCATCGAAGCCGGGGACACCATCACCATAACCATTAGCGGCACCAACTACACGTACACGATTCTTTCCACCGACACCACCAGCACGATTCTGACGGCCCTGGTCAACCTGATCAACGCCGGAACGGGCGATCCCAACGTGTACGCGTCGGTTCCTCCCACACTCGGTGAACTGCTGCTGACCTCACGTGTGCCCGGCCCGCCCGGCAACTCCACTACCGTAGCCGTGACCACCTCCACCAACGCCATGATCGCCGTGATCGCGAATACCACCAATCTCACCGGCGGCGAGTTGGCCGGCACACTGGCCCCCGGCACGCTGGCCACCATCTTCGGAACCAATCTCTCCTCCCAGCCCCAACCCTGCAGCGCGAACATGGGTGCACAACTCCCCATCGACTTGTGCGGCGTGGAGGTTTATTTTGACGGCATTCGCGCGCCCCTGGTTCTGGTGTCGCCCACCCAGATCAACACCCAGATTCCTTGGGAGCTGTCGGTCACCAACAACATCAATGCCTTCGTGCGGACGGTGAATCCGGACGGCAGCGTCACCGTGACCAACGCGGTAGCGATTCCGCTGGACACGGCCAATCCCGGCGTCTTCGCGCAACCGGGCCCCGATCCGCGCACGGCCATCGCTTACCACAACTCCAGCTACGCCACCGCTACCATCACCCTGTCCGGCACCATCGCCGCCGGTGACGTCGGCACCATCACGGTGGCCGGGCGCAGTTACAGCTATACGGTGCAAGCCACCGATACGCTCACCTCCATCCGCGACGCCTTTGTCGCCATCATCAACGCCGACCCGGATAAGGCCGTGTCGGCGACCCAGGGTCCCGCTTTCACGCGCATCCTGCTGCACGCTGTGGTGCAGGGACCGGAGGGTGACGGTACTCCCGTATCCACTGCTACGGTCAGTTCCACCGGCGGCGCCGGAAGCCTCGCGCTGGACTTGAACAACCAGGTGCTGTGCTGCTCCAGCGTGGCCGGAGCGCCGGTCTCGGCAGACGATCCGGCTCTCCCCGGAGAGCAGTTCTATATCTACGGCACCGGTTTGGGGCTGGTTTTTGACAACTACGGCAACCTGATCGGCCCCGAGGATGGGCAGCCCTATCCTGGACCGGCATTGAACAACGCGACGGTCTCGGTCTCTTCGATCGCGGACGCTAAGAGCGCGGACGTTGTCGCCGCCAGCCTGGTGGTGGGAACGGTGGGCTTCTACAAAATCGTGCTGCAGCTCAACCCCGACATCCAGCCCAGCAACTTCGCGCAATTGACTATTTCGCAGAACATCTATACCAGCAACATCGTCACTATCGCGGTCGGCAATCCGACCATGCCCCCGACATCCTGTTGCCAGTGACCTTGCAAAACCGCTCCTTTTAGTCGCGCCTCAGTTTGCGGAGGCGGCCGAGCGCACAGCTTGCGTTGTGCGCGCTTCAAACCCGAGCGCACAGCTTGCGTTGTGCGCGATCCAAAACTGAGCCGCGCCCGCAGGAAGCGGTTACGCGATCACTTCCAGCTCTCGATCGCTGCTCAAAGCAATCTGCTGCCGAGCTTCCTCAGGCAGAATGACGCAGCCGGTCGACGCGTCATGCGCGGCATTATCGCCATGGATCATGAATCCGTCGCGCCCCAGCGCATCCTGCCCCACCGGGGAAAGCCGCATGCTGCATGGCCCTTGCACCGGCGCATTGAACTGTGGACCGATCGAATAAAGTCCCTGCGGTATCGGCCCGACATCACGCACGGCCTGCTGCGCCGGATTATTGCGTCCGCTGCCGGAGCCGGAATATCCGGTGGCGATGACCTCGCCGGCCCGCATCAACTCTCCCGTGCTCTGCCTATAGATCCACGCCATGCCCGGATTCTATGCCGTTCTGCAGATCGTCGAAGCGAAGCCGAAACCTCAAACAAATGGATCGGGACTAGTTACCATGGAGCAGACACGCTGCTCCATATCAGTTGTCCGTCGGGGTTTTTTCCAGATGATCCACGACGATGGCGTCCACCGGCGCCTTGCGCGCGTCCAGCTTGAGCCCCATCTTCTCGATCGCCTGAAAGATCGCGGCGCCGCCTGGAGTGGAAGCCAGATCGGCTGGATTTGCTCCCGCAGCCTGCTGCGGAATGGGCAACTGCAAACCGAGCTGCGCCGCCTGCTTTTGCGCCAGCACGATCAGATCCTGGATGGGCAGATCCATGGTCACCTGGTAGGCGCCCTTCAAATCCGTCATATCGACCACGGGCTTGTCGACCAGGGTGGTCAACAGGTCAACCAGCTCCGGGATAGACGCCTTGGTGATCTCCAAATGCATGCCCGTACCGCTGACAGAGTAGCGCACCGTGCCGCCGAACTGGCCGCCCTGCATCTCCGCTCCGCCCTTTCCGTCCTGAACCATCTTCATCGGACCCTTTTCGGTACCGATGGTCATCATTCCCGGAGTGTCGTCCTTGATCGGCGCATCTGGCGTCGCGGAAGCTTCGGCCAGCTTCACGCCGCCTTTTCCTACAATCAGCGCATACACCGGTAGTTCCCGCTTCTCGCGGTGATAGGTCAGCTTGAAGCGTTCCGTCAGCAGCGACTGGATCATCTCCGGAACGTGATCCTTGGACTCACCCTCCGGAATCGTGGCGGAGATTTCAAAACGCTGCTGCATCATCCAGTCCGGTCCGATCACCTGGTACTGTTTCATGCGAAATCCGATGCGCAGCAGGTCCGCGGGCGAGATGAAGCCCATGTCCACCCGGCCGGCGTCCACCATCATGCCTAACTTCGCCTTGCCGGATTGAATCTGCGGAAGCAGCTCCATGATCGACGGAGCGGCCCGGATGGTGGCAACTTCGAACGCCGGAGCCTTTTGCGCCGGCGCTTGTCCCAGCATCACGCCCATCGCGACTGCCAGGACGATCACGACCCTCTGTATAGTTCTTCTGTACATAAGCCCCATTCTAACACCGCTTGATGGCGCGGCGTTACCGAGCCGCGACTGCGAGCGGTCTTTGCCGCTAGCTGCGAAGCTCCGCGGACTTCACCGGCCAAACCGCCTCAACCTCTTCCCCTCGGCATACGTAAATGCGGTTGTACAAGTTCACGGTAGGATCGCAATGCGGCGGAATAAACTCGATCTTATTCCCCAGGCTGGGTTTATCTCTGTGCCTAACTCCGTCCAAAATATCCAGATACCCGAATTCGTCCCCGCCCCAGCGGTACCCGGTCCCGCGGATGTGCGCCGCTTCGGGGCCATACCCGCGGTCGGTTGCAAACGCCTTGAAGCCTCCATCCACGGTGACGAAATCGGGATGATTCGCGCTGACCACGGTCGCCAGCACCGTTAGCGCATGGCGGAAGGGCAGCTTCAGCTTGCCGTAGGCCAGGTCCATCAGCACGTAGGAGCCGGCCTGCATCTCCGTGACTTCGCTTAGTTGCGTATCGACATCCCAGGTGCCCGTGCTGCCACCCGTGAGAATCTCCACGGCAAGGCCTGACTTCGCGAGCGCGTCGCGCACCTCCAGGGCCACGCCAAACGCCCCACGCGAAATCTGCATGCGCTCGTCAAACGAGGCGCCGTGCGATCCGCTCACCGAGTACCCCTGCAGGCCGCGAAAGCGCAAATGGCTGGCGCGGTCGATGGCCTGCGCGATCTCGATCGCCTGCGCGACGGAGCTCGCGCCGGTGCGATGATCGCCGACATCCAGATCGACCAGAACATCCACCGTGCGATCGGCCGCTCGCGCTACGGCGTTCCACCACTCCACTTGTATCGCGTGGTCGGCGACCACCATCGCGCCCGTCGCGGCGGCGCGAACCATCTTTCGCGGATCGGCCTGCGGCGAGGTTAGCAACAACCCGCTGATGGCGGCGCCCGCCATCAACTCGGCTTCGTCTACGGTCGCCACGCACACGCCGATGGCTCCCGCGGCCATTTGCCTTCGGGCGATTTCGACGCACTTGTGCGCCTTGGCGTGCGGGCGCAGATGCTTGCCGGATTCGCCCACTCTTCGCGCCATAAGTTGCAAGTTGGCCTCAAAGGAATCGAAATCGAGCAGCAATGCCGGGGTGGGAATTTCGGACTTTTTCAGCACCACCCATTAAAACAAATCGCCTGCGGGAAATGAAACGGGTCTATGGCCGGCGGCAGCGGCAGCGGCTACTGTGCTCATTCTAAATTCGAAACCAACCGTCCTTCTAAACGTATAATTGAACATGGCAGAAGGCGACCCTTCTAACTCGAACAGCCCGGCTAACAACCCTTCCAGCAAGAAAGTCGCGAACGGGTTGGTGGCCGCCAGTTGTGCTGCGGTGCTTGCGGTGTACTCCGCCGGATACATCCGCACCAAGGCCGCGGTGGATCATTTTGAAGCCCAGGCTGCCGAGCGGAGGGCGGCGTTTCCCAATCCAAATCGAATCGTAGGCGAGGTCGACGGGCCGCATTCGGCCATGCGCACTGAGCCCGCGACCGCGACAAAATTTGATCCCCGGCCTCACCGCGATTCCGTTCGGGAGCACAAGCGCTTCGCCCCTCCGCTGCCCGCACCGCCTGAACTCACACCGCTCCCATCCGTCGAAACGCCGCCTGTTTCGCTTGCTGATATTCCTGCGCCGGTCTCATTCGTTCCCGATTCCCCGGCGATTTCCGCTCCTGCATCGCCCACTCCCTCATGGGACGGCAAGGCGGCCGAGAGCAAGGCCGTCGAGAGCAAGGTCGAAGCCGCCGTGGCCCCGCCCGCGGCCGCCAAGTGGAAAGACGGAACCTACCTAGGCTGGGGAACCTCCCGCCACGGGAACATTCAGGCCGAGGTCGTCATCGAAGGCGGTCGCATTACCTCAGCGACCATCGCGCAGTGCCGCACTCGCTACTCCTGCTCCGTAATCGACAAGCTCCCGCCGCAGGTGGCCCAGCGGCAAAGCCCCGACGTGGACTATGTTTCCGGCGCGACCCAGAGCGCCAACGCGTTCTATTTCGCGGTGGTGGAAGCCCTGGGCAAGGCGCAGTAACCGGCGGGCCTGGTGCCGGTCTCGACGCAAGCTGTAATGGGGACGCTGGTGAGCATTGAAGTTGTCCGCTCCGGCGAACACATCGATGATGCTGCCGCCATCGACCGCGCCTTCGGGTGGTTTCATGAGATCGAAGCGCGTTGCTCGCGCTTTGATCCACGCAGCGAGCTCATGCAGCTATGCTCCTGCTTCGGCACACCCGTGCACGTCAGCACTATCCTCTATGAAGCGGTGCAATTTGCTCTGATGCTGGCCGAGGAAAGCGGCGGAGCATTCGACCCCACCGTGGGCCATCGGATGGAGACCCGCGGATTCAACCGCGAACATCGCACCGGCGCAATTGTTCGCAGTCCTTTTGTGCCCGATGACGACGTTACCTTCCGCGACGTGATTCTCGACCGCCAGGGCCAAACCATTACCCTGTGCAAGCCGCTCACGCTCGATCTCGGTGCGGTGGCCAAAGGCCTGGCGATTGACGCCGCAGCGCGCGAGCTCACCCCGCTCCGTGATTTCGCCATCGACGCCGGCGGCGACCTGTATCTGGGTGGATTCAATCAGCGGCAGACTCCGTGGGAGGTCGGCATTCGCCACCCACGTTTTGACGGGAAAAGGTGCAACGGGAAAATGATCGCGTCGGTGCGCGTCTCGAATCAGGCCGTTTGTACTTCGGGAGATTATGAGCGCCGCTTCGCTGACGGCCGCCACCATATTATGGATCCGCGAACCGCTTCGGGGACGTGCGCTGATCCTAGCGCGGTGGCCAGCGCGACGGTCATCGCACCCGGGGCAATGCTGGCGGACGGCCTTGCCACGGCGGCTTTCGTGCTTGGCCCGGCCCACGGCATCGAGCTGCTGAGCCGGCTGGGCGTCGAGGGCTTGCTGGTGACCTCCGACCTGGAGCAGTACGAAACGGGAGGCCTGTGCCGTGTGGCGTAAACTCCGCAACTTCTTCAAGACGCCGAAGGGCCTGCTCACCATCATTTTCGCGCTCTTCCTGGCGATCGCCGCACCCGGTGAGGGCCGCCATGCTGCGGCCGGATTCCTGGCCGCCGCGCTCATCGCAGGGCTGTTGGACCTGGCAATCCTCAGGGTCAGGAAAAAAGTCTGGGAGTTTCCGAGCGGAGCGCTCCTCACCGCGCTCATCGTAGCCATGGTGCTGCGTTCGGAAGAGCCGTGGTACGTCGTCACCATCACTTCCGGGATTGGCGTTCTGAGCAAGTACGTTTTCCGCTCGCGCTCAGCCAATGTCTTTAACCCGGCTGCCCTGGCCATCGTGATCAGTTTCTACCTCTTCCATACCGGTCAAAGCTGGTGGGGCGCGCTTACCGATGTCGGCCCTGTCGGAGTCATTGTCCTGTTGGGCGCAGGGATCTTCATCACGGACCGGGTGAATAAGACGCCGCTAGTGCTGACGTTTCTGGGAGTCTACTTTCTCCTGTTCACGCTGTCCGCCTTCATCGGCGACCCCCGTGGGGTTGCCGAGGTTTTCCGCACTCCGGACTTTGAGGCAGCGCTTTACTTTGCGTTCATCATCCTGACGGATCCTCCCACATCGCCTGCGAAATATCCGGATCAAATTGTGTACGGCGTCATCGTCGCCGTCGTGAGCTATGCCTTTTTTCAATTCGCCGGCGTTGTTTATTATTTATTGGCAGGCGTGCTGGCGGGGAATGTTTGGGAAGCTTGGCGCCGGGTCAACCGCCGTACCGGCCGGACCTTCCCGAAAGGTCTGCGCGCCTTCCTTCGCGAGATCAGCCCTTGGGGCCAGCGCGCGTACCAACACCGGTAGATAGGCAGACCTGAGACGCCGCGGGTCTGGCGAGCGTCGCCTCCTGGCAAATCAGGCGGGATGTTATCGTTACCTCATGCGTCATACCGCGTTGCTGGCCTTCGCGATGTTCACAATGACCGCCTGGCCACTCGCCGCTCAGCTTCCTGGAACAACCGCCGCCGCTCCCAACCTCACCTTCGAGCGTCTGCGCAACGCCGCGGCTGAGCCGCAGAACTGGCTCACCTATTGGGGCGATTATCAGGGCCGGCATTTCTCCGGGCTGAAACAGGTCACCGCATCGAACGTGGCTCGGCTCGAAATGCGCTGGTCCGTTCCCATGCCCGGCAATTCCGGCTTGGAAGTGACCCCGCTGGTGGTGGACGGCATCATGTACACTTCGGCTCAGCCGGGGCAGGTGCTGGCGCTGGACGCGAAATCGGGCCAGGAGATCTGGCGCTATCAGCGTGACCAGAAAATCGTCCCGCCGGGTCAGATCAACCGCTTCAACCGCGGCGTGGCGATGCTCGGAAGCCGGCTCTTTTTCGGCACTCTGGACGCGGCCTTAGTCGCGCTGGACGCGAAGACGGGAAAGTTTCTATGGGAGACGCAGGTGGCCGATCCGCAACTCGGCTATAGCATCACCTCCGCGCCGCTGGCTTTGAAGGATCGCATCGTCACCGGCGTCAGCGGAGGCGAATTCGGCGCGCGCGGCTTCATCGACGCCTACGATCCAACCACCGGCAAGCGGCTGTGGCGCTTCGAGACCGTGCCCGGCCCAGGCGAGCTCGGCCATGAGACCTGGAAAGACGATAGCTGGCAGCACGGCGGCAGCCCCACTTGGCTCACCGGCAGCTACGACGCCGATACCGATACGCTGCTCTGGACCGTCGGCAATCCCGGCCCCGATATTGACGCGGAAGTCCGCCGCGGCGACAATCTCTTCAGTTGCTCCGTGCTGGCGCTCGACCCGAATACGGGGCGGCGCAAGTGGCACTATCAGTTCACACCCGGCGACAGCCACGATTGGGACGCAACCGAGGACGTGATGCTGGTGGATCGCATGTTCCTGGGCCAGCCGCGCAAGTTGCTGTTGCAAGCCAATCGCAACGGTATGTTCTACGTGCTGGACCGGAGCACCGGAAAATTCGTCAGCGGGACGCCGTTTGTGCGCCAGACCTGGAACACGGGCTTCGACCAAAACGGCCGGCCGAAGCTGGTCGAAGGTTGGGATTCGCGGCCCGAAGGCAGCATCGACGTTTATCCGTCACTGGTGGGCGGCACCAATTTTCAAGCACCTTCCTATAGCTCCGATACCGGCTGGGTCTACATCGAGACTTCCGAGTCCGGCCAGCGCTTCGTGCGCGCTCCGCAGGATTATGAGCAGGGCAGACAGTACCAGGGAGGACGCGGCCAAAGGGCCGGCGATCCGCCGGTGGCCAGCATCAAGGCGATCGATCCCGAAACCGGGGCCACGAAATGGGAGCACAGGATCGAGAGAGGCTCGCTTTCCGCAGGAGTGCTGGCAACAGCAGGAGGCGTGGTGTTCGCCGCCACCGGCGACGGCAAACTGATCGCTCTGGATGCGCACACTGGCAAGGAGTTGTGGAGCTTCCAGGCCGGCCCCAACATCGCCGCCTCGCCCATGAGCTACGCCGTCGACGGCAAACAGTTCATCGCCATTGCCGCCGGAAGAGCGCTCTACACCTTCGCGCTGCCGGATTAGCCGGGCGGGTCTTGTTGATTTCGTGGCCTAGCGCCGGGTCGAGCGCCGTGAGTAGATTTCCCCACGCCTTGGGAAGGCTTTCTAGTCTCTTCCTTGTCGAGCCGCTGCCGTGCTTCTTGCTCCACCGGGAACCACTCTTCGGCAATTTCCAGGTTCAGCTTGGCATTAGCCAAGGCGCCCTGCTCCAGGCGTCGCCGAAGGTTCGCCCAGCTTCGCGTTTCCGTATAGTGCAACACGGCCTGGGAGATGAAGCGGCTACTCAAAATCCAGTCCTCACGGCTTCGTCAGGCCTCACAGCCCCGACGTCCGCACCCAGAAGCTCTCGCTCCACTTGCCGCCGGCCGGGACCGTCTGCAAATCAGGGTACTTGCCTTCGTGGTAGAGATTGATCGCGTTGGTGATGCCGGACATCGGCTCGAAGCAGATGAACGGTTGCGGCTGGCCTTTCGAGTCGTTGGGCTCCCACACCACCGCGGCCTGCCACTTCGGCCCGAACAGAACCTCCACCGTCTTGCCGGAACTCTCGATGTAAAAACGCGCGCGCCCATCCGCTTCGCGAGTGAGGTCGATGAATCCATCGTCGAGCGTTCGATTCTCCAGCAGGAACGGATCGGCGAGATCCATGGGGCGGAACTGCCCGGTGGGGATCATGTGCGGATCGGTCACCACGCGCAGCTTCGCGGGGATGCCTCCCACCCATTCGTTGCGCGGAACGTCGGGAATGCGAAAGTAGGGATGGTAGCCGATCTGCAACGGCATTGGCTCCGTACTGAAGTTGGTTACCGCGACGTGGACCTGCAACTCACCGTTGGCCAGTGTGTAGGTCATCTGGTATTCGTGCGCGAAAGGCCACTGGCGCATCAACTCCGGGTGTTTCCAGAACTCGAACTTGCTGGTGACGTGCGCGGAGTGCCCGTCCGCCTTGACTTCGATCACCTGCCAGAACGGGGAGAACGAGATCAAGCCGTGGATCGGCGTGGCTCCGCTGACGTTGCCCAGCGTCATGTCGAAAGCGTACTTCCTGCCGTTGGCCCAGAACGCCGGTTGATCCAGCCGGTTTCCCCAAGGCGCGAGAAACGGGATTCCGGCGCGGCTCGGTTTCTGCAGGAATTCGGAAAGGTCGGTCGCAGGGAAGTACAGGATGTTCTTCCCGTGCACATTCATTTCGTACGCCATGTTCCCGATCGAGGGCACAATGGCAACTTCCACGCCGTGCTCGGAATCCGTCAGGCGGACGACCGGCACTCCGTGATCCGTGGTCTCAACGGCTGTGTAAGGTTCGGCCAGCATAGTGAGGGACAGCGATAGCGACAGGGCCAGGTACTTCATAAGCCCTACTTCGGCACATCGGGTACATTATATAAGAGGTATGGGTGAAAGACCGCATTCATGGGACCGGCGTGAGCTGCTAAACCTGGCCGTCCGGGCGGCGGCCCTGCCCGGCGGAGCGCAGTTTCTGACGCCCTGGCTGAAAGCTCAGGAGCTCCAGGGTGCCGGCCAGCATCAGCACGCCGCCGACGAACACGAGCACGCCGCGCACAGCGCCCCTCCGGAGCTGCCCCTTCTGCGCGACTACCGGCCCAAGTTCTTCAATTCCGAGGATTTTGCGGCGCTCCAGGCGTTCACCGAGATGCTCATTCCCAGCGACGATACCCCCGGCGCCCGGGAGGCTCGCTGCGCGCACTACATCGATTTCCTGCTGGATGCCGCGGGCGAATACGCGCCGCAAATGCAGACCGATTGGCGGAAAGCGATGGAGGATTTGAGAACTGCGGGATTTCACACCGCGGACCTTAGAGGCCGTGAGGCCTTAGTCGAGGCGATGTCGCGGCCGGAGCGGGATCCCGGCGCGCAGCATCCCGCCTACGGCGCCTACCGCCTGATCAAACAATTGAATACATTCGCGTTTTATACATCGCGCACCGGGACCATCGAGGTCCTGGATTACAGAGGAAACACTTACAACGCCGTCTTTCCGGCGTGCGACCATCCGGAGCATCAAAAGGTTTAAAACATGCGATTCATTTTCTGTATTTTGGCCGCGGCAGCGATTTTGCAGGCTCAGCCGCCGCAACCATCAGGCCAACCGGCCGGCCAACCGCCCGCCGGTGCGGCCGGCCCAGGTGGTGCAGGAGGTCGCGCAGGCCGCGGAGGCGGACGCGGGCCCGCCGTTGGTCCCATGGCGCGCATGGCCGCTCAGGCGCCGTTCAACAACAACTGCGCCGGATGCCATAAGAACATCAAATCCAGCGCCGACCAGGGCCTGCTGAAGGAAAACAACGCGCCTTCCACCGACACGCTGGCCACCATGACTCCGGAAGCCATCTATGCCGCGCTCACCACCGGCGCGATGGTGCAGCAAGCAGCGAAGTTGAGCGACGGCGACAAGCGCTTGATTGCCGAGTTCTTCGGCGGCCGTCCCCTCGGCGCGGCGGATCAGGGCGATTCCAAGCACATGACCAAACAGTGCGCGGCCAATCCGCAAATGGGGAACGTCGACGCCGGCCCAACATGGCTGGGCTGGAGCGCGGATCTGACCAATTCCCGTTTTCAATCCGCGAAAGCGGCTGGAATCACTGCCGCGCAGGTGCCCAAGCTGCAACTCAAGTGGGCGTTCGGATTTCCCGCTGGCGTCGAGACCTACGGCCAGCCCACCATCGCCGACGGACGCCTCTTCATCGGCGACGACAACAGCTACGTCTATGCGTTGAACGCCTCCTCCGGCTGCGTGTACTGGTCCTTCCAGGCGGAAGCGCAGGTGCGCACGGCCGTCACGATTGCGCCCCTGAACGGGCGCCCCAACGTCAAGTACGCGGCCTTCTTCGGCGACCGCAAGGGCAACACCTACGGGGTCGACGCGCACAACGGCGAACTGTTGTGGAAGTATAATCCCGAGCCGCGCGTGCTCTCGCATGTGACCGGATCGCTGGTGGCTTACCAGGGGCGCATTTACGTGGGCATCGCGGGCTCCGAAGAGGTCGCCTCCGGCGATCCGCACTATCCTTGCTGCACTTACCGCGGCAACCTCTCCGCCATCGACGCGGCGACAGGCAAAGTGATCTGGAAGAGCTACACCATTCCTGAGGAGCCCAAGCCGACCAAGATCAATTCCATCGGCACGCAGCTCTGGGCTCCGGCCGGCGCTTCCATCTGGAGCGCACCCACCATCGACACCAAGGCCAAAGCGATCTACGTCTCCACCGGAAATGCGTTCACCGAACCGGCGGCGAAGACCTCCGATGCGATCGTCGCGTTCGATCTGGCGACCGGGAAAATGTTGTGGTGGTATCAAGGCGTGGAGAACGACGCGTCGCCGCAAGGCTGCGGAGGCCGCGGGCCGAAAGGCGAACAGTGCCCCGAAAATCCGGGTCCGGATTGGGACTTCGCCAATTCCCCGATTTTGAAAACCCTGGCCAACGGCAAGCGAGTGCTGGTGGCCGCGCACAAAGGCGGCTTCGCGGTTGCGGTCGATCCTGACAACAAGGGCGCACTGCTATGGAAAGCGGATCTAACCGATGGGCAGCGCGCCGGAGCCGGCGGGCAGATCATGTGGGGTGGCGCGGCGGACGATCAGAACGTCTACTATCCGCTGCAGACCGGCGCGGTGGCGGCGCTGAGGCTGGCCGACGGAACGCCGGCCTGGATCACGCATATCGAACCCGTTGCCGCCGGAGGAGGAAGGCCGAGACGCGGCTTGACCGCCGCGCCAACCGCGATTCCAGGCGTGGTGTTCGCGGGCGGATGGGATGGAGTGCTGCATGCTCTCTCAGCCGCCGACGGCAAGGAACTGTGGCAATACTCGACCGCGCATGACTACGCAAACACCGTGAATGGCGTCGCAGGCAAGGGAGGTTCCCTGGGCGACCCTGGGGCGGCTATAGTTGGAGGGATGGTCTACGTTGGATCTGGATATATCGGAACAGGAAATGGGATGCCGGGGAATGTGCTGCTGGCGTTCGGGCCGCAATAAATGACCAAGACAGAGAAGTTGTTCCCCGTAACGCTGGTCGGCTCCTACCCGCAACCCGACTGGTTGATTGATCGCGACAAACTGGCGCACCAGATGCCGCCGCGGGTGCGCGAGCAAGCCTTATGGCGCGTGGCGCCGGAGTTTCTGGAACTGGCTCAGGACGACGCAACTCTGCTCGCGATTCGGGATCAGGAGCGAGCCGGACTGGATATTCTCACCGACGGCGAAATGCGCCGAGAGAGTTACTCCAACCGCTTCGCGACCGCGCTCGACGGCATTGACCTGGACAATCCGGGCGAAATCCTCAGCCGCAGCGGCAACAAAGTCACCGTCCCGCGCATCGTCGGCAAGATCCGCCGCAAGCACCCGGTGCAGGTGCGCGACGTCCAATTTCTCCGCGCCAATACCGATCGCGCCATCAAGATCACGGTTCCCGGCCCCTTCACCATGTCGCGCCAGGCGAAGAATGAGTACTACGGCTCCGTTGAAGAGATGGCGCAAGACTACGCCGCGGCCGTGAACGAGGAGATCCTCGACCTTTTCGCCGCCGGTGCGGACGTGGTGCAGATCGATGAGCCGTGGATGGAAGCCAATCCCGTGGAGGCCAGGCAGTACGGCCTGGACGCTTTGCGGCGCGCGCTCAAGGGAGTGCGTGGAACCACGGCGCTGCACATTTGTTTCGGCTATGCGGCTCTGGTCCCGGGCCGGCCGGCCAAATATTCGTTTCTCGAAGAGCTGAACGATTCTCCGGTGGACCAGATTTCGATCGAGACCGGGCAGTCGAAACTGGATTGCTCAGTGCTGGAGCGGATCGCCGCGAAGTCGATCATGCTGGGCGTGATCGATCTCTCGACGCACGAAGTGGAAACCGCCGAGACGGTCGCCGCGCGCGTTCGCCGCGCATTGCCCTACATCGCGCCAGAGCGTTTGATTGTCGCCACCGATTGCGGCATGAAGTACCTGCCGCGAGCTGTGGCCTTCGGCAAAATGAAGGCGATGGTGGACGGAGCGGCGCTTGTTCGAGGCAGCCTCTAGTTCGCCGCGGCGACTGTCTTTTCCGTTCGCGACTCAGCTGTGGCGGCTTTCTTGAGCGGCCAGAACTCGAAGAACTCTGCATAGAAGATCAGGAACGGGAACGTCACCGCCAGCAGCGCGGAGGCGAGCCACCGTTCGAAGTCATTCCCAGGAGGTCCCGGCGCCAGTTCGCCGCTGATCGACGGAGCCAGCGCTCCATACAGCAGCGCCAGCGCCACACCAACCACCGCCGCGGCCACAGCGCTCAAGACTCCCTTCAACGGCTGCGTGAATTTCGCAAACAGCGAACCCTGCAGCATATTGAGCACGATGATGGTGCCGAAGATAAACGGAATCGGCACGCGCACCATGAATTGCAGGGCGTCCATCTTCAGCGTGTATATCCCGATGTAGAAAACGACCGCGCCCAGCACCAGGCAGATGGCGGTCCACACCAGCCCCAGCACCGGCTGCTTCATGATCGCGGCCGATTTCGTCAACGGCCACAGATCGAAATGCAGCATCACGAACATGATGCCGATGGCGGTGATGTAGAACACCAGCGCGAGATTGGCGTTGAAGAGTCCGTGCGGGTCCAGAAGCTCGTTATAGACCGGCGCGCCGCGCATAAACTCGTAGTTGAAGAAGAGCTTGAAGAGCGCCAGGTTCACCGCGTAGACGGCCAGCAGCATGGCGAAACCGGCTTCGACGGGCCCCTTCAGCCACGCGGTGAACGGCCAGCCGCCAAACATGATGGCGGCCCAGAACATCACCACCACGGAGACGATGCTGCACATCATCAGCATGGGGGTGATCGGCCGGTACCCTCCGCCGGCGATGAAGAAATAGGCGACGGCTACCACCGCGCCGACGATCAGCGTCAACAGCGTCAGCAAGACGCCCTTCACCGGCTGAGCGCGGCCGGCCGCAAACGGCGGGTGTTTGCAACCCCACGTGATGCCCACCACGATCTCCATGGGGATGATCGCAATCAGGCAGTAGCTGATGCTGCCCAAAAATTTCGCGGCGGGAAACAGCGCGACGAATCCGAGCGAAATCGCAATGATGAGCGCGGAGGCAACAAGGCCCAGGGCTGGCTGTCTAAGCATTCTTAGGAGTCTACCCAGAAGATGCTCCGCCGCCACCGGGGTTGGCTCTTATACCGGCTCTTGCTCCAAAGCCCTAAACCAAGTCCGACGTCTTGATCGGCAAACTGCGAATCCGCTTGCCGGTCGCGGCGAAGACCGCGTTGGTAACCGCGGGAATAATCGAAGGCGTGCTTGCCTCGCCGATTCCGCCGGGTGCGTCGTGATTCTCCACCATGTGCACTTCCACCACCGGCATCTCATCGATCCGCAGCGGATCGTAGTTGTTGAAGTTGCTTTGCTGCACGCGGCCGTGGTCGAGCGTGATGCCGATCTTGAGCGCGGCGCTCAAGCCGTACACGATGCCGCTTTCGATCTGTTGCGTCACGCCGGCGTGGTTGACGATCTGGCCGCAATCCACGGCGCAGACCACCCGGTGCACCTTCACCTTGCCTTTGGCGACGCTGACCTCGGCCACCTGCGCGTTGAAGCTGCCCAGGTTATTGACCACCGCGACTCCGCGGAACCGGCCCGCAGGCAGCGGCGTGCCCCAGCCGGCCTTGTCGGCGGCCAGATTCAGTACGTTGAGATAGCGGGCGTTCTTCGGATCTTTTGAGAGGAGACGGCGGCGAAATTCCACCGGGTCCTTCTTGGTGGCCGCAGCCATCTCATCCAGGAAGCTCTCCATGAAGAAGCAGTTCTGCGAGAACCCGACGGAGCGCCAATAGCTCACCGGAATGCCTGCGTCTGGCGGGTGATACTGGAGGTCGATGTTGGGGATGTCGTAGCTGATGGTCTGGATGCCTTCGACTCCTGTCGAGTCCACACCGTTGCGCAGGCCCCCAAAGGACGGGCAGACGACAGTTCCGGTGAACGCCACCGGCCAGCCGTCCGAATCAAGACCGGCCGCGAACTTGGTGTACGATGCCGGGCGATAGGTGTCGTGATGGATGTCGTCTTCGCGAGTCCAGGTCAGCTTCACCGGGGTGCCCTTGACGGCATTGGCGATCTCGACGGCTTCGCCGATAAAGTCCGCGCCGCCGCGGCGGCCGAAGCCTCCGCCCAGGAACTCAGTGTGGATCGCGATCTTCGACGGCGGCAGCTTGGTGATGCCCGCCGCGGTCTGCTGCGCGACCGACTGGATCTGCGTGCCCACCCAGATTTCGCAGGAATCATTGGTGACGTGCGCCACGCAGTTCAGAGGCTCCATGGGAGCGTGCGAAAGATACGGCGCTTCGTAGACGGCGTCCAGCTTGTGTGCCGCGCCGGCCATCGCCGAAGCCGCGTCACCCGCCTTGCGAGCATTCGCGCCCGGCTTCTCGGCTAGATCCGCGAACATCTGCCGCAGGCTCGCCGAAGAGGTGTTGGCGCGCGAACCCTCGTCCCACTTAATCTCGAGCGCCTTCCGCGCCTCGGCCGCAGCCCAGGTATTCTCTGCCAAGACGGCGACGCCGTTCGAAATCTGCACCACGTTCTTGACTCCGGGCATCGCCTTGGCCTTGGTCGCGTCAAAGCTGGCGACCTTGCCGCCGAAAACCGGGCAGCGTTCCAGGCTCGCGTACAACATTCCGGGACGCTTCACGTCGAGCCCGAAGGTTGCCGTGCCGTTGACTTTCGCCGCCGTGTCGAGGCGCTTCGTCGAAGTGCCGATGAGCCGGTACTGGCTCGGGTCCTTCAGCTTAATGGAGTTCGCAGCGGGAACCGGAAGCTTCGCGGCCGCATCGGCCAAACTGCCGTAGCTGAGCTTGGCATTGGTCTTGGTGTTGACCACCGAATTATTCTCGGCCTTGCATTGCGATTTATCCACGCCCCAATGCTGCGCCGCCGCGCCGATCAGCATCTCGCGAGCCTGCGCGCCGGCCTGCCGGCACTGCTGGAAGGAGGTGCGAATACTCAGGCTGCCGTAAGCGCCCATCATGGCGCCGTATTCGGGCGCGGGCTGCGGGAACTCATTGCGGATCTTCTTCCAATCGCACTCCAGTTCCTCGGCCAGCAGCATGGAAAGCGACGTGACGGTGCCCTGCCCCATCTCCGACTTATGAATCATCAGCGTGACGCTGTCATCCGCCCCGATGCGCACGAAGGCGTTGAGCTTGGCAGGCGCAGCCGTTTCGGCAGCTAAGCTCGACTTCTCCGGCAAATAGAACCCGAGCATCAATCCGCCCGCGGCGGTTCCGCCGGCTTTGAGGAAGCCGCGGCGATTCACTTTGGTGAGCGTGATCATGCCAGCACCCCTTTCTCCGCACCTGCGAGGGAAGCACGGCGATAGCGGGCCGCCGTATGCACCGCCCTGCGAATCGCCTGATAGGTTCCGCAACGGCACAAGTTGCCGTGCAAGGATTCATCGATATCGGCGTCGCTGGGGTTCGGAGCCTTGTTGATCAGCGCCGCGGCGGTCATGATCTGACCGGATTGGCAGTACCCGCACTGGGGAACGTCCTCTTCGATCCACGCGCGTTGCACCGGATGGCTGGCGCCGTCGGCCGAAAGGCCTTCGATGGTAGTGACCGATTTGCCGGCGAGGCTGGAGGCCAAAACCTGGCAGGATCTGACCGGCTGGCCATTCACATGGACCGTGCAGGCTCCGCATTGCGCGATGCCGCAGCCGAATTTTGTTCCCGTCAAGCCCAGCGTGTCGCGCAGGACCCACAGCAGAGGCATGCGCGGCTCCACGTCCACGCTCTGCGATTTGCCGTTCAGAGTAAATTTAACGACTGCCATCCCGACCTCCTTCTTGTCGAAACCGCTCTAAGGAAGACTTCGGATCTCAGTATACAACCATTATTGGATACTGAAATTTACCGCGTTGGCGGCAATCCCATTTGCCGTCAATATCACAACCACACTTCCTGACCCGGCGAGCGTTTGCGGCAACAATACATTCACCTGGTCGAGGCCGGCGTAGACTCCCTGCGCTCCCGCATACTTCACGGTCCCGGCCGTTCCGCCCACCATCACCGTCACTCCGCTGGTTCCCGCCGCGGCGATGCCAGTCCCGAATAAGAACAGATACGGCTGGTCCGTGGCCGAGCCCAGGCTCACCGGAGTCGCCACCAGAGAATTGCCGCTCTGGGT
>CAWISY010000080.1:0-8345 GCA_963838455.1 Bryobacterales bacterium
GAAGGAAACAACAAGCTGTCAAGAGTGTCTTCAAACCAGGGCCGGACGAGGCTCTGTCTCTCTGTGTAAATCGGGTCGTCGGAGACGACGCGGAAAGTTGGCCAATTGCGAAGGGCCCGAATGCTAAGTCGAAGGTGATTTCAATGCGACGACGCCGCCGGCGTCTGCCTTCGTCGAGAAACGGGCGGCGAGGGGGAGTTGGATAGCGCTGGCCAAGTCGCTAGGGAGTGCTCACGCAAGGTCCAAGCGCTGCAGGATGTGAAGATGCAGGATCCCGGCTGTCGCTCGGCGCTTGCACAAAACCAGGCTTTGGCCAGCTACTGCGCGGATGTTCGCCGGCTCAAGGATCTGTCCACGGTAGTTCAACACATAAGACGTGTCGATGCCGCATCCGGCACGGTCAATCTCGCTCATCGACGAGAGCTAGCTGAGGAAAAGCTACTCCTGGAAAATCGAGCCGAAAGCGCCAGGAAGGTGTTGGTTGCGGCTGGCAAGAGCATAGGTGAAAGAGACTGCCAGTCTCGGGGCCACGAGCGCGCAAAACAAACGACTTCAGAGAGATGTGCACCGCCACTCGTGGCCAAGGCTCTCGGTACCTTTCTTTAACGAGACGCAGCTCAAGAGGATCGATGTAGCGCTGGTTCGCGCCTTCATCGATTCCTCTGCGAAGCGGGGATGGGCGTGACCACTCTTCACCACTGCGTGCGGCTGCTTGGTCGATTTCTCAACGAGCTTGTAATCGACGGAAAGCTACCAGCAAACCCAGTAGCCCGGCTTGATCGAGCGGCCGCGCCGTCTCACTGAGGCCAACATCACGATCCACGCAAGACGCCCTTTATCCGGAGGAAGGAAGAGATCGAGAATACCGAACTGAACCAGTAAATCGGCAGCGGCAAAGCAGCGCCTTCATCTCCGCCGCCATCCCAGCCTCGCCGCGCAGCTCATTGGTCCGCACCTCCGGCAGCTCCATCCTGCGATCCAGCGTGATATTGCCTCCGCGCTTGCCCATCACCACCGCACGGTCGGCCAGAAAGGCGGCTTCGGAAATCGAATGCGTCACGAAGATCAGCGTCATCCGCCGTTCCCGCCACAGCTCGCGAAGCTGCACATCCAGGTGAAATCGCGTGATCTCGTCCAGCGCCGCGAACGGCTCGTCCAGCAGCAGCAGTTCCGGCGAGGTCACCAGCGCCCGAGCCAGCGACACCCGCATGCGCATCCCTCCGGAAAGCTGCGCCGGGTAACGGTCCAAGGCGTCCTGCAACCCCACCCTCTCCAGCGCCGCGCGAGCCTTGGCCCTCCGCTCCTCGCTGTCCACGCCCATCAGCTCCAGCGGCAGCGCGGCATTCTCCAGCACATTGCGCCACGGCAATAGATGCGCGTCTTGAAACACAAACGCGCGCTGAAATCGCTCCGGCTCAGTCTCGATTTTTCCCGAATCCGGCCGGTCGAGTCCAGCAATCATTCGTAATAATGTCGATTTTCCGCACCCCGACGGACCCAATAACGCCAGGAATTCGCCCGCTTCAATGCGCAGGTTCATGCCCGCGATCACCACATGTTCCTGGAACGCCCGCCGGACCTGGTCCAGCCGCACGGCCACGCCGCTGCTCACAGCGCCACTCTTCACAGCAATGTCGGCCACAAATGCAGTTCCGTCACCGTCGCGCGCGGCGGCATCTTCGCGACTCCAATCACCGCCTCCGCCACATCGATAGGCTGCAGCGCCTTGGCCAGCAGTTCCGGGGCCGGCTGCACCGGCCGTTTTTTCAGAATCTCCGTGTGCACCAGCCCCGGACAAATCACACTGGTGCGAATCCCGTTTTCCTTCTCCTCAAACCGCACCGCATGCGCCAGCCCGAGCAATCCCCGCTTCGCCGCCTGATACGCAGCCCCGGAGGGGTCGGGCCACAGAGCCGACACCGAAGCGATGTAGATCAAATGTCCCGAGCGCCGCGCCCGCATCGCCGGCAGCACAGCCTGCGTCGCATAATACGCTCCGTTCAGATTCACCGCGACCATCGCGTCCCATACCGCGGGCGTAAGCCGGTTCAGATGCCGGTCCGGGGTGTTGTCGCCCGTCGCATACACCAGCGCATCAATTTCTCCAAGACGCTCTCGAGTCTCCGCCATCAGCGCGTCCATGTCCGCAACTTTGGTCGAATCTGCCGCGTAGGTCGCGATCGCGCAGCCCGCCGTGGCCATTTCCATGGCCAGATCCTTCAACCGGGCTTCCCTCCGGGCGGAGGCCATGACCTTCGCGCCCTCCCGCGCGAACAGCACCGCCGTCTGGCGTCCGATGCCGCTCGAAGCGCCAATCACCACCACCACTCGATCTCGCAGGGATTCAGCCATCTGGTTAAGCCGCCGTAAGGCCGCCATCAATCGTCGGGCAGGAGCCAGTCACAAACTCCGCTTCCTTGGAGCACAAATACAGCACCAGGTATGCGATCTCGCCCGGCATGCCCATCCGCCCCACCAGTTGCCGCGCATGCAGTTCCGCGCGTGTCTTCTCGATCTCATGCGCGTGAAACTTCTTCAAGTACGCGTCGACAAACGGCGTGTCCACCGTCCCCGGACATACGGCGTTCACGCGAATCCGTCCCGCGTAATCGAGCGCCATTTGCCGCGTCAGCGACACCACTGCGCCTTTTGTTGCACAATACGCAAAACGTCTCTTCAGCCCCACCAAACCCGCCACCGAGCCGATATTGACGATGCACCCCTTCGACTCCAGCAGCTTCGGCATCGCGGCTTTCGTCACTAAATACAAACCCTCCACATTTACCCGAAATAACCTTTGGAAATCCTCCCGCGCCGTTTCTTCGATATTCCCGACCAGCCCAATTCCAGCGTTATTCACCAAAATATCGAGCTTATCTATACCGAATAACGCGCGATTTACGGCATCCTCATCTGTAATATCGACCGCGATTACAGACGAGCCCGGCAACTTCATCGACAGCGCCTCTGCGCGCGGTTGGTCGATGTCGGCAATCATCACCGAAGCCCCCGCCGCCGTCAGCACCTTGCACGTCTCTTCGCCGATCCCGCTGGCCCCGCCCGTCACCAGCGCGCGCATTCCGTCCAATCGAAAGGGTGTAGTCATGAACTTCGCATTCTAACCCACTTCCGCCCCCTACTTGCCCGTATAGCGCACAATCTTGCGCGGATCTTCCCCACGCTCCACCACCACCCCGAACCACGCCACCATCATCTCCTCCCAGGTCTGATCGCCCCACCGCACATCTTTGTTCGGATCGGGATTGAATTTGTTGTTGGCCGAATTATCGAAGTGCGCCACTGCCCGCAACTTGGTCCCCTTAGTGACTCGGATGGGCTCCGCCGCATCGTAGCCGAGCTGCCAGTTGAAGTCATACCGCGGCACGCTCAGCAACACTCGCTTGTCCCCGCCCGGCGCCTCCAGCGTGTAGGTCATGTCCTTCCCACGCAGATGCATATGCGGCAGGAACCACACAATCTCCGCGGGGCGCTCGAATTCGACCTCGGTCGAAGCCTCCCAATTCGAATCGCCCGCCGGAATCCAGAACGACGCTTCATCCCGCTTCGCCGCCGGAGCCAGCGTGACAAACTGCCGCGCTGGAACCTGCCCGGCTATAGTGAACCCGACCTCGGTTTGATCCTCCGCATCTTCGCCCGTCTTTGTGCCAATGGACGTGTAATGAAGTTGCAGAACCACGTCCCACCCTGCGGGAATCAGCTTTGCCGCGTTGTGAATCCGAAAATCCATGGGGGGACTCCCGGGCAGAAACACTGCCTCCAGTCCCGTGAAACTCCCCAAATCCACCCGCGGCCCGATCTCGTCCCCGTTTGCGTCGCGTAGCACCACCGCCGTCTCTGGCTCGCCGTACTTCGTCCGAGCATCATGCGGCCGAAACAAAATCGCGACATGATGTACCGCGCGCGCGTTGCCCGGCCGCACCTCGATCGAGGTGACCCAGGTGTCCTTCTTGAGCCCGGTCGGCAATGCGATACTCGTCAGCTCGATCGTTCCCCTCGCCGGCACACGAAACGGCTTCGGCATGCGCAGCACCAGATCCGGCCGGATCCGCCAACCCTGCGGCCACTCCACCGGAGCCGGCGCCTCGCGCGGATCCCCCTCCGCCGCGCCGCTATCGGCCCACGCAACCAGCGTTCGAATCTCGACTTCCGTCAGCTTGGGCGCATTCGCCCAGTGTCCATAGCGGGGATCGGCAAACCACGGCGGCATCTTGCGACTCAGCACCGCCGACTTGATCGCCTTCGCATACGGCCGCACTTCCGCGTAAGTCGTGAACGCCATCGGGGCGATTTCACCCAGCCTGTGGCACTCTTGGCAATGCCGCTGGAGGATAGGCAGAACGTCCTTATTGAAGGTCGCGGCCGAGCCCACGCTTGCGCACAACGCCGCAGCCACCCCAAAGGCGGTAGCACGCCTCATCGGGGACCGGGCAGAGGGAACCTGAGACAACCAGATAGACAGTAAGGCAACCCATTGAGGTCGATGGGCCGCGGAGGGGGCGGGGTCGGAGGCGGCGGAGGAGGGATTCGGAACTCGTCTGGCCCGAACTGAGGGTCGCGCTCGATCTTCGTATACGCGATGTTCACTGTGACGCGATCCCCGTTGGCCGCAATTCCGGAGATCCTCTCCTGGATAATCACATCCCGACTTGTGTCGACATACATCTCCCGGCGTATCGCACCGACTGGTTGCGTTGTGAGAATCTCGAATCCCAGTCCATCAGGAAGGAAGTACTCAGCGGACACCAAGATCCAGCCTTGGGAACTGTCCCTGACGAGGACCACTGCCGACTGCAGCGAGCCAAGCAGGTTTTCCCATTGGAGCGGCGTATTGCAGATCTGAGCGGACGCCGCCGCCCGCGATTCCGAGACCGACCCACCGCCACCCATACTCTCGCGATGGTTCCAGCTCCGCAGTCCGTCACACACGGTCAGCCCAGCAAGACTATGGCGCGACTCAAGTGGTCCACGGGTGGAAACAAAGAGTCCACGGACCGACTCCGAGCGACCGAAACCGCCCGAAGGACCTGGATCAATCGCAACTGCCACTGATCCCTCAGCATGCCATCCCGCCGCGCTGCGCGCGTTTTTAGACACCTGACGCAAGAGCGCCACGCCGTCGCCCGTAGGCTGCGCTTCCGCGGCGAGCGCCACCAACGCCAACAGGAGGATCACCACGCTTCAAGCATGCCATAGCGCCCTCACGTTGGGTATAGAATCGTTGGAAGCTCATTTCCGGGGAGGAAGTCCGTGGCCACGAAAGCCCTGCATACAACCTTAATCATCGCGTGTGGAATTGCCGCCCACGCCCAAACCGTCCACGTCGTGGACGACGCGTCCCTCCGCAACGCCTCCAAAAATGGCGCCGAATGGACCACCTACGGCTTCACCCAGGGCGAGACCCGCTACAGTCCGCTCAACCAGATCAACACCGCCAACGTCAGCCGGCTTGGCCTCGCTTGGACCTACAACATCGGCAACGGCGGAGGCAATCAGGAAGCCACGCCGCTCTTCTTCAACGGCGCCATTTACAGCATCACCAACTGGAGCATCGTCTACGCCGTCGACGCCCGCACCGGCAAAGAAAAATGGCGCTGGGACCCCGAGGTCAACCAGGACAAAACCCGCCCCTTCGTCTGCTGCGGCGTGGTCCAGCGAGGCATCGCGCTCTACCAGAACCTGGTCATCGCGCCCATCATCGACGGCCGCCTGGTCGCGCTCGATATCGCCACCGGCCACCCCGTGTGGGAATCGCGCATCTCCTATTCGCACGACGGCTACACCGTCACCATGGCCCCGCGCATCGCCAAAGGCAAGGTGATCATCGGCGTGGCCGGCTCTGAGCTCCCCATCCGCGGCTTCTTCGACGCCTACGACGCCCGCACCGGCGCGCGAGCCTGGCGCTTCTACACCGTCCCCGGCGACCCTTCCAAGCCGTATGAAAATCCCGCGCTCAAGAAAGCCGCCGAAACCTGGTCCGGCGAATTTTGGAAATTGGGCGGCGGAGGCTCCCTCTGGGACGCCATCTCCTACGACCCCGAAGCCGACCTCCTATACGTCGGCACCGGCAACGGCGGCCCCTGGCCCGAGGAGTTGCGCCACTCCAAAGGGAAGGACAATCTCTACGTCGCCTCCATCCTCGCCGTCAAGCCGGATACCGGCGAGCTGAAGTGGTACTTCCAGCCCGTCCCCGGCGACTCCTGGGATTTCGATAGCGTGCAGCAGCTCCTCCTGGCGGACATCACCATCCGCGGCCAGCCGCGCAAGGTCCTGATGCAGGCCAACAAGGACGGCTTCTACTACGTCATCGATCGCGTCACCGGCCAGTTCATCTCCGGCCAGCCCTTCGCCAAGGTCACCTGGGCCAAAGGACTCGACGAGCGCACCGGCCGCCCCTTCATCAACCAGGAAGCGCACTATGGCGCCGAGACCATCCAGATCTCGCCCGGCCCCGGCGGCGGGCACAACTGGGCGCCCATGTCGTTCAATCCCTCCACCGGCCTGGTCTACATCCCCACTTCGCTCTCCAGCAGCTCCGTCTTCGGTATCGATGAAAACTTCGCGCCCAAGCCCGGCCAGAGCAACATCGGAGTGCGCCGCGGACCACCCCCCGCCAACGGCGTCGGACTTCCTCCCCCGCCCGCCGCGACTCTTCCGCCCCCTCCGGCCATCGGCCCCGACGTCCCCTCCGGCACACCTCCCGGAGCCCTGGTCGCCTGGGACCCGGCCACGCAGAAGCAGCGCTGGCAAGCTCCCGGCGGCGGATCAATTGGTGGAGGCACCGTCACCACCGCCGGCAATCTCGTCATCCAGGTCATCCCCGACGGCCGCCTGGTAGCGTACTCCGCCGATAAAGGTGAAAAGCTCCTCGACGTCAAGACCGGCCTGAACGGCGGCATGGGCCCGCCCATCACCTATCAGCTCGACGGCAAGCAATACATCGCCGTCGCCGGCGGCCAAGGCATCGTGGTCGCGCGCAACGCCGAGCCCGGCGCACCGCCGCCGCAAGCCTCCGCGACCACCGTCTTTCCGAAGCTGATGGTGTTCGTGCTCGACGGCAAACCGCTCGCGCAGTAGCTTCGGCCAGCCCTAAGCGAACGGCTTCACCACCCGCCCCCCCGTACCGCTGACCATCGCTCAAGTCCTCGGAGTAAATCGTTCGGGCTCCAAGCGCCTCCGCGGCGGCAACAACAGCCACGTCCCAGCAGGAAATCTTGTACCTCTCCGAGCGCTCCACTGCGATCCGTACCAGTTGATGCATTGATGGCCTGGCAGGGAAACGCCGTGAATTCCCTCGATCCACTCCAAACCCTGCTCGCTCGAAATCGGCCCGCTCAATCAGGCTCCAGCGCCCGCTTGCGCTCGACCCTCCCCGTTCCCACGGCCGCGTACACCAGAACGCTGGTATCCAGGAACACGTTGGCGTTCATGCAAATCTTCTCTCGACCACCTCTTTCTGCCGAGCCGTCCGCTCGACTGCGCGCTCAACTCCCGCATCCGGGCCCGAGCCTGCTTCGCCCGGTCCTCATGCGCCGCCAGGTTGGTCAAGTACTCCCGCACCAGAGCGTTCACTGTCGAGTTACGCGCCGCTGCATGCCGCCGCACCGCCGCCAGCACGTCTTCGTCCACGCTCAGGGCGATGTTCCTCATGGACACAGTCTCCCACTACGCACCATAATGCTGCACGCGAATCTGCGGCACCACGCGATAATGCGCGTCCGCCGTCAGAACTTCTAATCCATGTTCCATCGCACCGGCGGCGATCCAAAGATCATTGACCCCGATCGGCGTGCCCGCCCGCCGGAGAGAGTCGAGGATGTGCGCGTAGCACTCCGCCGTTTCCGCAGTGATCGGGATCACCTCAACCCGTGGCGACTTGAGAAATCGCCTCAACATCCGGGCATTTTCTTCCGTTCGAGTTCCCTTTCGAAATCCGGCCCACAACTCGCCCAACATTACCGGACTCACGTGAATCCTCGCAGCACCCTGAACCACAGACTGAATCGCCGCGTGCCCGCGCCGCAACATCGAGTACGCGGAGGCATCCAGCAAAATCCTGCTCATTTCCAGAGCTCAGGCTCTACCCTGCGCTGCTCACCCAAGTCTCGATCGAATTCGTCGGCTTCCTCTTTGGTCCAGGTGTCAAACAAGAAGTCGAGATCGTGATGAACCGCGCTCGCCGAGGGTTCGGGCTCTCCCAACCGCTCTTCCAGCAAGCGGATGACCGCGCCGTTAAGGCTGGTGCGATCCCGCTTCGCCCGCTCCTTGACTGCCTTTGCCACGTGGGGAGGCACGTTCCGCACCGTAATCGGTTTCACGCCTCCATC
>CAWISY010000081.1:0-11036 GCA_963838455.1 Bryobacterales bacterium
ATCGCTCCCCCTGCAGTTCACGCGCAAGCCCCTGCCCCGCCCCAGGTCTCCGCGCCGCGGGAAAATTCGAGCGCAGAGCTTCACGCTGGTGGACGCCAGCGGCGCGGTGGTCGGGACTTTCCGGCCTGCGCGCCCGCCCTGGTCCGGGAAGCCACGCGGAATCGAGCTGGTCGACCCGTCCGGGCAAGTGATCTGGAGCGCCGGAGGATCCCTGGTTCGCCCGGCGTCGCAGTAGGCGGAGAGGCGCTAATTCGCGCCCACCGACACCCGGCCATGATCGACCAGGATGGAAGCTCCCGGGGCGAGGTGTCCGTAGGAGCGGCCGTTGACGATGGCTTCTTCATTGCGGATGACGACCTCCGCATCGCGGCAAGGCACGTAACGGTAGCCGTCCGCAGTGGCTTGCGGAGGAGCGACGCGGAAACGGTAGCAGTCGGTCACGACGATCGGGTGTGAACCGGCCGTCGCGTGAACCTCACCGAGGAACAGGTTATTGGACCGGCTGCAGGACGAGAGAAGCGCGAGGGCAGTCGCGCAAGAAACTCCGAGCAAGTGATTCCGGCAGGTCATGCAGTATTATGGAGTACTTTTCGTTGCAAAGTCAATACGGAGAAAAAGTGCTTCGCCGGGACGTTGCCGGTTAGAGGGCCTCGCGCGAAGACTCGTCCTGGCGGCGTTGTTGCGCTTCTAAAAAGGCCTTGTAGAGCGGTCGGGGTCGCGGGCGTAGAACTCCATGTAGCCGATGGCGGCGGCTGGTGCCCCCGAAGAAGATCGATCACTGGCGTCTGACCAGCTTGCAGCAACGGCTGGTGAAGGCACGCGGCAGGCGATTGTGGAGTGTCCGAGAATACGCTGAAACGCGTCCAAGTTTCTGGTCCGCTCCGATCTGGAAGGGGTGCCGCGCGCTTGTATGAGCGCTGGTAACGTTTCCGGCGATTGCGCTGCGCGAAACTGGCCGCAATCGACGAGATTGCTGTATTCTGTCCCAAGCCGGCAGGCCAAAACGGAAATCCCGGATCAATTATAATCACACGCAGCGGTCGGGATTGGCAAGGAGGAATCTATGTCGTCGCTGTGGACTACGGTGGTCTGTCCGGATGGCCCATACGAAATGAACACCGAAGGGATCGCCCGGCTGATCCGTTCGTACGCCTATGCGCGCGCGCTGAAGGAAAACAGCACGGTGAATGTCGAAAAGCACCTTTTGGGCCCCAACCTTGTGACCGTAGATATCGATTGGACGCAGGTTCCCAAGAGCCGGGACCACTTCATCGCGCAGACCAGCAACGAATTTTTCATGCGCATGTCCACGAACATGTCTGGGAGCCAAGGCATGGACTATCTGGAAACGATGGTCGAAGACCGCGACGGGTACCACGCCCAGGTCCTCGATATGCAGCGCGATGCCGGCAAACAAACCATGGCGAACATTGAAACCTCCGTGGAACGCGGCGATGTTGCCATCAAGGCGCTCACGGCGGTGCGGGACGGCGCGGCGGAGACCGAGTTGGTACTGGCCAGCGTTGCCCTCGCACCCGCGGCAGCCGGCGTGATCGGCGGAGGACTCGTGTCTGGGACAGGCGTGGTCGCGGCTACCGAAGCGGTCGGCGCGGGCGCTACCGCCGCCACGGGCGTGATTCTCGGCTCCGCCGGGAAGGGAGGGATCAAGTGGCAGGAGACGGGCAGCATCGGCCAGGGTCTGGCCGAGGGTTACATCGAACTTGCGATCAACAGCCTGACGCTCGGATTGAGAAACGCTCTGCCGAACAAAGTTGATCGAATCGCCGTGGCATTGGTTTTCGGGATGGTCAAAGGGGCGATCAAGATGGGCCCGGCCTCCATGGTGAGTCCGGAGGATGTCGCTCGGGGAAAGAAGAAGTCCCTTGCGGATCTTCTGTTGCCCGCCATCGCCAACGTGCCCGCCGCCGCGGCGCGAGACCTCGTCAGCAGTCTCACGGACGACGTCAAATGGGCGCTTCCGGCGACTGTGGTTTTGAAGCTGATGCTGAAGTACGGCGCCAAGCAAGCTGCGTCTTCGATGAATTCCGCGCCGCGGGCGAACTCTTACGGGAGCCGCGGTCCGGCGCCGGGGCAGGGGCAGGGGTTCGCGATGGCCCGGGCCGCGATGGTCACGGCGCCGTCATCGTATCTGTTCGACTCCGCCCGGCCCAGCGAGGAGTTCGTGGTCGAATCCGCGCTGCGGCCGTTGACTTCGCACTAACAATCCGCTCAGAGCCCAAAGAAGAGAGCCATGCCGCCAATCCACGCTGTTTTGCGGCTTCGTCGTGGACGCGGACGCTCCAGGTCATGGCGCAGTTCGTCGAGCGTCACAAATTTTCCCTGCCGCATCTCGTGTTCGGCCTTCTTCACGAGCGCGCTCTCTTCCGGCGTGAGCGTATCGTCGGGATCAACGCGGGGTGGGTTCCGGAGCGGGTAATTCAAAACGCCCACTGGTACATTTCCAGTGCGCCGGCGACATCGACCGGCCGAGGATTGAACTTGCCGGGCCATTGGGCGGCAGCCTCTTCGGCAAGCCGGGGCAGAGACTCTTCGCCTATGCCGACCTCGCTGAGGGTCATGGGCAGGCCGCCGGCCTCGGCCAGTTGCGAGAGACGATCCTCGAGATGCCGTGCGCCCAGCTCATCGTAGCAGGGTCCCGCGACGCCTCGATTCCAGCGCACGGCATGGCGCAGCATTAGTGCGATAGCGACCCCGTGCGGGACGGCGAACTGCGTGGTCAAGGGAGCAGCGCAGGCGTGTGCCGCGCCGAGCATCGAATTCTCCACGGCCAGGCCGCCGAAGTGCGCGCCCAGCAGCATCGCGCCGCGAGCTTCCAGATCATCGGGGTCATTCACAGCGCGCTCAAAGTTGCGGCTGATCAAGCGCCAAGCCGAGCGCGAGAAACATTCCGAAAGCGCATTACGGCGCGTGGTGACCAGCGTCTCCAGCGAGTGAGAAAGAGCGTCGTAGCCGGTTGATGCGGCCAGGGCGCGCGGCTGGGTGAGGGTGAGCTTGGGGTCGAGGATGGCCGCGCGGAAGGTGGCCTTGGCGTCGCCGCAGGCCATGCGCGTCTGCGTTTCCGGATCGATCACGATGCAGTAGCTCTGCGCTTCAGACCCGGTGCCGGCGGTGGTGGGAACGGCGATCATGGGCAACATCAGCTTGGTGGCTTTGCCGTAGCCCCAGTAATCGCGCATGTGCCCGCCATTGGAGAGCAGAAAGTTAATCCCCTTGGCGCAATCCATGGAGCTGCCCCCGCCGACGCTGACGATCAGGTCGACGCGATCCGGCGCGGCCGCGGCGGCTCCGGCCTCGACCATGGTGGAGGTCGGGCTGGGAGTGAATTCGTGAAATGCGAACACTTCCATGCGGCGGGCCTTGAGCGTGCGCGTGGCCTCGCGGATGTAGCCGGTTTCGTGCATGCTCTGATCGGCGATCAACAGGCAGCGCGTTCCGCCCATTTCGCGCGCCACTTCACCCAGGCGCGCGAACTCGCCGGCGCCGAACAGCACTCGCGTACGGGGACGGAAATCGAAAGGCGTCATTTAGCCTAAGGATACTATTGCGGGCTTAAAGATACTATTGCGGACAGGCGCTTGACCGCGTCGACGCACAGGGCGGCGGCGTGTTTCGAGGCCGGCTCCAGACCGCCGACCAGATCCTCGATCACCGAGGGCGTGAGGCTCTTCAATTCCTGGGGCGATTTTCCGGCCATCCATTCGGTGAGCGCGGAGCCGGCGGCGATGGAAGCGGTGCAGCCGCGGGTCTGGTAGCGCACTTCCGCGACGCGCCCCTGCTCAAAGCGCGCCGAGAGCCGCAGCATGTCGCCGCAGGCAGGATTGGTGACGTCGACGATGGCGGCCGGAGGCTCCAATACGCCGACATTGCGCGGGTTGCGAAAATGTTCCAGCAGACGGTCCGAGTACACAGTGTGCTTCAATTATGCCTTATGTGCTCCGCGATCCTGGTGGTGGCCGCAGTGATCGAACGCGCCTCGGCGATACAGCCGGGAAGCCACATTCTGATCTGCCAACGCAAGCTGGGCGGGCGGCACGCGCTCAAATGGGAGTTCCCCGGAGGCAAGATCGAACCGGGAGAGACGCCCGAGGCTGCACTCGCGCGGGAGCTGCGCGAGGAGCTGGCGATCGAGGCTGTGATCGGAGACCAGCTCGCGCGGTATGAGGTGCAGTACGGCGACGGGCCGCTGATCCATCTGTTGTTTTATCGCGTGAGCGAATTCACGGGCGAGCCGGTGAATCGGGAGTTCGAACAGATCGCCTGGGAGAGCCCCGGACGGCTCGGCGCGTACGATTTTCTCGAAGGGGATCTCCCGTTTCTGCGGGTGCTGAAGGAGCTCTGGAGAGGGGGCGATTGCCGGCGACCGTCGGGGGCCGCGCCAAGGGCCGTTTAAGCACGACCCATTGTTGCTCCCGTGCCTGTTTTGGCTGAAATCGGCGCGCAAGCGTGTTCTCGGGCGGGGCAGAGAACTTGACGCCAGACGCGGCGTTTCCTAACCTGAAGGCGATGGAAATACACTTCACCCCGGAGATGCAGGCGAAGCTTGAAAGCCTGGCGGCGGCGAACCGGCGCGACGCAGACGAGTACGTGCAACAGCTTGTGGAAAGCTATGTCGATCACGACGCATGGTTCCGGCAGGAAGTCGCCGAAGGATTGCAGCAGCTCGATCGCGGCGAGTTTCTTACGCATCAGGAAGTCGGGGCCCGCCTGCAAAAGAAGTTCCAGCCGTAGATGCAAATTCGCTGGGCGCCGAGAGCAGCGGACGCCCTTGAAGCCATCGTTGATTACATTAGCCGGGACAATCCCGTCGAGGCGCAGCACGTCGGCCAAGAGATTTACGGCCGCGTCGCCAGCATGCTCGCGGCTTTCCCACATGGCGGACGGCGGGGCCGCGTGGAGGGTACACGCGAATTGCCGCTGCCGCCGTTGCCCTTCATCGTGGTCTACCGGGTGTTGGAGCGCGTGGACGCGGTGGAAATTGTGAACGTCATCCACGGGGCGCAGCGGTGGCCACCCGTGATGTGAACGGGTTAGCGCCCGCGACCGAACCGGGCGACGGGCCCGACCAGTAAAGGCTAGTTAACCCAGTCTGCCTGAGGCGCCTTTGCCTCGACGGCAAGGGGCGGCTTCGCTCAAATTACAACTTGCGTGTGAACATGCGTTCAATGACGTCGCGGGCTAGGCTAACATTTGGTTCCGGCCAATTGAATCTCAGATAGATCTCCTTCGTCATAGTCACGGCGTGGTCAACTACCCCCGCTCGCCAGTCCGCCAGCGGCAGCCGCTGCTCAACCAGGATTTCGGGTATCCGACACGCGTGCTCCTCGAACAGCGGCATTGTTCCTGGCCAAGTGCTAACAAGTATGCGACCGCTAGCGTTCATCATCCGAAGCTGTACCGATACATAGTCGCTGTCGTTAAACAACCCATTGTAGATGCGGGTAAGGCAGTCAATCGCCTGGGCAACGTAGAACGCAACGTATCTGAGGTCAGCTACAGGAAGCCTTGCGCTGCCCGACCGATGGGCGGAGGGGCGCAGTATCGACCGTTGGTAGAAGAAGCCGGACTGTTGGAGTCGCCAAAAGTCCATCAGATAATGGCCGCCGAAGTCCTTCGTCTGTATGAATGTCTCCAGGCCATCCTGGATGACATAGGTCCAGTCGGGCCGACTGGGATGGATGGGCAGAAATGGCCACCCTGTTTAGGTCACGGTTGCACGCTCCGCCGTTTTGCGCAATTCCGAAATCGTGAATCGGTTCGCGTCGAAGTGTTCAGGCAGGAATGCTGAGTCCATATAGCCTAGAAGCGGCTCCTCGTCTTTGAGCGGATTGAGTTGGTCGAACCGGGCGACAGCCTCCGACCGCTGCCCCACGAACTGATCTCGGTGGGATGGCTCAGGCGGTTTTGTTCCGCTGGTCAGAATGGAGCGAAACGCCCCTAGAAGCGCATCACCTCGGTTGCGGACCGCCCTTTCGACGAGGCCCTTAAAGTCGGCAGCGGATCGCAAAGGGGCGCTTTCGTTGTTATCGGTGCGGACGTAGATGGTGGGCGCCGTCAGCACCCCCGGGTACGCCTTCTGGCAAACGTGCGGCGTATCGGGGAAGGCAGGCACCTCGATTATCACGAAGGTCTTGCTGCCATGGGTTACTTTTCGGAGGAGAGCGTTGATGTGGGGTTCGGCGTACCCTTCAAGGAAGCGGTTGAGGCGTGTGGTGTCGAACGTTTGGGCCTCAGCAGGACTAACCCCATCGAACGAGTACCCGGTAGCCTGTTCAGAGACACCGATCACGACGAATCCACCTCGGGTGTTCGCCATCGCCAGGATGTCCTTCACGAGAGCGCAACAGCCGGCCTTGTCAACCTCATCCCAGGCTATTGCAGCCTTATAATCCAGCTCCTTCGATTCGTGGCCTTGCATCAGGATGGCGACCAACGGATTGTTGGAGAGGGGCTCGCTGGCCATAGTCGAATTCTACAGCCTTAGTTCACCCCGACATCGAGCCCGGTTTCACGAAACCTCCCTGCCCCCGGCGGTGGGAAAAAAATCGTGATTGGGTGGAAGGACACAGATCGTGAATGCGTCAGTCGTGGAGAGGGAATGTCACCTCGACGCGTCGACGAGTATTGGATATGTTATCAACTATTAAAAACAAAATCAGGGCTAAATGGTTTACCCACAGATCGACTGCGTTTTATCCACAGAAGGACACCCGTAACCACCAGATTCTACAAGTAGATCCGTGCTGTGAAAAACCCACCTGTTAATCGTGGAAACACCTTGACAGCCTTATCGGTACATCCGCATGATAACAGTTTCTCCCCCGGGTCGAAAGGTTTTATGTCCGCTGTCAGCTCGAAACGGAGGAGAGGTTCGTTTAAGCGCCGCCTACTCGAACACCTAACCACAGTCGAGATCCTAGCCTACCGAGCGGCCTTGCTGATTTCCTTCCTCATCTACGCTTACGAGCATTTGAGGGATCAGATGCGCCATTAGATAGCTGCATGAATGCTACAAACGCGCGGGGTGCTCGATGTTTTCTTTTCTATTTTTCCCGGCCCGTGAAGCTCGTATAGTCCCCGCCCGGAAACGCGGGAGGGCAATGCCAGCGCTGGTTTTACAGTGTGGAAACTCGACCGGCTGGGCCGCAGCCTGCGCGGCCTGATAACCCTGCTGGCTTAACCTAACGCGCTTAACGCCGGCTGCTGAGCGAGCCGGGAGCAATCGCCAGGTTGACCGGCGCCGAGACGCGCGTACCGATGCCGACTTGGACGGGAACGCTCGCGCCGGTGGGCGCGTTGGCGCTCAAGGTGAACTGGATCTGGTAGGAGTCGGGCTGGGCGCCGGGGGTGATGGTCAAAGGCGACTCGACGGCGCCGCTCAGGCCTCCGACGGTGACTTGCGTGGTGGCAAGGCCGGCGCCGGTGGTCGACTGGGTCAGGCCGCTGACCGATAGGGTGACCGTTCCTCCGATCACGGCGGGGTTGGCGGAGGTGATCGGCCCGGCCGCGTTGACGACCGCGGTGATCAGCGGATCAGGAGCGTCGATCTGCATCACCACGGCGGGAATCAGCGGGCTGCCGCCGGGAGGCGCAAGGTTGACGATCCCGGCTCCGGGAGGCACACCAGGCGGTACCTGGAACGAAATCAGGTTGCCGTTGGTCTGCGGGTTGATCGGGTACGAATAATCCAAGGTCGCGGTCCAGCCGGCCAGGCTAGACGGGAGTCCGGAGCTGGAGATCACGGCAACGCCGCCCACGGGGGTTCCGGCGAGGCCGGTCGCCTGATCGTAGACGGGCGGAATCATGCTCATCTGGCTGGGATTGGCCGCCTGCACCTGCAGGCCTCCCGGAATGGTCAGCGTCTGCAGGCCGCAGCTCACGGTGACGTCCACCGGGCCTGGCTGCGCCTGCGGGCTGACGGTCACGTTCGCAAGGACGCGCCCACCGGGGTAGTTCAGCGCCCAGATACGGCCCACGGTAATGTCGCTCGAAGCCAGTCCGATCGAGACCGGGGCGCTGGAGAGGCAGGTATTGGTGCCAACGATGTCCAGCATCGAGGTCGCCCCGGGTAGCAGCAGCCCGTAGTTCACGATGAAGGAAGGATTCTGCGGAGTCGAATAGGTGACAGCCGGACGCGGGGCTGTGCCCAGATCCTGCCAGGAGGTCTGGCCGGCGCTTGAGAACGCTTCGATATAAGCCGTGTACCCGGCCGAGGCGGGAGGCGCGGCTACGGTGAGAGAGCCGTCGCTATTGGCGGAAAGCAGCGTCGCCGGCGCGCCGTCGAAGACCACGCTGGTGGAGGCGTTGAGATTGGTCCCCTGCACGTTCACCGTGGTGTTGCCCAACGTATCAGTGCTGGAGGTGACGGCGGTGATCGCCGGCGGCGGCGTGGGAACCACGGAAAAGGCGTAGGGAAGAACGTACATGTCGTTAGGCAAGGTCACCACCAGCGCCACCGGCTGAGGCGCCTGCACCTGGCCTGGCGCCACCCCCACCTCGCCGAAGCCGCTACTGTTAACGGCCAGCGTGTTCGGCACAATCGAGGCGGCGCCGATCAGGGCTACGCTCAACCCGGGCGTCAATCCGGCCTTGCCGGTGATGCCGGTGCCTCCGCCGAAGACGATGTATTGCGGCGTTCCGGCCAGCAGCGGCGGCGATGGTACGGCGACTTCGTTAGGGCCGAAGTAACCGAAAGATTCGACCAGACTGATCGCCGGACCGGGCGTCTGCTGCAAGTTGAAATTGACCGGGGGCGAGACCGCTCCCGCGCTCACCGTCACCACCCCGGTCTGGGCCAGATTGCGCGTGCCGCCGAAGAACTCGGTGTCAAAGGTGGTCTGCGCCGGAAACGGATTTCCCTGCGAATCCTGCGGAGGAACAACGTTGTCGGGATAGGTTTCGCCGCGCTGCGGTGGCGGCAGCGGGCCGGCATAGACGTAATACTGACCGGGTGGAACGCCTTGAATCTGGAAGGAGCCGTCGGGATTGGAGAGCGTACTGATGGCGGTCCCGTTCTGCGCCACAGCGACCACGTTGGCCATGTTCACGCCGCCCATCCCCGCCACCGAGACGTTCCCGGAGATGGAGCCGGCGCCTTGCGGGTAGTTCTGTGCGGGATAGAGCAGCGAGATGCCGGCGATGTCGTCGGCGGAAAGCGGAGCGGCCTTGCTGGTCGCGCTGGTCCACTGCGTGGCCATCACGCCCGAGGTGAGCGTGTGCTGCAAGCCTAGCGCGTGGCCGAACTCATGCACCACCATCATGAAAAACAGATCGTCGTAGCTGGCCATCGGGTTGGGGGTGGTCAGCGTCTTGCGCAGCATCACGGTGGAGCGGCGGATGGGCACTAAAGCCGCGCCGGTGGCGACGGCGTTGACGTCGGATTGCTGCCAGGTCAGGCTGGTCTGCGCGAGCAGGCCGGGAAGCACGTCGTCGGAAAAGATGACATCGATGCCGGGAGCCGACTGCGCCGCGGTCTGGGGCTGGCCGATGGCCGCATAGCCGCCGAAGGTCACGCTAATGGCCGAGGTCGGGATGGTATTCCACACCGCAGCGGCGGCTTGAATCTGGCTGACGATGTTAGGGACCGTGTCGCCGGGCATCAATGCGCCGGGGGTCTGGTCGGAGATGAAGTAAGGAACGGTGTTGTTGGTCAGACTCGCCAGGTTGAAGGCCGCCGGAACCGGGTTGTTGAACGGCCCGCTGTGGCTGCTGAAGAATACCCAGTGCGCGTAGCCGGAGGCGACCGAGGAAACGGCGCCCAGGACGGCGGCGAGCATCAGGATCCGGCGCGGCATTCGCATCGTTATCTTCCCGTTTCCCGTGAGGCCAATTGGCGATGAATGCGCGACCGCAGATCGTTCCAGGTGAGGTTCATCGGCTCAGCCGGGACCGTCCGGCCGTTCTGGTCGAGCATCGGCTCATCGGCGGCGCCACGGTTGAGGCGGATCTGGCCGGCGGCGTCCTTGGAGGCTGTGAACAAGCCTTGGGAGAGCCCGATGATCTGCGTCAATCCGGATTTTCCGGTCCACAGGAACACCACGTATTCGGAGCCTTGGGCCAGCTCCGGCGAGCCGATGGCCATCTGGTGCATGCCGTTCAGCGTCCCGCCGAGGATGGCGACTTCGACGTCGCTGCCCTGAGCTTCGGCGCCGGGCCGAGAGGACTTGGCAGCTTCGAGAACGTGCAAACGATAGTAGGTGTAAATGTTTGGGCCGCGCTGGGCGGTGCGTACGCCCGCGACCTGGGCGCGGACGATGGCGGTGGACTGCTGGATCATGTCGTCCAGGCTGAGCCGTTGCAGAGTGGTAGCCTCTGCGCTGCTTAACAGCGCCAAGCTCGCCAGCCACCTAAAACCCAGCCACGTGAAACCGGTACGCATACCTGGAACTACGCTAGCTTCGGCACTTTTGTTACCGGACCTTAGCGCTTTAGGGTCAAAGGCTTAGGATTAGTTGACACGCCGCTTTTGTGGACCTTGGACACGCGCCTGAGACAGGAAGTCACATCCTGTGCCTGGCAGGAGCCGCGGTCGCGGCAAGCTGCTGCAACCACTACGGGGCGTTTCCGAGCCGCGCGCGCCAGCAAGCGGTTCTTGGCCCTTTTCGGTACCCTGCTACGCCCCGGGCCGGTAGCGGAAGATCTCGAAGACTGGCCGGCCGTTGGAATCGGTGACGGTGCGGAGAAGCTCCCGCCGGTAGCCGGCTTGAGCCGCGAACTTTTCAAGATTCGCGCCCACACCGTGGAAGGCTTCCCTCCCTGGCACATGATCCACCCAGAGGGCGTTCGAGTCAGCCAGCATGGCGCGCAACTGGACGGCTTGACCGGCTTCGGGCGTGGGGTTGCGGAGTGCGCCTTCGGCGGGGTGGAGGCGCAGCCGACCCTGGTGATTGAGCTCAAGCTGGTCCAACGCCCAGCCGATGGAGGTATGTAAGAATCTCGATTTTCTCAGGAAGGTTGGTCGAGGCTGTGAGAAGAAGAGCAAGGAGGAGATGAAGAAACGAGCAACAGGCAGGAACATA
>CAWISY010000082.1:0-6366 GCA_963838455.1 Bryobacterales bacterium
GAGTGTAGGATGCCATAGAAGTTGTCAGCGCTAGCGTTGATTCTGAACGGCTTTCCATGACGCTTGCCAGAAAGTGCTGACAATTAGCGTCACCATTCCTGGCAAGATCCTACTCTTTTGTCAGTAATGTTGGCATAATCCTACTCGATGGCACGTGGCCGCCCACACGTCCCCCCTCGTAACCGGAGTGGACCGGTACCTCGCAGGTTGTCGTGGCGCAATTGCTGGCAGTAAACGATGTTCTACTCGGTGCGATCGGCAAATCCTCTCGCTGGGCAGGAGAGTCCGCAGGGCACATCTCATCATTTACGTTCTGCGTCAAGCTGACGCGGGACTTCACAGGAGCAATGTACCCACGAAGGGCTAAGCCAAACGTGTGGCGTTTCTGCCGAGCGGTCTGGTTGAGATAGGCTATTGACCGATCGGTCGGTCAGGGATACTATGGTTCTATGCCGGCGAAAGGCCACCGCACGAAGACGGGAGACCGCACACGGGCTGCCATTCTGGATTCCGCCATCAGGCTCCTGGGTCGTACCGGTCCCGACGGATTTAGCGCTTCAGGAGTGGCGAACGAAGCCGGTGTGAGTAAGGCTACGGTCTTTCATCATTTTCGGTCCATCGATGAAATCCCGCTACTCGCACTCGATCGCTTCTGGGCATCCTCGCTTTCGCGCGACAGCGCTGAGTTCGCTTCGGCTCGGGCCTATCTGCTTGAACTTGGAAACCAATTGGAAAGCCTGACCGGCAAGCGCAAGACGTTCCTGCGTGCCCACTTTGTGTTTCTCGTAAAGGCCATGTTCGATTCTAAGCTCCAGCGCCTTCTCATCTCTACTTCCGCCCGGATGCATGAGCTGACGATGAAGGAACTCGCCAGACGACTTCCCCGGCACGTGCCCGAGCAAGAAATGGAGACGGCAACGCGCATGTTGGAAATGGTCCTTGATGGAATGATGATCGCGCTGGCTGTGAATCACAACACGAGAGCGCTCGAGATAACCAGACGAGCCTGGAGGCGATTTCTGGATCTTCTCCTAAGTGAAGTAGAGGGGAGCTGATGTCCAAACGAATCCTCCTTTTCGCACCTGCCGCGTTCAACCTCGCCGAAACGAGCCGCATGGTGGAGATCGCAAAAGCGGTGGAGCGGCATCCTGAGGCCGCCAAAGTCTTCGAAGTTCATTTTATTTCCGATGGCGGCGATTTCGAACGCCTGATCGAGAAGCATGGGTTTGCCCTGACGCGAATGGAGCCGCGCCTCACAAAAGAGAAGATCGAGCATATCGCCAGAGTCGATCGCGGCGAGAAGTTCGCGCCTGCTTTCAGCGATTCCGAAATGATCGAGCGTGTCGATCATGAGCTTGCATTTCTCGGGCGGCTTGGCCCGGTGGCGGTCGTAACCGGGTCGTACCTCACCATCCCGATCACGTGCCGGGTACTGCGCATCCCCCTCGTCTGGGTGATTCAATCCACCTGGCTCCCGGCCTTCTTTCGGCACGGCGCTGGCATGACCGATAGAATCCGGCCGGCGCCCGCAAAGGCCCTCGCGGACTGGTTTGTCTGGGTTTTCATCAATTTCTGGATAAGGTACGGGTTTCTGAACGGCGTAAACCGCGCCGCGCGCCACTACGGCGTGCAGGGCTATAGCTCGATCTTCGAATTCTGGCGCGGCGATCTGACCCTGGTCGCGGAACCTCCCGAGTTCTCCGGCGCAACGCTGCCACCGAGCCATTTTTACACGGGGCCGCTGATCCCGCAGGATGAATTTCCAATGCCGGCGGAGCTGCAGCGTATTCCGCGAGATCGGCCGCTCATCTATTTCGCCATGGGGAGTTCGGGGACGCCGGAAATCGTCGCCCGGATTCTTGAGAGTTTTGAGGGCAGGCCATACCGCGTGATCGCACCGGTGAAGTTTCAGATCGCACAACTTCCCGGAGTGCGCATCCCGTCCAACGTCCTCGTCACGGACTGGCTCCCCGCGCTGCAGGTGAACAAGATGGCCGATCTGGCCGTCATCCATGGCGGTATCGGAACCGTGATGACCGCGGCGATGGCCGGGAAGCCGGTGGTCGGAGTCGGCATGCAGATGGAGCAGGTTGCAAATCTGGCCTGTCTCGAACGATTGGGGTTCGCGATCCGGATTCGGAAATCGCGAGATCCGTCCCGCGGCGTGCAGGACGCGATTCAAAAGTTACTGTGTGACGGTACGGCGAGAAGCGGAGCCGCCGCCTTTGCGCGAGTCACAGCGCAGTGGGACGGGCCGAAGCTGGCTGCTGAAAAACTGCTTGAGCACTATGCAGACGTTCGCTGAAAACGTATGGATCATCGACGGTCCGCCAGTCCGCGACATGGGTTTCATGTTCACGACCCGCATGACCGTTGTGAAGCTTTCCGATGGATCGTTGTGGGTGAATTCGCCAGTGCCGTTGGCGTTCGACGCGCTCAAACGCATGGCTGAATTGGGCACTGTCAGATACCTTGTTGCAGCGACCCCGAGGCACGTCTGGCGGCTGGCAGCATGGCACACGCTGTTTCCCGAAGCGCAGCTATGGGTGGCACGATCCACCCCGTTCACCTTGAAGAAAGGGATGCCTGCCCCTAACCCGTATCCTGGGGGACGAGCCGGCTCAGGGCTGGGCGAACGACCTTGACCAACTTGCCTTCAAAGGCAGTCCCCTGATCGAAGAAGTCATTTTCTTCCACAAAGCGTCGCGCACGGTCATCCTGGATGATCTGATCCAGATTCATCCGATAGTGAAGGGTAGGCCCTTTCGCAATGCTCTGTTCAGACTGGAGGGCGTTGCATCTCCGCATGGCGGCGTTGGGCTCGACATCAGGCTGTCCTTCACGAATCGAAGGCTCGCGCGGCGATCGCTCGAAAAGCTGCTTTCGTGGGACTTCGACAAGCTGATCATCGCTCACGGCCCCTGCATGGAGAAAGATGCGAAGACATTCGTAGAGCGGGCCTTCCGATGGCTGGCCCCATGAGGGCGGGCGGTGCCGGTAAGCCATGAGGTCTCCGGTGAACGTGCACAAACTGCGGCGCAGCATGTATGAACTCCGTGATCGTTCCGTAGCCCAATAACGTGCGCCTCGTTCACAACGGCGCGGCGCACCTAACTAATCGGGCCCTGGCTCCCCGGCCCCGCATTTCCTGCTTGACATACGAAAACTTTACTAGTAAAGTCTTCGTATATGGCAGCACGACCCGCCCCGACCCACCGACGCCGAACTGGAAATCCTGACCGTGCTGTGGAGCATCGGGCCGGCCACCGTGCGCGAGGTTCACGACGTCATCAGCCGGCGCGCGTCCGGCGCAATACAGCACCATGCTGAAATTCATGCAGATCATGGCCGAAAAGGGCCTGGTGCGCCGCGACGAGAAGCAGCGCGCGCACGTCTACGAAGCCGCGCGGCCGCGCGAGTGGACCCAGCGGCAGCTCGCCGGCGACCTGATGGAGCGCGCGTTCAGCGGCTCGGCCAAGGCGCTCATGGTGGGCGCGCTCTCGGCCCGCAAGGCCACCAAAGAGGAACTCGCCGAGCTGCGCAAGCTGCTGGACGAGTACCGCGAAGGGGGAGAAATGAGGCTTCTCGAAACCTGGGTGCAGACTCCGCTGGCCGCAGGCGCGTCGGTTGGACGCTGCTTCATTCCCTGTGGGAGGGAGCGATCGTCGCGGCTGGCGCTGGCGGCGGCGCTCGTGGCCATGCGGTCATCGCGCGCTCGCTATGCCGCGGCCTGCGTGGCGATGCTCGTGATGCTGGCGCGCGTTCGGCCTCACCTTGGTTCGCGTGATGCCGGAAGGCGTGCACGGCCTGCGCACCGTCAGGAACTGCCCGCCTTCCCGGCGTGGAGTGTCGCGGCGAACATGGATGCCGCGGCGTCCTTCGGATCCGGGCTTTGCCGCCGTCGTGCCGTGGCTTGCGCCGTTCTGGATTGCGGGCGTCTGGATTTTCTATCTCGGGCACGTGGCCGGCTGGATATCGGTGTGCCGGCTGCGCCGGCGGGGCGTGTGTTGTGCGCCCGAGCGCTGGCAGGAGGAACTCGTGCGCCTGAGCGCGCCGGTTGCGTCTGTCGCGGCCGGTCCTGCTGCTGGAATCCTGCCTGGCGGATGTGCCCATGGTGATTGGCCATTTCCGTCCGGTAATTCTGATGCCGGTGGGACTTGCTCGCCGGGTTTGCCGGCGGGACAGGTCGAAGCCATCCTGCTGCATGAGCTGGCGCACATCCGCCGCTACGATTACCTGGTGAATGTGCTTGCAGCGGTCGGTGGAGGGCTTGTTGTTTTATCATCCGGCGGTGTGGTGGATGTCGCGGGTGATCCGCGCCGAGCGCGAAAACTGCTGTGACGATGTGGTGGTCGCATGACGCGGCAATGCGCGGGAATACGCCGTGGCGCTGGCCGCACTGGAACAGAACCGCTGGTCCGGCCGCGAACCGGCCGTGGCCGCTACAGGAGGGAGTCTCGTGAAACGCATTCGCCGTCTGCTCTATCCGCAAAAGCTCCGATGGCGCCTGGACGCCGTTGTTGGCCATTGCCATCCTCGCCGCCACCGCCGCCGTGGCCATGGCCGCGTGGCCCTCCCAGGCGCCTCAGCAGAGTTCCGACGCGCCGGCCCAAACCGACAGCACCGCGACCTCCGCCTATGACAAGTGGCTGAACCAGGAGGTGGTCTACATCATCGCCGATGAAGAGCGCGCGGCATTCCAGAGACTGACTACCGATGAACCTAAAATCGGCAGTCTGAACACTGCCTGAACGGTCCAAGGTATTGCTACCTTGAGACATGGCAGATAATCGGGTCTTGATTTCGGCTCACCCGCAGGGTGAAGTGAGAAGGGGCGAGCCGGATCAGGATCTTGTGGACCGGGGCAAAGCGGTCGAAACCTTTGGCGGCAAGGTTTTTGTCCGCTGGGATGCGGATGCGGCGGTGACCGCGTTCGCGCCGGTCACCTACTTTCTGGAGTTTCTCAAGGCGAACGGCCTGTGGCAGCAGTGGGTCGAGGATTGCCCCCTGAACTACCGCAGCGGCAATGCCCCGCCCAAGCAAGATATTCTGGGGACTCTTCTGCTGAGCGTCTTGGCAGGACACAAGCGGTACGCCCACGTGACGACGGTCCGCAGCGACAGCGTGCTGCCGAGGCTGTTGGGGATGGAGCGGGTGCGGAGTGAAGACGCGGTGCGGCGCGCGTTTCAAAAAGGGGAAGAGGCAGCGTATGAGCGTTGGCTGCACGCCCATCTGGACTCCAGCTACGAAGAGTTGTTGAAAGAGCCCTGGATTCTGGATATGGACGGGACCGTGAAACCGTTGTACGGGCACCAAGAGCAAGCGGTACGGGGATACAACCCAACCAAGCAGGGCCGGCCGTCGCACGTCTATCAAACGTACTTTATTGCGGCGATCCGGATGGTGCTGGACGTGGAAGTGCAGGCGGGCAATCAGACGGCTTCCCTTTATGCGCAGCCGGGATTGTGGGCCTGGCTGGATCGGCGGCCGCGCGAGCAATGGCCGAAGCTGGTGCGGGGGGATATCGCTTGGGGAACCGAAGCCATGCTCGTGGCGTGCGAGAAACGGAGCCTTCCTTACCTGTTTAAACTCCGGCAGACGACGAAAGTCCAGCGGCACATTGCGGGACTGTTCGGGCGCGCCGATTGGGCGCCAGCCGGCGGGGGCTGGCAAGGGTTGTCGAGCGAACTGCAATTGACCGGATGGAGCCGGAAGCGGCGAGTGGTCGTGCTACGGCGCGCGATCCGGGAATCGTTGGCGATCACGGCGGAGGGCGATGCCAACCGGCAAGGGCAGTTATTCGGCAGCGTGGAGGTGCTGCGCGCTGGGGATCTGTACGAATACGCGGTGCTGGTAACGCCGCTGGAAGAGGAACTGCTTGGGATTGCACAACTGTACCGGGACAGGGCCGAGGCAGAGAACGTCTTCGACGAGCTGAAGAACCAGTGGGGTTGGGCCGGTTTCACGACGCAGGATCACCAGCGTTGTCAGATCCTGGCGCGGATCGTGGCGCTGATTTACAACTGGTGGAGTCTGTTCACCCGGTTGGCCATCCCGAACCGGCATACGGAAGCGACGACCAGCCGGCCGCTGCTGTTGCACGGGATCGGACGTCAAACCACGCACGGCAACCAGAGGACCCTGACGATCACCAGCAACCACGCGCAAGCTGAGCCGATCCGCCGGGCGCTGGAAGGCGTAAGTCGTCTCCTACAGCGACTTGTCGCAACTGCCGAGCAGTTCACTGTCAACCAACGCTGGCGTTGGCTCCTGCGGTTCATTTTTCGCGACTGGCTCAAAACGCACCCGCCAGATCCGCGGTTTTTGCCCCTGAGCGCTCTGGCCAACTGCCGGATCTAGGTTGAA
>CAWISY010000083.1:0-20906 GCA_963838455.1 Bryobacterales bacterium
TAGCCTTTCGACGTCGCGCTCGCCAGACAAGTCCATGAAATAGTCGTTCACGCAAAAGAGGAGTGGGCGCACGGCGAAGTTCACACCTAGGGGGATCGAGAATTTCTGGAGCTTATTGAAGCGCCAGATCGTCGGCCAACATCACTGGGTTTCGGTGAGGCGGCTTCACCGTTACCTGGACGAATGTGCCCTCAAGTTCAACAGCCGAGGAGCCGAAGACATTTTCGGCATGACCGTCCTGACCCTGGTGATAGACGCGGCGCTCCGCTACAACACGCTTACCGCGCCGGTTTCGCCTTCGCTCTCCGAGCCTTCCGCTTCGGAGTAGCCGGCTTGGGTGGAGTGGCCATCAGGCGATTCAGGATCGCGTCGAACTGGTGCTTGGGGCCTTCATTTTTTATGTTTTGCCTCAGGCGCGGATTGCTGAGGCGGCTCTATCCGAATATGTGATCCAGCAACTAGCACGGCCAAATACTGCGCTGCATCCATTGTGCAATCCACTAATGACTTAAATTGAGGACGGGTAAGTCTCACTTGCTTGGACATAGCGGTGCATAAATAGTCGTCCAATTCTCTCTCGTTGTGGCTTATTTTAGTGTTTACGCTGGACTTTTTGTTGTTGTGGAAAAACCAGTACCGCCTGTGGTCTGCGCCATCATCGGCAACAAATCCTTTTTTGCAAAGGGCAGATGAAACCTCGTTCGGATCTAGGACCAAGGCGGCTACTCCGCGGATTCAACCAGATTCAGCAAGGTCCGTTTCATGTCAATGGCATCGCCTGTAAGTGCACTATCGTCTGCTTGAGCGATCCCATTCCATAGGGCTGCGAAATCCTCCACAAACGAATATAGTGCGTCTGATTGTGATTTGCCGACCGCAAAGATGGATAGCTCGGGGGATTCGTAAGACCACACGCCATGATGCTGATTGCGCTGGGCAACCAATGGTGTTCTCAGGCGAAAGTTCTGTCCACCGAAATGAAATACCTCAAACCGGATCGAGGCCTCCTCGGATTGCGGAGGTGCCCCGGAAAGCGCAGCGGCATACTGACATGTAGAAATACCCTGATAGCATGCGCCCGATGCCGCCACAAAGGCGGCAAGGTTTTCACAATGGAAAAACGTATTGTTCCTACCGTACAACAACGGCATAATGTCAGCGCTGGTGTCTCCAGCAGCTGGGCTATTGAGTCGTAGGGGCATCGTAAAACCTTAATTTGCCTTGTCCTTCTTCTTCCAAAGGGATGCGGGCGCATCGGTATGAGCCAATGTGCCGACCTGAAACACGTAAATTGGATCCCCGTCTGGTTTGAACGTTTCAGTGAGACGGCAGACCTTCGCTAAGGCCTGCTTGAACTTAAGGACGGTTCCGTCTTCTAAGTTGTAGATCGTCCACGGCTCCCCAACGGTGGTGAATCCCAATTCTTCAGCAGGGCACGCCTTCCCCTCATATTCAACTTGAACCACCTTAGCCATGCTCTCTCCCAACGATTATGCAGCAACTCTGTTTCCGAACCCCTAGGCGATTGGCCTTAAGCTGAGAGCCAATTGCCGCCTAGATACCAAGGGTGCTACCCTATGGGTTGCCTTATGGGAGGATGGCAGGCCGGTTCGCCTGGGGGCGTCTTATAAACGCCAGATCCGCCAAGATCGCGGTTCGACTCCGCCACCCTCCATTCAAAAAGCGCTAACTTCTTTATCCATAAACAGTTACGATATCCTAATGACTGACTTGTGGTCGTTCCAGCTTGCCAGAAAGAGACACTTTTCCACAGGATGTGTATAAGTTGTCTCTCAGTACGATACCACGGGGCAGGATTTTGTAAACGGAAAAACGACTGTACACCGGAATCCAACATCGAATGGGACTCCCACTCCATTTGACGAGATATCGCCGCGAATGGGTGCAGCCCGAAAGAGAAGTGCACCACGCCGAGTTCCTGAGCGTCGCCCGCTAAGATAATGAGACAGAGTGCCGCGCTGCAGATCTGGACACCGTCGCTGTTCGCATTTTCTTCGATTGTGCCTTTTAGCGGAGGCCGATCTGGAGCAGCCGCCAAGGCTTCTCGTGCCACTCCCGCTCGCGGCGTTCGGCGTTCCCCCTCCGTCGTGAGGGTACGCTTACGACCAACCAACGATGGGCGCAGTGGGCTGAAAGTAACTGAGGGGAGTGAAGAAAACGATCTACGGCAAACTTGTGATCGTCCACGACCGCGCCGATCCGCCCCAGCTTGATCCGTTGCCGCCGCGGAGCTGGCGTTCCCGGCACGGGCCGCGTCTCTGGGGTATCCGGCATCGGGCCGTCCAGACTGTTCTCTATCGCCCAGCGTCTCAGTGTCGCAATATTGTGCTTGAGCCCAGCCTTTTCGTAAACGCGATGAACGATGTTCTTAACCAGCCGTGAGTTGCGTCCGATGGTCACTGCGATTTCGCGGTACCACCAACCCTGAGACACCAGCTCGATCACCTTCAGCTCTCGACTATTGAAATCCAGGAACACACAAGTCTGCCGCCAGCACGATCACCTTTAGCCCCGGCTGATGCGAGACCGTCATCGACGGAACCGAAGTTGAACTAGGGGTGGCCAGCACGATCGCCTTTAGCCCCGGCTGATGCGACAGCAGTTCGGCTCGCAATTTCTTCAGGCGGTCCAGCCGCCGGGCCACCACCACGAGCGCTTCGGCACATGCGCCGAACTCCAGCGCGAGCTCGCCACCGATTCCTGAGGATGCTCCCGCTGCAAAACGGTGCCGTGATTGTTGGTCGTCATGTAGCTTAACCTCTTGAACGAATTAGGTTGAACGAATCAGGCCGACGCCCAGCGTGATCACGCTTGCGGCCACGGAGCAATATGGCTTTGAGAGAATCTGCGCGTCTATTTGCCGGGAAATGTCACGCCGGGAAACGCATGACGAGTAACAAAAAAAGCCCGGACTCGGCTGTTGCCGGGCCCGGGCAAGTATCACAAGCGAGAAAAGTTGTTAGCGGCGTCCCCCGCCACCGCCGAATCCACCACCACCACCGTGGAAGCCGCCTCCGCCGCCGCCGTGGAAGCCGCCTCCGCCCGCGAATCCGCTACGGACTCCGCCGCCGGCGAATCCACCGCCGCGGAAGCCGCCACCGTTGAAGCCGCCGCCGTGGAAGCCATTACCCGCAACCATCCCCGACCCTCCTGCGTGAGGCGCTACCGACGGCCGGAATCCAGGCCCGAAGGCGTGGTGCCCACCGTAGAAGCCGCCGCGGCCATAGAACGGAGCCGCGTAGCCGAAACCGGGCGAGTAGAAGCCCCATCCGAACGGGCTGAAGAAGATTCCGTCCCAGGGCATCCAAGTATAGGCGTCCCAGTAGGGATCCCAGTACCAGCCGTTATCATAGGCGCCGTAATCGGCGTACCCGTAAGCAGCGCCGTAGTTAGGACCGTTGTAGACGTTGCCGTATTGGCTTTGCGCAAAGCTGCGAGCCGCGTCCGCATTGGCCTCCGCCAAATACGCTGACCGCAGGCTGGACCAGCGGTAGAACGCGTCCTCGTTAGCTTTCTTGTTGAAGCCCTTCGCGTGCAGCTTGGCTTGGCTCAGATCGAACTGGTGTCCGGCCTGAAGCAAGTGAGTCTTGCCGGCGACGGTTACCTCCGCGCGTCCGTCGAACACGCGTACCAGGTTATGCGCCGCATCGAGATCGTACAAACCGTGAGTCATCAGGCGCACCGTAGCGTCGCCTTCCGTGACGTTGATATGATTGGCCGGCATCACTTGGTCTGCCTCCACCATCACCCGGCCGCCTTTGACGGCAATATCGGTATCCGGGATGCCCGGGTTGTTCATCATCACCGCGCTGTTGTCATCCAGGCGGACCAGAACTCCCGGAGTGAGCAGCATCTCCGCCCGGCCGTTTTGCGTCGCCAGAGTTTGCCCGGGCTGCAACCGCGCCGATCCTGCCGATTGCCGGCCTTGGGTTTGCCCATTGGAGCTTTGCGCCTGCCCATTAATGGAGGCTTGCCCTTCCACATAATTCAACATTCCCGCCGGAGGACCCTGCGGAGGTCCCGCTTGAGCCTGAGGGCCTTGCGGCACGTTTTGCGCCCAAACCGGAACGCTCAGAATTCCGCCAGCTAAGAGAACGGACAAGCCGATGGCCAGGCCCGAGCTTGTTCTCGCTTTCCATGACCACATCATAGTTTTCCTGCCTTTCCACTCCTTTAGATGCGGCCCAAAGGATTGCGGCGCATCCCACAAAGATAGTAGAAATAGCCGCCTGGAGAGGCTAGTTTGAGGTGGTCAGACGGCAGTCTGCACTGGTTCGGCGGCCGGCTGAGTGCGCCACTTCGCCGCGCAGTAGCGCGCGACCGCCAGCAGCACCAGCCCTCCGCCGAGATTGGCGGCGGCATCGACCCCGGTGAGCCCGCGGGCGCCGCCGTGACGATAGCCGGCGCCGTCCAGCCAGGTCATGTACGCCAGCGGCAAATTCCCCGCCGACCCCAGCAGCGAGAATCCCGTCGCCGCTGCGCGCCGCCCGTGCCCCAAAACCTCCAGGATCAACGCGATGAAGGCGGCGAAAGCCAGACCGGTGGTCAGCGCGTAGGCCGCAAACCCTGCTCCGTAGGTGAAGGGAGTGGCCGGGCCCAGCGCCAGCCAGGCTCCCGCGGCTCCGGCCAGAATCCCGAACACCGCGTAAGCGGTCATGCGATTCATGCGATCGCACAGGAACCCTCCGGCAAGCCCGCCGATCGCCAGCAGCAGTCCCCCGCCCGCTCCCGCGACCCAGGCGACCTCCGTTGCGGGCGCATGATAATCGGGACCTAAGCTCGAGATCAGGTTGGTGAGCGCGCCGGCCCCTACCGGCGAAAAGAAGAACCCCAGCGCCACCAGCGTGGGCGCCGACTTCAGCAGATCCCACACGTCGCGGCCCAGGGCGGCGAACAAAACCCGGGCGGGCAAGTGAGGATACGGCGTCTCCACGATCCAATACGCGGCCAGCGCCGGGGCCAGCAGGATCAGCACGAATGCCGCGGCCAGCACGGGCACTCCGCAGAAGCCCGCCATCCAGATCCCGAGACCACCCCCCAGCGTTCCGGCTCCGATGTTGCCGGCCTGGCTCCAGCCGCTGGCTTCGCCGCGCACCTCGGCCCGCACCGTGCTCATCACCGCGCCGATGGCCGCGCTGGCGATGTTGGTCAACGCGCCTGCCGTGAACAGCAGGATGGTCACCCAGACGAGTGACGTTGGAGACAACAGAATCGCCAGGCCGCTGGCCAGCGCCGCCAGAGCGTAGCTAACCAGCACCCAGGTGCGCCGCATCCATCGCAAGTCCACGATAGGAGAAGAAACGAAGCCCCAAATCCCCGGAATGGATGCAATGGCGACGATGCGAGCGATGCGGTCCACCTCCACGCCGTGCTGCCGCAACAGATACGGGACCAGCAGCGCCTGCACGCCCCAGTAGCCGATTCCGCTCGGCATTGCCAGAATCCCGAATAGCCACGAAGGATTCTGATGGGTCGGCCTCCCGCCGGCCTGATCCTCGTGGTTCGGGGGCATGGCTTTTAGACGGTTAAGTACAAGCTTTGCAGTAGACTTGCCGGAGCGGGCGGCCCGATTTCATTCGTCAGTACTCCCACCGCCACAGATTCGCGCCCACGGTATAGCCCGCGCCGACCGCGGCGAACAGAACCAGATCCCCGCTCTTGAGCCTTCCCGTTTCCACGGCATCGCGCGCGGCCAGAGGAATGGTCGCCGCCGTGGTGTTCCCGAAGCGGTCGATGTTGATCACCACCTGCTCATCGCGCAAGCCCAGCCGCTCCGCCGCAGCGCGAATGATGCGCAGATTGGCCTGGTGCGGGACCAGCAGTTTGATATCGGCGGGCGTCATATTATGGCGCTCCAGCAGTTTACTGCAGACTTCATACAGCTTCGTGACGGCGTACTTGAACACCTGTTGGCCTTCCTGCTTGACGAAGTGATCGCGGTTGGCCACGGTTTCCGCGCTGGCTGGCAAGCGGCTTCCGCCGGCCGGCATCTTCAGATAGTCGCCGCCGGAGCCGTCGATTTCATTCAGGAACCCGAGGAAACCGTGGCCAGGCTCGGCCGGCTCGACCAGCATCGCGCCCGCCGCGTCGCCGAACAGCACGCAGGTAGAGCGGTCGGTGTAGTCGATGATGCGCGACATCGTGTCGGCGCCGATGACCAGCACCTTCTTGTGCGTCCCGGCCATCACCAGGTGCGCCGCCGTGGTCAGCCCATACAGGAATCCGGAACAGGCCGCGACCAGGTCAAACCCCCACGCCCCCTTGGCCCCCAGCCGGTTCTGCACCAGGCAAGCGGTGGAAGGGAACATCATGTCGGGGGTGACGGTGCACAGCAGGATCGCCTCGATCTCCCGGCCGCTGATGCCGCGCTGCGCCAGGGCCGCGCAGGCCGCCAGCACCGCCATGTCGGAGGTCGCCATTTCCGGAGGCGCAATGTGGCGCTCGCGAATGCCCACGCGCTGGAGAATCCACTCATTGGTGGTGTCCACCAGCTTTTCCAGATCCTGGTTGGTGAGCACCCGCGGCGGGACGTAGCAGCCAAGCGCTGTAATCTTTGCACCAACCGCCTTTGTGCCAACGAGCGTTGCGCCAACAGAAGACATAAACAGCTATGTTACATTCTTCTAAGGAACCCGCGCACAGGCAGCCTTGGACCGAAGCTATCGTGTGCGCCCGGTGAACCTAGCTAGCGCATGCTTGTGGAGACCAGCGACGCCGTACTGGAGCTAGCCGGCACAGGGCCGGGGCGGCCCTCCCAACGGGGAGGGGTCACGAGGGGTCCCGCCGCCCCAGGCTCCGTTGTGCCGGCGAGTTCCTCAGAAGAGCCGGCCGCCGCGCCCGCCGACATCTACATCCGGGTCTTCCGCCAGCTTCGCCCGCGCACTCCCCTGCCCCAGGTTCGCGTCGAGTTCAAGCGCTACGCCAACGCCAACGCCCAGGTCCGCTGGGAAAACGGGGTGCTACTGGTACGCCTGGCCGATACGCTGGCAGGTGCGCCGGAGGATGTATTGGAGGCTCTGGCGGAGATCCTGCTGGCGAAGCTGTTCCGCAAGCCGGTGCCACGGGCGAGCAATGAGCGCTACCGCCGCTACCTCAACCGCCGCGACGTTCGCCGCAGCCTGGATCTGGTCCGCCAGATTCGCGGCCGCAAGCAGGTGGAGCATCCGCAGGGGCAATCCTACGACCTTGACCAGATGTTCGAGGAGTTGAATTTCCGCTACTTCTTCGGACTGATGGCGCGGCCGCGCCTGGGCTGGAGCCCGAACGCTTCGCGCACCTTGCTGGGCCATTATGACCCGTCCCACAACGCCATCGTCCTGAGCCGGATTCTGGATCGCGCGGAGGTGCCGCGCATCGCCGTCGAATATGTCCTGTATCATGAGATGCTGCATCTGCGCCATCCGGCAGAGCACCGCGGTGCACGGCGCTGCGTCCACACCCGCGCGTTTAAGGAGGCCGAGAAGCAGTTCCAAGGCCTGGAGCAGGCCCAAGCGCTTCTGAAGAAGCTCTGCTGAACACGGTATCATGATGGGCATGCTCGAGGTGCTCGGCACAGCGGGCGCGGTCACCGCGGCCGGTAGCTTCGCCAGCTATGCCGTGCGCGGGCGCTCCTCGGCCTGGTTCGGCCCTTCGGTCTACCACGGCGACCGCTCGCGCCCGTCGCTGGCGCTCACCTTCGACGACGGCCCCAGCGAATCTACTCCGGCGTTGCTGGAGATTCTGGAAGACCAGCAGGTGCGCGCCACCTTCTTCATGTGCGGCCGCAACGTGCGCCGCTTCCCCCAGGTCGCGCGCGAGGTGCGCCATCGCGGCCACGAAATCGGCAACCACACCGACACCCACCCCCACCTGAATTTCAAGCCGCCCGAATTCATTTATCGCGAGCTGGCGCTGGCGCAGGAGACCATTCATTTGCACACCGGCGCGACGCCGGTCTTCTTTCGCGCCCCCTACGGTGTGCGCTGGTTCGGGCTGCGCCGGGCCCAGGAACGGCTGCAACTGACCGGGGTGATGTGGACCGTGATCGGACGCGACTGGGCCCTCCCGGCCGGCGACATCTTCAAACGCATCGTCAGCAGAGCCTCCAATGGAGGCATCGTGTGCCTCCATGATGGCCGCGCGATCGAGGCCCGTCCCGACGTGCGCCCGATGCTCAACGCGGTCGAGCGAGCGATTCCGGTGCTAAAGGATCGCGGGTTTCAGTTCCAAACGCTGAGCGAGATGGTCACACCTGAGGACTGGCATCGCCTCGAAGATTGAGAGAGTCATCGGGAATCCCCGATAGACCACCTATCACCCCTTTACGCAGAGGTCGTATTAATGACTATTTCTATGGTCATAGAGCGGGGTGGTACAGAATCAGCCTCAGGGTGTACAAAATCCGAAGGTTACGTATTGGAATCGAGCCAAGCTTCTGGCATGCTCGTAGAGTGAGCATGCCCTGAAGGCCGGATCGGAGGACGGCCTTCAGGGCGCGGCCAGCAGGTGCGGCTCGATTTGCGTCAGTTCCTCAATCCGTTGATCGGGTACCCCTGCCACAAATATTCGAGCGCCTCCGGCAGAGTCTGGCGCTTGACCGCGCCGTCGGTGTGGCCGGCGTTGCGCGCGAAAACGAACTGATAGTGATAGCCTTTCGCGGCCAGCACCTTGGCCATGTTCTCGTTGGCCACCACCCAGTCATGCATGTTGTCGCGCATGGCGTTGGGATTGAACAGGTCGCGATCGCCCACCTCCATCCAGATGCGAATCGGCTTCGCCGGACTGTTCGGGATCAGATGCTCGTGGTATTCCCAGGCTCCGTGCGGAGTTTCGGGATTGGGCGGCCACTGCTGGTTGACGTAGGTACCCGAGTACGTCAGCACGCGACGGTACCACTCCGGGTGATACCACGCCATGCTCAGCGCGCAGGAGCCGCCGGAGCTTCCGCCCATGGTCGCGCGGCCGTCGGGATCCGTGGTTAGCTTCACGTCGTACTGCTTCTCGACCAGCGGCAGCACCTCGGTTTCCACGAACTCGGCGTAGCGGCCGGACATAGTGTCGTATTCGAGGCCACGCTCGCTGCCCTGCGCGTCGCCGCTGCCGTTGGCGATCGAGATTCCGATCATCACCGGCAGTTTCTTCTGCGCGATCAGATTGTCGAGAGCGGTGAATAACAGTTGATCCGGGCCGTCCGCGCCGACGATGAAGGGCGCCGCCGTCCCCGCTACATACTGCTTGGGGACGTACACGGCCACGCGCCGCATGTACGCTGCCGGGTGGCTGGTGGTCACGATCAGCTTCGCCGGATCGGCCGGATCGGGCGTGCCGAAGGTGCCGGCATCGCGCGCGATGCCCGGATAGATCTTGCTGTCGGCCGAGCTCATGGTGAAGTTGTAGACCATCCCCTGCAGACCGTTTGCCTGTGGGCTACCTGAAAGCCCGGTCATCTCCGGCGCGGCATTGTGCGTCGGCCCCAGGATGAAGTTTCCGTCGGCGCTGGCCGGAGCATTTTGGCCGTCGGCGAGTTCCTTCGCCGTCACGTAGCCGGGGGTGTGCGGATCGCGCGTGGGCGGCTGCGGACGCGCAGTCTGCGCTATGGTAAAGCCTGCGATTAACGCGATCCCCGCGCCGGTGGCAACAAGACGGAACATGGGAAATCCTCCTGGGGTTCGATGTTATCGTAAACCGGCGACCGTGTCCCATGCCGCCATCGCGCTTACCACCACTCCTTTGAGCGTCTTCCGCGACGCCCTATCCCGAGCCTGGATCGCCAAGCCGTCCAGTACCGTTGCGTAGAACGAAGCGAGCCCTGCAATATCGGCGCCTGGCGTGAGCTCGCCCTCGGCGGCTGCGCGCTGGAGCCGCTGCCGGATCAGCTTGTGCCGGCGCGCTCGCAAGCCGCGCAGGAACTCCTGAATCTTGCGGTTGGCCGGTGTGTGGTTCATCGCGCCGGTCACCAGCATGCATCCGCGCGGCAGCCCGGGTTTGGTGAAGGCTTCGACGGCGGCGCCCAGCAACGCCCCGACCGAGGACCGGGCGGTCGCGCCGGCCTCCAGCGCCTCCAGCATCGGCGTGCCCAGCGTGCGGCTGTACAACTCCACCGCTTCGCGGAACAGCTTCTCTTTGGAGCCGTACGCAGCGTAGAAGCTGGGCGCGGCAATGCCGCCCATGGCGCGCTGCAGATCGGCCAGCGAGGCGCCTTCATAGCCCAGCGCCCAGAACAGCTCCATCGCCCGGCGGAGTGCGGCGGGGCGGTCGAAGGCGCGCGGGCGGCCCCGCGGCGGCTTGTATTCGATTTCTATAGAGGCCACTATAAAATGCTTGACCGGCGGGGCGCAAGCGGGCGATACTTCTATAGTGATTGCTACACAAATGAGGTGGGCATGGAACAAGATCTAAATCACACCATTGCGCTTCTGGCTCGCACGCCGGCCGCCCTGGACGCGCTTCTCCGCGGGCTGCCCGAGGCCTGGACTTTGCAAAACGAAGGCGAAAGGACCTGGACCGTTTTCGACGTCATCGGCCATCTGAGCCACGCCGAACGCACCAACTGGGTGCTGCGCCTGCGGTGGATTCGCGAGTTCGGCGAGAGCCGCGCCTTCGAGCCGTTTGATCGCAAGGGGCATGTGCGCTTAAGCGCGGGAAAGACGATCGAGCAGCTTCTGGATGAATTCGGTCAGGTACGAGGAGCCAGCCTGGAGGAACTGAGCAGGATGAATCTCCAGCCCGCCGATTTCGAGTTGCGCGGCCAGCATCCTGCTTTAGGAACCGCGACTCTGTCCCAGCTTCTAGCCGCCTGGGCCGCGCACGATCTCACGCATCTGCATCAGATCGCGCGCATCCTGGCGCACCAGTACCGCGAGGCCGTGGGTCCCTGGCGCGACTATCTCGGTGTGATGCAATGCGCCGGGCATAGCCGGTAACCGCTTTCTCCCGGCGCGGCTCTGCTGAGGCTAAAGCAACGTCCGCGTCTGCTCCCAAATCCGCGTCACCAGTTCGCCCGCCGGGATCGCCTGGGCCATCGCCGCGGACTGCCCTGCCCAGACCTGCATCCGATGATAGTCATTGGCCGCGGCGCCGGCCGCCTTCATGGGTGCGGTGAGGGCGCGCTGCACCGGATAGGGCGCCGCAGCAGCACCGCCGGGAGCCGCGGCGGCTTTGACGAAATCGGTGGCGATGGCGCGGCCCAGCCGGCCGGAAAAGGCTCGCGTGAGAGTGGTGTTCTCTGGCTCCAGGCCGTCCAGCGCGCCCGCCCACGCCGGATGCGTCCTGGCTTCCGGGCATCGCAGGAACACGGTTCCGAGCATCGCGGCACTGGCCCCCAGTGCCAGCGCCGCGGCTACGCCACGCCCGTCGGCGATCCCGCCCGCGGCGATGATCGGCAGGTCGATGTGATCGGCCAGACGAGGAATCAGCGCAAACAAACCCACTCCGTTGCGCTCCGCCTGCGCCGCATCAAAGGAGCCGCGATGACCGCCCGCCTCGTAACCCTGGGCGACGATCGCATCGGCTCCGGCATCGCGAGCGATTCGGGCTTCTTCGAGCGTCGTGGCCGTAGCGAACCAGGCGATGCCGCGCTGCTTCAGTTGTTCGATGAACTGCCGCGGGAACACGCCCATGATGGAGGAGACCACGGTGGGCTCGGCATCGAGCAGCGCCTCGCACTGCGCCTCGAAATCCGGGGGCTTGACATCGCCGGCTTCCGGATCGACCCGCGGACCCCACTGCGCTAAGAATTGCCGCATCCGTTCCTCCGCCTGCGGATCGCGGCGCGGCGCAGGATCGGGAACCCACAGGTTGATCTGAAACGGTCCGTTGCTCTCGGCACGAAACTCCCGCACCCACTCGCCTATGCCGTCGGGCGGGGTGAGGAGCGCGCCGAAGCCGCCCATTCCTCCGGCATTGGCGACGGCGATGGACAGGCTCGCCGGGGATGCTCCGGCCATGGGTGCGAGCAGAATCGGAACTTTCAGGCGATAACGCTCACAGAAGGATGCGGCTCGTTGGATCGGCTTCATTTCGGGCTCTTTGACGCCGAACTCTGAGATGCTCGCTGGGGACTCTGCGATCCGTTCCTTTTGCGCTAAAGTTTAGGGATTATGAGCAAGCTCATCCCCAGTCTCCTGATTTTCGCAGCGGCGGCGTCCGCGCAAGACGCCAACCCCATGTCGACCGCGCTGCGCAACTACTATACCGGCAACAAGAACAACATCATCCGTACGGCAGAGAAGATGCCGGAGGAAAACTACGGCATGCGCCCCGGCGACCAGAAGGAGGTTCGCACCTTCGGCCAGCAGGTGACGCATGTGGCGACGTACAACTTCCTGTGGTGCTCGCAGGCCAAGGGCGAGAAGAATCCCAGCCCGGGGAATCTGGACAAGCTGACCTCTAAAGCCGACATCATGAAGGTGCTGAACGATGCCTTCGCCTATTGCGATACCGCCTACGCCGCGCTCACCGATAAGTCCGGAGCCGAGATGATCGACATCACGCAGGAGAGCGGCCGCCAGACCCGCAGCCTGCGCATGGGCCTGCTGACGCTGAACTACGGCCACAATAACGAGATCTACGGCAGCATGGTGGTGTATCTGCGCATGAAGAACCTCGTGCCGCCGGCCTCCGAGCCTCGGGGTCCGCAGGCGGGAAAGAAGTGATCCCGCGAAGGTAGCCGAGCATCCCTTAGCAGCCTGTGGCACAGTCCGAAAACACCGCTTGCTCGCGCGCGCGGCTCGGTAGATGCAATGCGTGACCGAGCCGCGGCTGCGAAGGAGCGGTCTTTGCCACAGGCCGTTAGGAACTGACGCACTCGATCAGTTGAGCCTTAGCCAACTCAAGAAACTGAATGGCCTGCTCCCGGGTCACGGTGGGAAAATCCCGAAGGAAGTTGTCAAGAGTGTCCCCCTCCTCGAAATAGTCGAGCAGGGTCTCGACGGGAACGCGGGTTCCTGCGAAGCACGGCGTCCCGTGCATGATTTCGGGCCTCACCGAAACCACTTCGGACAAATTCGCTCTTTGATCCGCCGTCACAACCTAACGTTACGCTATGCCCGGCGCTAGCCGCAAGCACAGCGGTTGCAGCCGACTGCCACCGTCTACTGCGCAGCAGCCTTGGCGATCTCCAGAGCCGCTTCGACCTCACGCTGGTAGGCGGCCAAATTCTCCGCGCTGGAGGCCTCGAAGCGCATCACCAGCACCGGCTGCGTGTTCGAGGCGCGCAGCAGGCCCCAGCCGTGCTCGAACAGCACGCGCACGCCGTCGACGGTGATCACCTGGTGCGTCTTCTGGAACTTTTCGGCGACCTGCGCGACCACGCCGAATTTGGTCTCATCGGGACAGTCGACGCGGATCTCCGGCGTCGAAACCAGCTTGGGCAAACCGGCCATTTGCGCCGAAAGAGGCTTGCCGCTCTTGGCCACGATCTCCATCAGCCGGCACGCCGCATAGAGCGCGTCATCGTAGCCGAAGTAGCGGTCGCCGAAGAACATGTGCCCGGACATCTCCCCGGCCAGCTCCGCGTGGGTCTCTTTCATCTTGGCCTTGATCAGCGAATGGCCGGTCTTATACATGACCGGATTGCCCCCCAGCCGTTTCAGCTCGTCGTAGAGCACCTGCGAGCATTTGACCTCGCCGATGAAGGTGGCGCCGGGCTTGCGCGTCAGGATTTCGCGGCCGTAGATCAGCAGCAGCATGTCGCCGTAGATCACCTCGCCGTTTTCATCCACTGCGCCGATGCGGTCGGAGTCGCCGTCGAAGGCCAGCCCTAAATCGGCATGCTGCTCCCTGACCGCTTCCTGCAGTTGCCGGAGATTGGCTGGAACGGTGGGGTCCGGATGGTGATTGGGGAAGTGGCCGTCCATGTCGAAGAACAGCTCGATGGGTTCGACGTTCAGGCGCTTGAGCAAGTCATGCATCACCGGCCCGACGGTTCCATTGCCGCCATCGAGCACCACCTTCAGACGCCGGGCTTTTGTCGTCCCGGGGGCCATATCCGGCAGCTCGAACTGCGGCGCAACGGCGTCCAGATACGGTTCCAGCACGTCGACATTTCTGTGCTCGCCGGTTCCGCTTGCAAAATCGCGCGCCTGGATCAGATGCAGCACTTCCTGGATGGTCTCGCCATGCAGGGTGCCGGAACCGCAGACGGTTTTGAATCCGTTGAATTCGGCCGGATTGTGGCTGCCGGTGATCATGATCGCGCCATCCGCGTCCAAGTGGACCGCGGAGAAATACAGCAGCGGGGTGGGAACGACGCCGATATCGGTGACTTCGCAACCTGCGTCCACAAGCCCTTCGAGCAGCGCGTCGCGCAAACGGGTCGAGCTCAAACGGCAATCGCGCCCGAGGTTGATCGAGCGGCCGCTCTTGCGCCGGAGCAGCGTGCCCAAGGCGCGGCCCAGATCGGCGACGTCGTCACTACGCAGTTCCGTCTCGGCAACGCCGCGGATGTCGTACTCACGAAAAATGGTCGGCTTCAACATTATTTTTTTACGTTACCACTGGATTTTTTCACGTTACCACCTGGTTTGAAGGGCCGCTCCGGGCCCGGCTCACATAGGCGTTCCCGGCGATGTGGAAGCGCAGGGGCCAATCCGTATTGCGCGTGATGCCGATCCGCGGCGAGACGGCAATCTCGAAGCTGTCTTCTTGCGAAAGCTCTGCGCCCGAAAGCCCGGAGCGCGCAGGCTCAGAGATAGTGATCGGACCGCGCGTCAGGTCGACGCCGTTGTGGCGCAGGGTGATGCCCATAGCGAGGGTTAGCTTGCCGGGGCCGTTGGCCAGATCCTGGGTGCGCTCCGGCGAGCGCCGCCGCCTCATCACGGCGATTCCGGTCAGCGGCTCCAGCGCGCGGATCAGTACGCAGCCGGGACTGCCTTCGGGCTCAGACACGACGTTCAGGCAGTCGTGAATGCCGTAGATCAGGTAGACGTAGGCGTGGCCGGGCGGACCGAACATAACCTCGGTACGGGGCGTTCGCCCGCGCCAGGCATGGGAGGCTTCATCGGCGAGGCCAAGGTACGCTTCGGTTTCGACGATGCGCGCGGAAACCTGGCCGTGCGTGAGCACCTTGCCCAGCAGGGCTCGCGCGACTTCCGTCGCGGGCCGCTCATAAAAGCGGCGCGGGAGTATGGATGGTTTTGCCGCCGTTATAACCCGAGTTTGCCGTTCAACACCATGCTTTTCAAATTGAACTTGGCCTGGACCTTGGTCTTGCCGAATTTGGTGGTGAACTCGACTTCTTTGTCGTCGGGAGTGAATGCCACCTTGCGCGGGAAGATGAAATTCGCATTGGTGCTGCGCAGGCCCTTGGTTTGCGAGGGATCCGGGAACAGCACCTCGCCGGCCTGGATGGGCTCCTTGTCCTTGGCGGTCAGGGTGGTCACCGCCAGCAGAGCCTTCAATCCGTCTTCATCGCGCGGCCGAGCGGAGAGGGGAAGGTTACTTACCCAGATGATGTAATACATCTGCTCGGTTTCGAGGCGCTTCTTGGCATCCGGCGAGGTTCCGGCCTCAGCGCCGTATTGGGCCTTGACCAGCGCTTGTTGAACGGTGGGAGCCGACAGCCAACGAATGATTAGGTCGGTCTCAGGAGGTCCACCTCCTCCGGGAGCGCCGCCGCCGGCGTCGCCGCCACCACCGCCGCCGCCCCTGCCACCACGGCCGCCGCCACCACCACTCTCAGCAATTCCGGGGGCGCCGCCTCCATCATTTCCGGGATCGATCGAGCCGCCCTGCGGCCCGCCGCCCCTGCCGCCTCTGCCACCACCTCCGCCTCCAGGCCCGCCGCCTCCGCGGCCCTCAAACGTTACAGTGACTTTCTTGGCCCAGGGCGAGTCGGACATGATCTTCTGAACATCCTTCTCGGTCCATTCGGTATAGGGCTTGGAGACCCACACGTCAGCGGCGCAGAGAGCCAGGCCGGCCAGGAATAAGAGCGTGAGCAGTCGGAGCGTGAGGTTTTTCATATCGACGTATTAGTTTACACCAAGCTCCACCGTTGGGGCAGCACTGGAAGTACACTGGAAGATTCGTTTTATGCGCCTGTTCTGCGGCATCGAAATCCCGGAAGCGATTCAGGCGAGGCTGCGGGCGTTGACCGGCAGGCTGAAGCCTCTCGCTAAGCTGTCCTGGAGCCCGGTGGAGAATCTGCACGTGACCACAAAATTTATCGGTGAATGGCCGGAAGACCGCATCGAGGAGATGAAGCGTACGCTGGCGGCGGTGCCGCGGCCGGAACCCTTCGAGATCGCCGTACGCGGCCTGGGGTGGTTTCCGAATGAGCGCAATCCGCGCGTTTTCTGGACCGGAATCGAAGCCGGGGAGGGATTGCGCTGCCTGGCGAGCGACACGGAAAAAGGAGTGGCCGCTCTCGGCGTACCAGTCGAGGAGCGCGAGTTTCATCCGCACCTGACGCTGGCGCGGCGCCGTGACCCAGTCCCCATCGAGCACTTGCGCAAAGAGGTAGCGTCGATCGTAAATGATGACGCGGCTTCCACCGATTTCGGGCACTTTCGCGCCGGGGCTTTCATCCTCTATCTTTCCAAGGGCGGGCGGTACACCAAGCTCGAAGAGTATCCGCTTCAACAACAAACATGACCGGACTTCTTTGTGTAGCCATCGCGTACCTGTTGGGAGCCATCCCCTTCGGATACATCGCCGTCAAGCTCTCCACCGGAAAGGACGTGCGCTCGGCCGGCAGCGGCAACATCGGCGCCACCAACGTGCTGCGGACCAGCGGCAAGGCTGCGGCGGTGATCACGCTGGTGCTGGATATCGCCAAGGGCTTCGCGGCGGTGTGGATCGCCTCGACGCTGACCGTTAGCGAGCCCGCCGACCAACCCCTGTGGACCAGCCTGGCTGCCCTCGCCGTCATGGCCGGGCACGCCTACCCCGTGTTTCTGCGCTTCAAGGGAGGCAAGGCGGTGGCGAGCTTCATCGGGGCCTTTCTATTCCTCACACCGGAGCCGATGCTGGCCGCGCTGCTGCTGTTCGTGCTGGTGGTGGCGGGTACCGGATACATCTCCGCTGGATCGGTGATCGCGGCAGGAACCTTTCCGTTGGGGGTATGGCTGATCCTGCACCCTCCGGTGGAAGTCGTGGTGGCGTCGGTCATCGCAGCCGTGTTCATCGTGATCCGCCACAAGGCGAATCTCGATAGAATCCACGCCGGGACCGAGAACGCGTTTCGCTGGAACAAGTAACTCCGGAACAACGAGTGACGCTAGCCATCATCGGCGGGGGAAGCTGGGGCACGGCGCTGGCGCTGGTGCTGGCGCCGCGATTCGAATCGATCCGCCTGTGGGTCTATGAGGCGGATCTCGCGCAACGCATGCAGGAGACGCGTCAGACCTCGGACTACCTGCCCGGATTCCATTTGCCGGAGAACGTCTCGGCCGGTCACGATCTGGGTTGGGCGCTGGAGCCGGGAACAATGGACCCAGCAGGGATGGTTCTGGGCGTCATGCCCAGCCAGCACGCACGGCACCTGTACACCGCGATGCTCCCGTACCTGAACCCGCAATCCATCCTGGTCAGTGCAACGAAAGGCCTGGAGAAGGGATCTCTCTTGCGCATGTCGCAAGTGATCGAGCAGGTGTGCCGGCCGCGGTTTGAACCGAGGATCACCGTACTGTCCGGTCCGACCTTCGCCAAAGAGATCGCCCAGGGCGAACCGGCTGCGGTGGTGATCTCATCCCGGGATCTGGAAGCTGCGAAAAAGGTGCAGAGCACCCTTTCCGCCCCGACCTTCCGGCTGTACACCAACGCGGACCCGGTCGGCGTCGAAATAGCAGCAGCGCTCAAGAACGTGGTAGCGATCGCTGCGGGCGTTTGCTATGGTCTGGGACTAGGGAGCAATGTCCAGGCAGCTCTGATTACGCGGGGGTTGGCGGAGATGACTCGCTTGGCGATAGCAATGGGGGGTGAGCCGAGGACGCTGGCCGGTTTAGCCGGTCTAGGCGACCTGGTCCTGACCTGCGGCGGCGAGCTTAGCCGTAATCGACGGGTGGGATTGGAGTTAGCGAAGGGTCGTGAGCTCGCGGAGATTGTCGGGTCCATGCGCATGGTGGCGGAGGGCGTGGAAACCTGCGGGGCAGCGGTCGAACTGGGCCAGAAGTTCCATGTGGATCTGCCGATTATTCAGCAGATGCACGCCGTGCTTCACGCCGCCAAGAGTCCCCGCCAGGCGCTGCGCGATCTGATGGAGCGCTCGCTCAAAGAAGAGTAAACAGGGAAGAGTACAGACAAACGTAAGGGATTTTCGCTCCATGTCCGCCCCGCAACCTTCTTCCCAAACCGGTGTTCAGAAAGACATGGAGGCAGTTGCGGCCCTGGAACGTGACGCTCAACTGATGTTGCGCGTGCGCGAAGGCGATGAGGTTAGCTTCGCGCTGTTGCTGGAGCGGCACCGGACTCCGGTGGTGAACTTCCTGCACCGGATGGTGCAAAATCGCGCCGTATCCGAGGAGCTGGCGCAGGAAGTTTTCCTACGGGTGTACCGCAGCCGGGAGACGTATGAGGCGACGGCCAAGTTCACCACCTGGCTGTTCCGCATCGCCACGCATCTGGCTCTGAACTGGATTCGAGATGGAAAGAAGGAAAAACGCAACGAGAGCCTGAGCGAGGAGCTGGTCGAGGGGGCGGAGCGGCAGGTAGCCGACCGCCAGCCCAACGTGGAGCAGGCGATGATCCACGCAGTGAAGTTGAAGGAAGTAAGGAACGCGATCGACGCGCTGCCAGAGAAGCAGCGGGCCGCCGTATTGATGCACAAGTACCAGGGTCTGGATTATTCTCAAATAGCAGGCGCCCTGAGTTGCACCGAGTCGGCGGTTAAATCATTACTATTCCGCGCCTACGAGACGCTACGGTCGCGTCTGGCGCATTTGGCGTGAGCATGAGGGAATCATGGATTGCATTAAGAATCATAAGCAGGGCCCAGAAATTCTGATGGATTACTGTGCCGGGACTCTGGATCCCGGCAAGGCCGCGCAGATGGAAACGCACACCAGGCAATGCCCGGAATGCCGGGCCTTGGTGGAAGCGCAGAACGCAGTATGGGAAAGCCTGGACGCCTGGACTCCGGTCGAGGTGTCGCGGGATTTCGATTCGCGGCTGTACGCGCGGATTGCGAGCGAGCAGTCCGGTCCATCATGGCTGCGGTGGTGGCGGCGCCTGTCCCAACCGGCGACACCCTACGCGTGGTGGAAGCCGATGGTGTCGATGGCGGTCGCCGGAGCGATCGTGTCGATGGCGCTGATCGTGCACCCAGTCGAGCACACGGCTTCGCTGCCGCCTAAGAGCGGGGTGGTTCAAACCACGCCGCAAGCGGTGGAGGCGCCGGCGGTAGCCAGCGCGCCTTCTCCTGCGCCAGCGGCGGCAGGCTCCGAAGATATCGATCTGCAACAGGTCGAGCAGGCGCTGGATGATCTGGACATCGTGGCGCCAATGAATCAAACGGCGCCGAATCAAACGGCGCCGAGCCCGCTGTAATCCGCGACGGCTGAATCGCGTCCGATCTAGTGCAGAGGCCTCAGGTGCGGGTTTCCCTCCATAGCGTTGGTGTAGGTCGCGTTGGTGTACGTCGCGTTGGTGTTCTTCTGGGCATGCTTGCCCTGATGCTGGGAATTGGCCTGCCGCCAGCCCAGGCCGGGCAGGCCAAGAAGGCTCCAGCGCCCGCCGCTAAACCTACGCCGAATCTCAACCGGCCAGGTGGAAATAGAGCAGGCGGAAACAGGGCGGGCGGAGCCAAGCAGGTTCCTACGGAGCAACTCGAGAAGCTGCTGAACATGAGCCCGGAGGAGCGGCAGAAGGCTCTCTCCAAGCTTCCGCCTCAGCAGCGGAAGCAGCTTCAGACCCGGCTCGACAACCTGGACCGAATGACTCCGGCGCAGCGCCAGCAGAATCTGGAGCGGGCCCGCCAGTTGGAGGCTCTGCCTCCGGCTCGCCGCCAAGCCGTCAGGAATCAAATCCAATCGATGAACAAGCTGTCCTTCGCCGATCAGCGGGATATCCTCAACAGTCCGGAGTTCGCCAAGAACTTCTCTCCCGAGGAGCAGCAGATTCTGCGCGAGAGATTTCCCCAGGCCGCTTCGAACGTGGTTCGACCGATCGACAAGCTCGCGCCGGCGCGGCGGCAGGCGGTAAACCAGGAGATGCAGCGCATCAACAAAATGCCTTTCCAGGAGCGCCGGCAGGCGCTGCACAGTCCGGAGTTCAACCAGAACTTCTCGCCGGAAGAGCAGGAGATCCTGCGCAACCGCTTCCCCGCCGCCGGCAAATAGAATAGGGCGTTCGCCTCATAGCCCGTTCCAGGCGCTGGTCCCATACTGAGAGGTAGATGCCCGAAGCTGATCTCGTGCCCGCTTTGCATTCCGCCGTCAACTGCTACCTGAGCATGCTGGAAGCGGCCGCGCATGCGATGGCCGAGGCATGTCCGGACGTCGGCAGGCCGTACGGGCAGCGGCTGAGCCGGCTGCGCGCGCGGCTGGCCTTCGATTCGAGCGCTCCTGAAATCGAGGAGGGCCGCGCCACCACCGAACGGGAGCTGGCGAACTACGCCCGGAAGACGCGCGAGTACACCGAACGGCAGCGGGCCGAGCTGCGGCACGCCCTGGCGGCTCTCGAAAAGATCGCCGGGACGCTGGCCGAGCGCCAGATGTTCTACGGCGAACGGCTGCGGCGCACCGCGGCGCAGATGCAGATGGAGAAGCAGCATTCCCCCGAGTCGGCCGAACGGCACTCTGCCGCGCTGCTGAGTTGCGCCGAGAGCATGGGGCACGAAGCGCAATCGCTGGTCAAGAAAATGGGCGAGGAGATGGCCCAGGTGGAGGCGCGGCTGGCCAGCCTGGTGATCAGCGACCCGGTGACCGGCTTGATCAACCGGCGGGAGATGGAACGCTCGATTGCCGCCG
>CAWISY010000084.1:0-15007 GCA_963838455.1 Bryobacterales bacterium
CTTCGGCGGTCAGAGGATGCAGACTTTGATGCTGCGGCTGGGCATGGAAGAAGACGTGCCGATCGAAAGCCGGATGATCAGCAAGCAGATCAAGCGTGCGCAGGAGGCCGTGGAAGCGCAGAATTTCGCTTCCCGCAAACACGTTCTCGAATACGACGACGTGATGAACAAGCAGCGCCAGGCGGTCTACACCATGCGCCGCGCCCTGCTGGAAGGCCAGGAGCAGAAGGCCAAGATTCACGACATGATCGAGGGGATTCTGGCCACCTACGTGGATTCACGTTGCGCGGAAAGCACCCACAACACCAACTGGGACTGGCACGGCCTGGAGACCGATATCCTCACCGAGTTCGGCGTCAAGATCCGGCCGGAGGAGTTGATGAACCTGGACCGGCGCCAGATGGAAGAGGAGATCCGCCAGCAACTGATCAAGCGCTACGACGAAAAGGAAGCGGCGATCGGCACGGAGCTGATTCGGCCAGACGAGAGCATGATCATGCTCAACGTCATCGACAACCAGTGGAAGGATCACCTGCTGTCGATGGATCACTTGAAAGAGGGCATCGGGCTGCGCGGCTACGGCCAGAAGGATCCGCTGATCGAGTACAAGAAAGAGTCCTACGTCCTGTTCCAGGACATGATGGACCGCATCGAGGACGAGACCATCCGGTACCTGTTCTTCATGCAGCGCGTGGAGACGCCGCAGGCTGAGGAAGTCCCGCAGAACGTTCCCTACCCCGAGCTGTGGGCCGATGAACCGGAAGAAGAGAACGGGCCGGGAGAACCGGACGGAGTGCCGGCGCTGGCTACGGTTTCGCCGGCGAGTCTTTCTCCAGCGGGGGTTTCCAAAGCCGCGCAAAGCTCGGTCATGGACCTGACGCGCAGCATCGAGCGCAAGAAGCAGCGCGAGCTCGACCAGTTGCAATTCGTCGGTGGAGAGGGGTCTACTAAGAAACAGCCGGTGCTGGCGAAAGCCAAGGCCGGCCGCAACGATCCATGTCCGTGCGGAAGCGGAAAGAAGTACAAGAAATGCTGCGGAAGTTAGTCCAGTTAGTCCTACTTTCGATAGCGGCGATTTCGGCGCAGGCCGCGGCGCCCATCTTCCCGGATCAACTGGGCGACTTCAAGAAGAGCGCGCCTAAGACGCTCTCCGCGCCGGACCGGGATCTGGTTGACGAGTACGGCATTCAGGCGATCGAATCCGCCGACTACACCGCGGCGTCTGACGTAAAAGCCGGCAAGAAGCATTTTGTGGCGACGGCATGGCGTTTCGTGAACTCCACCGGCGCCATGGCCATGTTCGAGGTGCGCCGCCCTCCCAAGGCCGTGCCATCGAAGATCGCGAAGCTGGCCGTTACCACCTCGGATGGCGTGATCTTCACCTACGGCAATTACCTGCTGCAGTTCACCGGTTCGATTCCGGGCCAGGCGGCGCTGGAGCAGCTCTACGACCAGCTTCCCTTGCTGGAGCAGTCTTCCCTGCCCCTGGTCATCGATGCGCTGCCGGCGGAGGGGCTGATCCCGAACTCGGAGCGCTACATTTTGGGGCCGGTGTCGCTCCAGCGCTTTGAACCAAGCATCCCGCCGTCCGTTGCGGCTTTCCATTTCGATGCAGAGGCGCAGTCCGGGCAGTACCAGACCCCCAAGGGCAAAATGACGGTGGCGATCTTCAGCTACCCTAGCGCTAGCATCGCTAAACAGCAATACGAAGAATTCGCGAAGATCCCGGGAGCTGTGGCCAAACGGGCGGGCCCGATGGTCGCGGTTACAGTCGAGCCGCCGGATGCGGACGCGGCCGAAAAGGTGCTGGCCCAGGTGAAGTACGCTTCCAGCGTCACGCTGAACCAAATGCCTCCGGTCAACGGCAAGCAGGTGGGCGGCATGATCCTCAGCATCATGATGCTGGCCGGTATCATCCTTTTTATCTGCGTAGTAGCGGGAATCGGCTTCGGGACGTTCCGGGTTGTGTTTCGCAAGCTGGGCTGGCTGACGGACGAGAGCACGGCCCTGACCACGCTGCATCTCAGCAACAAATAAGCCTCGGTGTTCCGTGCTGTTAGAGGGGAATCAAGGGGCTCAGGGAGCGGCCTCGAACGGCCTGAACGATTTTTCAGAAAAATCGATGTTGTCCGTAAGCCAAGGGAGATCATGGGGTTAGAACCGGGCCTCGGAACCGGATTTTTTTCTTGACTTCGCATGCCGCAAACCCTAAACTCCAATCACACACAGGTTTTGACGGTTGCGATGCCGTCGAGCCTGATTCTCCCATGTACATCGCCCTGCCTAAAAACAGGGAAGCGTAAAATGCTCACCTTCTGGGTGAGCATTTTCGTTTGCGGCGGCTATGCCGCTTTTGGTCAGACCCCAACATTCTCCCGGGATGTCCTGCCCATCCTGCAGGCTCGCTGCCAGGACTGCCATCGTCCGGGCGAAGCGGCACCGATGCCGCTGTTGACCTATCAGGATGCCCGCCCGTGGGCCAAGGCGATTCGCACGGCTGTATTAGCGCGGAAGATGCCGCCCTGGTTCGCCGATCCGTGCTGTGGCAAATGGGCCAACGATCCCTCGCTGACGGCCTCTGAACGCGATACATTGGCGCGCTGGGCGGATGGCGGAGCTCCAGAGGGTGACGCGAGCCAAGCGCCTCCGCCGCGTTCCTGGCCGCAGGGCTGGAATTTGCCGGCGGCGCCGGACGTGGTTCTGGGGATGCCCAAACCGTTCACCGTCCCGGCCAAAGAAGCTGTGGATTATCAGTACGCTATCGTCCCTACCGGGTTTACGCAAGACCGCTGGATCACGGCCACCGAGTGCAAGCCGAGCAACCCCAGCGTGGTGCATCACGCCGTGGTTTACGTTCGCGAACCCGGCCAGACCTGGACCCGCGGGCCCACCAAGGCCGACATTCTAGCGCTCTACACTCCGGGGGCAAAGGCGGATGTGATGACGGCGGGGATGGCCAAGCTGGTCAAGGCCGGCTCCGACTTGGTCTTCGAGATTCATTACACCCCCAACGGCAAGCCCACCCAGGACCAGACCCGGGTGGCGCTGCTGTTCGCCAAGTCGCCTCCGCAAAAGCGCATCCTGACGCTGCAGATGCAGAATGTCACGTTCAAGATCCCCTCCGGGGATCCCGATTACCCGGTGACCGTTTCCGGCACTCTGCCCAACGATGCACTGTTGCTTGGATTTTTAGCGCATATGCACCTGAGGGGAAAGGCTTTCGAGTTCCTAATGTTTGCTCCCGACGGGACTCCGGAGGAACTGCTCAAGGTCTCACCGTACGATTTCTATTGGCAGCTCTATTACCGGTTGGCCAAGCCGCTGGAGCTCAAGAAAGGCACGCGCCTGGAATGGATAGCCCGGTTCGATAACTCCGCGAACAATCCGCGCAATCCCGATCCTACCGTTGGAGTTAGCTACGGCCTTCAGAGCTCGGAGGAGATGATGGTCGGCTTCTTCGATGTAGCTGTGGATCCAGGGGTCGACAAGAACGCATTTTTCGTCCGGTAGCCCGCCCAGCCTGCGATGGGCAGGAATCCGGCCACCAGCAGCACCTCTCCGATCGCGAAGGCGATCCAGGGGAACGGCCCCGGCATCGCGCCAGCCATCCAGCGACGCCAGTCCCAGGTGAACGAAACGAGCAGGATCACCGATCCGGCAACCAGCGCCGCGGAAGCGACGCGGCCAATCTCACCAGGCCTTGAGAGAAGAATTGCGGCTCCGAGGGCGGTCATCGTCGCGGCTACGATCGCGGGAGCGAGCACTGGAGCAGCCCAGGGAACCGGCAGCAGAAACAGCAGGTCCCAGGTTAGGAGCGAAGGCGGCCAGCCGATGAGGATTCGCAGCCAGCCGTAGAAAGCCAGATCCCAGACGCCGAAGGCGAGGACGAAAGCCCCAAGCCAACTTCGCGACCTCCCCGCAACGGCAAAGGCTATTCCAGCCAGCATGATAAGGGTCGCGGCTTCGCGCCCGACTTCAACCCTCAGCAGCGCCAGCATGGTAGGCGGAAGCGCTTCGATCCGCAGCAACGGGAACAGGTCTTGGGCGCCAAGACCGGCGGCAGCTCGAACCGGTCCGCCGATGGTGCGGAGATAGACCACGACGGCTGCCTCGACGTATCCGAAGGCGATTCCGAAGAGAAGGATCGCGAGGACGGGGCGAAAACGAGCTGCGGGTTTAGCTGCGAGTCTAGCGGCGTCCACCGCCGACACTGCCACCGGCGCTATGCCCGGCGCTAACGCTGGAGCCGCCGCCCGAACTCACGCTGGGGCCAGAGGTGTTGCGGGACATTCCGGAACCGGCGCCGGAGGAGCCGACCCGATTAGCCGACGGAGAAATTCCGGCCGAGCCCGTGCGGAGCGGGGCAGCGCTGCTGAGGCCGCCGGCGCGAGGTGAACCGGCCAGAGACGTCGGGCCTACGTGGTGATTGGCGAGCGCCGACGAAGTCGCAGCACCGCGGTAATTGCCGGGCACGTAGAGCGAGCCGACGGTCGCCGGGCTATAGATCGCCCAGCCGAAGGGGCTGTAGCCGTAGCCCATGCCGGGAAGATAAGTGAACATCCCGTAGTAGGGATTCCAGGCCCACATGCCGTAAGGCGAGTAGTAACCGTAGGGGCTGTAGGAGCCGTAGCCGTAGGGATCGCCGTAAGGATTGCAGTAGCTGCTGGGAGTGCCGGTGGCGAGAGACGAGGAAGGATTCGAGCTGGTGGAGGATTGGCCCTGGCACGGAACGCTGGCGTTGAGCGGGGCGCTACCGGCGGCGCGAGCCGAAGAAACGTTGGCCGCGGCGATGTATTCAGAACGGCGCTGCACCCAGCGGTAGAACGCGTCGGTGTCTTTGGTGTCGAAGGTATTGGCGAGCAGCGTCTCCGTCAACTCCACTTCCTTGCCCTTGTGCGCCTGAACGGTCTTGATGCCGTAGGTCACATCGGCTTCGCCGTCGTAGACGCGGAGTTTCTCGGAACCGGCGTCGACGCGGAACAGGCCCTGTTTCACCAAGGCAATGGTCGCGTCCTTGTAGCGAACCGTGATGGCGTTATCTTTGAGGATCTCATCGGCTTCCACCATGATCGAGCCGGACTGCACCTCAAACGCGGTATCGGAGAGCTTGTTGGAGAGCATCTTGATGGAACTGTTCTCGGCCAGGCGCAGGAACACACCCGGAGTCAGCAGCACTTCCGCGCGACCCTCGGCGGTCTCCAGAACCTGGTCGTTCTTGACCTCCGGGAAGTCGCCGAACTTGGGGTCGACCGCCTGACCCTCCAGCAGGACCTTGCCTTCCACGTAGTGGATCATTCCTGCGTGGGCCGAAATCACACTCTGGCCCCAGGCGCAGCCCGCGCCCGCCACCGCCAGCGTTAACCCAACACGAGAGACCGAGTTCAACCAGATTGAGTTCAATCGAGCCATCGTAATCTGGCCCTCCTAATATCATCTAGCATGCGCCAATTCCAAAACCCAGTCAAGAGTTTGACCGGATGGTTGCACAAATATTTGGACTATGCCGAAAGGGCACGGGAACGGTGCTCTCCCCTCGCGGTTACTGCCCCGAGGGAAGGGTGACCGAACCCCACTGCGTGACCAAATTATAGGCATTGACCGAGCCGTTGCCGGAGGCGAAGCTCCAGCCCCCTCCGCTGCTATAAGCCGAGGCAAAGCTTTGCGTCGAAACCGACAGGGCGCCGTCAGTGGCGGCTCCGCCGCGGCCTCCAAAGCGCGAGGTCGTGGCTCCGAAGCAGTTGTAGCTGCCGCCGCAGTTCACGTCGATGTCGCCCTTGGTGATGTTGTGAAACACGCATGGGCTGACCGCGGAATCGCCCTGGGACGAGTCGCAGGAAGCCGTTGCAGCCAACTGATAATACACGTAGTTGGGATTTCCCTGCGGTCCGCCCGCGGCGGCGTTGATCAGGGCCTGGATGCCGGCCATTACGGGTGAGGCGAAGGAGGTTCCGCCGCCGCCGACCCAGGTGCTAGGCGAGCCACTGCAAGAGGCGCCGCCGTTTTCGAAATCGGACCAGCAGAATACCAGGTAGTGGCCCCAGGCGCCGTCGGCGGCGAACATGGAGACGTCCGGAAGATCGCGCACTCCATCGCCGGGCACCCCCGGCCCGGTTTGCCAGGAGGGTTTCGGATTGCCGACGCAGGAGCCGTTCGAGACGCCCTCATCCGCCGGAATCCCGGTGAAGCAGTTGCTGGGGCCGCCGCTTCCGGCGACCACCCCGAGATAATACCGCGACCCGGTGCTGCTGGAGCAGAACCCGGAAGAGCCGTAGGCGGTGCTGTAGCCAAAATAGCCGGACAGCAGGCTGCCGGCGCACGAATCGTTCCAGGGAATCTCGGGAATGTAGGAAAGCGCCGAGACGTAGGTGGAGGTGTTGGTATTGCTCCAGTAGTTGAGGTTGGTTCCGGTGACCGAGTCGCCGAAATCATTGCCGCCGACCGCGACGTTGTAAGCCGTCGAAGCAAATCCGCTGACGCCGATTCCATGCGTGGCCGAGGCTGCGCCAGCGTCGCAACTGGCCGCGCCTTCATCGCCCGCCGAAACAAACACGGAGATCCCCTCCGCCACGGCCTGCTGGTACGCCAGGCTGAAGGCGAGATTGGCGGAAGTTCCGTTCTCGGCCTCGCACTGGCCGTAGCTGATGCTCATGATCGGCGGAGGATTGCTGCCGTTGATCAGATTCTGAATGGCAATCATGCCACCCCAGGTGAAGCGGCTGCTGGCGCAACTGACCAGCTCGATGGCCGCGCTGGGAGCCGCTGCGCTGGACCATTCCACGTCCAGGGCCGCCTCGCCGTCATCGCCGCTCGAAACTCCGGGCGTGGCGCAATTATTGGCAAAGCCGGATCCGGCCGGACCCGCCGGATGGACGGTGGTGAGTGAACCTGCGGTGTACTGGTCCAAGCCGAAGGTGGAGCGGAAGGTGGTCCAATCTTTGGCGGTGAACAGATCCGAGTCTTCGATCACGGCGATGGTCTGTCCGGCGCCCGATTGCCCGTTGGCAAACAGCGGATTCAGGTTATAGATGACCGCCAGATCGCCAGGCGCGACCGCTTCGTAAACATAAGGGCCGCCGTTGAGCGTATATTTCGCGCTCCGCTTTTCGGCCGTCGCCAGCTTGGCCATGCCGTGGGGCTTGAAATCGTTGAGTGAGAAAACCCCGGCCACTGCGCGGGCCAGCGCTTGCGGTAGCATGGGATCGCTCATGTTGGCGATGTGCGAGGCGCCGTTGACCTGGAGCGAGTGAATCTCGGTGTGGAAGGCCCGCCGCACCTGGCCGGCGTTGCCCGAAAAGTCGATCGCCAATCCGCCCGGATAGACCGTGTTCACGGTGAAGCCGTGGGATTGCAGCCAGCCGGTAACGGTAGCTACATCGCGCGGATCCGCGCCGAACTGCTGGTTGAACTCGGCCGGGCTCAGCCAGCGATGAAACGACGGCGATTGGGGATTGTGCAGCGCATCGGTGAACTGGTCGAGCGCTTTCTGCTGCGCAGGGCCGCGCTGCAACTGCAGCAACATATGGTCCAGCGTGAGGTTGTCGGCGACGCGACCGCGGTCGTTGGCCGGGTTCGCCTCTGAGCGGGTGTTGCCCACCAGGCGATGCAGCCTCGATTCGTCAATTCTTGCGGTGATCAGAGGGGAGCCGCTCTGGGCCGGGATGAGAAAGGGTGAAGCTAAGAGCAGAGCACAGACAGATAAAAGGGTGACCTTTTTGTTCACGCAAACTCCTCAACATGGTTGGACGCGGCCACACAACAGTCACACACACAACAGTCACAATGGAGCGGACACGCCGCTCCCTACACACTTGACGCGCGAGCCGCGCTTTCCGTGTACGCGGAAGAGTTCGGCCGGAGGTGGAGGGACTGCTTTCTTATGCCATTTTAATCGAGGGGTAGAGGCTGTTGCTGAGGTCGTCAGGTCAATTCTGAGAAGGCCGCTCGGCTTGGTCGATCACCAAGGTATCGAAAGGCGCGTGCGAGGGCTCGAGCTTCAAGCTGAGCTGTTGTTGCGCGGCAGTCTCCAGCGAAGGGAATTCTGAGCCCTCTGAGCCTGGAGGCGCGTTTTCTGGGAGCAACCTTGCCGAGGACTAGATTGTAGACCGGCATCTCCTTCTGAACATGGTGAACTTTGAGTTGAGCGCGGTCCACCCAAGCGTCCCTGGAACATTTGGCAGAAAACCTCCATCGACGGTGGCGAATCGCCCGGCTTTCGATGTGACGGCGAACAGTCCGGAGGTGTCGACCGCACCCACCTCGGCCCACGCGGGTCCGCGGGAAAGCTGGAAGGGCGGAGGTTATAGGCCAACGGCACCAGACCGTTGAGCGGGACGTGCTCAGCGGTCAGGGTGTCGCCGCGCACGAAGACCGCGCCGATTGAGCCTTGTGCCTTGTAGGGATCCTGCTTGACGGAGGCGACCTCGAAGGCGGGCTGGGCCTGAGCCGCAGCCATCAAAGCCATCCCGATGGCCGCGCAGAATCGCATGCTCACCTCCTCGATGAGTTCACCAAGAGGAAGGGCAAGGGTTTCCAAACGCGGTCCTGCCCGGCGACGTTGCTCACCCGCTACCAGTTCTTCCTCGCCGCAAAAGCTTTTCCTACACTTTCCCGCTCAAGATTTGTGCAGTGCTGTTCGCATTGTTGCCGTTTTTTTCGCTGGAACTGGCGCTTGCGTTATGATAACATCGCCTAAAGTCAAACAATGCGGCGCACCACCAATTCTTTTTTACTGCGTATTGCCGGAGTCTTTTCTTTGGCAATGCTGGCAACACCCTTGACCTATTCACAGGAAGATCCGCGCCAGCCGAAAGCGCTCGAAGCCGAGAAATCCTCGAAGGAATTCTTCGCTTCCGGTGATTATGACAAGGCGATCCCCATTTTGGAGCGAGCGACCGCGGAGTCTCCCGTCGATCTTAAGAATCTATCGCTGTTGGGTATGGCGTACCTTTATTCATCCAGCAGAGTCGATTTATCATCCAATCTGACTCGTGCACAAGCCACGATGGACTCGGTAGTCGAGCAGGGCGGCGAAGCTGTGTTTTTGGTGGGCCGGGGAGACGATCCGCTGAAAAGTATGGCGGTTCACATGGTCAATGTGATTCAGGGAGAGTTGAGAATCCGCAAGAACTCTTTACGATTTGTGCCCTCACGCACCACCAATGGCGTGGTTGGCCCCCTGTCCGGAGCGGACGTGAAGGAATGCGGACTGAACCGGAGTTATGGAAAAGATAGCAACGCCTTTCACCTCAAGGTCTTGAAGGACACCGTCAATTTCCGGCCCTTGCATTTCTCGAAGGATGAGTCGAATCTAGTCTGCAGTCTGGCCGCGAAGTACCTGGGAACCAAAATCGTCAATTAGGAGAAGGCATGAGCCGAACCTGCTTTCATTTCGTTACGGCTGCTGTCGCGGCATTTCTCATCTTGCCGGGAACGCCGGCCGCGGGTCAGATCAAAGTGCCCTTGATCGGCGGCAAGGGAAAGCAGCCACCGCCAGAATCCTCGGTTTTGGATAAGAGTTCCGAGGACTTCTATTTGGACATGAAGGATTTTGCCGAAGGCCTCTACAACAAGCAGACCGGTACGGGCGAGAACCGGCAGGACAGCGATTTCAAGAAGAAGGTCGATACCGAATATGAGGCGATGAAGCGCAAGGACGCGGAACGCGCCTACGAAGTCAATCTTTCCGCCCATTCCGAAGTAAAGCGCGTCATAGAAGACCGGTTCCGAGTGTTTTCAGGCCTCTATGACAACCTGCTCGTCCAAGATCTGCTGAACCGCACCGGGCAGTCCATCATTCCGCCCACCACGGATCGCCTGTACACATTCAAACTGAAGGCGGATCCCATTCCTGGAGCAGAAACCCTTTCTACCGGCACCATTTACGTGACCACTGGCTTGATCTCACTGCTCGATACGAAGGCTGAGCTGGCGTATGTACTGGCGCATGAGGCCGCACATGTCTACCACAACGATTTCCGGACCGAGATCATGCTGAATCTCGCGGCAGAAGAGTATGCGAAGGAGCGAGGAGCGAATCAGGAAGCGATCACCAACAAACTTTCGATCCTATTTGGAACGCGCGCAACCGTGGGTGCAGGCTTCGGCGGGCCCGGTCTTGGGGGAGCCCGGGTGGGCGGCGGTGTGCAGGTCGGAAGTCTCCTCTCGGCTCTTTTTTTGGGCCCATCCCAGGCCGAGAATGAGCCCGTCGTAAAAGATTGGAATTCGGTCCAGGAAGACGAGGCAGACAAAACGGCGTTCGAGTGGGTCTCTCGGGCTAACCTGGATATAACCCAAATTCCCAAGGTTTACCAGGCGTTAAAAGACGCGGGCGATCGCGACCAACGGGTTACGCTGGGATTCTTAGGACGCACGAATCGCGTGAGGGAGCGCGCGAAAAAGGTGGACGGATTAATTGCTGTAGAAAAGGCGAAGCCTGAATTTGCAACCAAGGTTTGGGAGGCCAGCGATCCTGACTTCGACGTTTTGATGGCCGAGGTGAAGCGGGACAACGGCGTCCTGGCGTTCCAATACGACATGCTCGACTTAGCCAAGGACAATCTGGCGAAAGCGGTCGCGATAAAGTCCACCGATCCAACCGCGCTTTACTTCTATGCGAAAATCCTGAAGGAGACCGCGCGCACCGATGAGGATCGGGCGAACGCAGACAACTACTTCCGTCTGGCCGCGGCAAACGACTCCCGCAATCTCAACTATGGCGCCCAGCTTCACCGCGCCGTAGCTTTGTTGAAGCCAGACGCCACGACATCGGAAAAAAGGGAGGCTGTCGGTCTCTTAAAAAGCTACATTGAGGATTATTATTTGTCGTCAGTTCAGGACATGGATTCGCATCACAATGCCTATCCGCCGCATCTTGAAACCATTTATGACTACATGAGCCGATTGGGAGAGTTCCAGTACGTATTCGACCCGGCTAAGCTCGCGGCCCAGCAGGCGCAGGCTCAAAAGGCGGCGAGCGGCGCCGGCAATGCGGTGGATTTGAAGACGGATGCCACGGGACCGGCCAGCGTCAAGACCCCGGCCTCGCCGAAGCCTGCGGCGGCGAAATCGACCACAAAACAATAGGAATGGACGCATGTGGAGCGGGGTGATTTGTTCTTTGGCAGTCTCTGCTCTAACTCTGCAAGGAGCTGAGCCATTCGCCGTAAAGCTCGCTGACTTGAGCGGGACCTGGTTCGAGAGTGGAGCGGTAATTCACGTGCCCCCAGCGAAATGCGCAACCCTGCAGGTCCGGTTGGCCACTCCATGGTCGAGGGAGATCGGGGTAGACCAACTGACTCTTTCGTGGGACGGCACCTATCCTCATCCCGCCCGCGGCACCAGTGTTGAGGGACACATTCTGACGATGACTACTCGTGAGCCGCTCGGCCTGCTGACTGGTGCGGAACACCACCTGGAGACGACCGCGATAGGACGCACACCTCTACGAAGTGAATGGACCATTCTCCGCTGGGAGAAGTCCTACATAGAGGCGACGGCGGTGCACGGCCAGGGAGTGCCCGTGGAGGTCCGGCTGGATCAACCGCCAGGGGGCGTGATCCTTGCGGAAGCTGGGAGTGTTGTGCGCTTCACGGGCGAGATTTCCGGAACCTTAGACGCGAAGCTGAGCATCGCCGGCCAGACGGTGAGGCCTCTGCCCAATCGCCCTGGATTCCACTTCGATCAGCCGCTGGAGGTTGCTGCGGGTACGAAGGAAATCGTGATTGTGGCGACCGACGTTGGGGAAACCTCAACCACTCTGGTCTTGCCACTACTGTCTCGCGGCGGGAGGTAGGGACAGATGACGGAGGCGCCGCAGCCCCAGGACGGTAAGACTGACTGGACAAAACGCTGGGGTGCCCCGGCATTGGGCACGATTTTGTCCCTCATGGCCGTGGGCCAGAGGCTTGCCAACGTACAAATCCCCCGGTTGGGGTACACGATGTTGATTCTGGCCGCGGCTCTCATTGTGTATTGGGCCTGGGCCAGGCCCTCAGATTGGCCAAAGGGCGGTAGGCTCTTGGTCACAGGTGGAGGCCTGGCACTCTTCGTTATTTTCGGAATCGGTCTTCGCGATCTGGAACGGCACCCTCCGCCCATAACAGATCCATCGACCCCGCAGCCGAAGGCCAAAGTCGGCCCTCAGCCCCGAGCGTCGTCCCAAACACCGGCACCGAACCTAATCGAGGTCCTGGTTGGAACCGAAGACCGGCTGGAAATCCCCAAATTTTCAGTGAATCACGTGGCCACGCAGCCTGACGAATACCGGCCGGGCATGGCGACGTTCCGTTTGCCCGCCGGCTCCTACGACGTCCTGGCGGAATATATGCAAACGGAACGCATCTGTGAGGCGATCTTCTCGGTCCCTTCCGATCTGCGGCCCCAGGCCAAGTGTCATTACCGATGAGAAAGGACTCAATTCCCATGCGTTCTCCAATTTTGGCCGGCTTGATCGGATGTCTGTTCCTCGGGCAGGCAGCGGCCTTGAAGGCCGCGCAGCCGTTGACCATTTTCATCCTGGACTTCGACTCAAACATCGCCGGTGAGAACCGTTCTGTCGCGCAGGATATGGCCGCTGCAGTCGAAACGGCATTCGCCAAACGCCATGACGCGTTCAAGCTGCTGGAGCGGCGCACCATGAATGAAATTGTCGACCGCGGAAAGATGGAACAGGACTACCAGGCTCTCGCGCGAGGCCAAAAGCCGTCTGCCCAGTTCCTTGAGAAGGTCCAAGGCGCCGATGGCGTCTTGCGCGGTGAACTCAAAGAGACGCGGCTGGATGGCGTGGTACTGACCGTTTCCCTCACCCGGCTGGACTCGGAGAAGCTCTGGCAGGCGCAGCGCAAGCACACCTTGTACGAATGGTTGAGCGGCGAGGTGCGCGAACGGGAAGCCGAGTCCTTGGCTGCGGAGGCAGAGGCAGCTCTGCGGCCGCACACCGAGGCCTTGCCGGTGCCCGAAGATGGTCCAAGAGGGCTGGCGCTGGCCGTCGCCGGTAAATGCCGGGAGGCTTTGCCACTGCTGGAGAACGCTGCCGCCGTCGACGGGGCCAATGCGGAGTACTACCTCGCCATGGGCCGGTGTCAAAATCAATCGGGCGAATTCGGGGCGGCATCCCGCTCTCTGACGTACGCCATCTCCCGAAACCCGCGACGGGCGGAGTTGTTCGTGGAGCGCGCCAAAAGTTTCGTTGGAGAGGCACTCAGCTCCCGGGCTTTGGAAGACCTGGATCAGGCCCAGCGTTTGGATCCCGGCAACTTGCTGGCGATCGAACTCCGGGGCGATGTTCTCCTAAGCGTTGGCAAGTATGACGGGGCCGTCGATGCGTTCTACGCCGCGTATCAGCAAAAACCGACCGGAGATTTGTGCACGAAGCTGGTGAGGGCTTACGAGAAAAACGGGGCCTCCGGAGCGGCGGCAACGCTCCGACGCAGTTGTGCGACGGCGCGTTGACGCCCGTTACAGCGTGGTCTTGCCTTCGAAGGTCATGTCTTCCAGATAGAAGGACTGGGTGAAGGCGAGCCGGCCGACCTGGCCGTCGAACTCCACGCGGCGGTCGTCTTTGGTGATGGCTTCCTTATTGTTGGGTTTGGGCTTGAGGAACAGGAACAGGACCACGGGACCATTGTCGCGGCGGAGGATTTGGACGCTGCTCGGCTTCATATCCTTCTTGTTGTCGCGGCTGAGCGTAGTCTTTTTCTTGGCTTCGTCGGCGTAGGTTTTGAAATCGCCGGTCAACATGCTGGCCGGGATGCCGTAGATGGCGATGGCGTAGTGATTGTCATCTTCGAGCGTGGGGGCGTTGTCGTCGTGGACCTTCAATTCCGCGGAGCGGATGGGCTCCGCGCTTTCCCAGCGCAGCGTCAGCTTGGGCGGAGGCTGGTCCTGCGCGCTGTCGTTAGTCTTGGGCGGAGGGTTGTTGGGGTACTGTTGCGGCGGGTAACCGCCAGGATAGCCGCCGCCCGGGTAACCGCCGCCAGGATAGCCGCCTCCGGGGTAACCGAAACCTCCGCGGCGTCCCATGGGCCGCTGCTGGTACGGCGAACTGCTCTGGGTGTTGCGAACGATGCTAGGGGTCAGCGTCTTGACCCAGGGCGAATCGTTGAGCACCTGCTGGGCATCCTGCTGACTCCACTCCGCCACAGCTTTGGTGGCCCAAGCCGGCGGTGGCTGCGGCGGGGTATCGTCGGCGACCAAGGCAAGCACGGGCAGCAGAGCTGCCGGGACTAACCACTTACTAGACATTGACGCGGTTCTCTCCCTATCACTCTAAACGCACTGAACTGGCTTCCAGTTACACATCAGTTTTGCACGGGGGGCGGCTTGCGCTCGGCGACGATGGTTACTTCCACGCCACGCGCCAGCCGCACCACCTCGCGGATGAAGTCGGCGCCGAACAGCGCCTGCGCGAAGGGCATGGAGCGATTGGCGAGCTCGCGGCCCAGATAGATCTGGGTGACGCCGCGGTCCTGGGCGAAGCGCACCAGCTCCGCGGCCGGTTCGGCGCCTTCGAGCAAGCGCGTTTCCAGGTGCAGATTGCGCGCGAAGTTCAAATGCTTCTCCAGCGCCATGCGCGCGACTTCCGGCATGGCCTGCAGGCCGGCGGTGGGACAAACCGCGACGGCCCAGCATTCGGCCTGGAAAAAATCGGCGGCGCGCTTGGCGCGGCGAATCAGCGCGGCGGTGGAAGGGTCGGGGGTCAGATACACCAGCAGCGTTTCGGCGCCTTTGGCCAAGTGCGCGCCGGCTCCGGCGCCGTCGGAGCCGTGCCCCATGCCGTGGCGCTGCTCGACTTCATAAGCGGTCTGGCGCAGAGCGAGCTCGCGCAAAGCCACTAACGTGGATTCCTTGAAAAAATTCTCCTTGGCCTGGCGGGCTTTGTCAGCTTTGTAGACCACGCCGCGCTCCAGGCGGTTGAGCAGCGCGCGCGGCGTCAGGTCAACCATTACCACTTCCCCGGCCTGCTGCACCACCCAATCCGGGACGGTTTCCCGCACGCGGATTCCGGTGA
>CAWISY010000085.1:0-13633 GCA_963838455.1 Bryobacterales bacterium
TGGAGGAATCTTGCTGGCCTTGGGATTTGGCTCGCGCGTTGTCGCGTTGGTCCTGTTCTTCGATATGTCGATCGCGTATGTGGCGGGAGACCGCGAGGCGCTGGGCAGCATCCTCGCCGATCCGGGAAAATTCTACGGCGCGGACCCCTACACCTTCTGGTTTGCTGCTTTGCTGATTTTGATCTTTGGTCCCGGACGGTTGGCAATCGACACATTGCTTGCGGCGCGCTTCTCCCATCGCACTCTCAATGAGAAGCAGAATCCATCCGTCGAGAGCCTGCGGGAGTTGAAGACCAAAGCTCGCTGACGAGCAACCCGCCCAGCCAGCCTTTACGCTTTTGAAGACCGAAGCGTCCGTCATCCTTGCTGTCCAAGAGCGTCGAAAATACCGGCTCTGAATCGAAGCGGGGAAGACAGCACCAGACGATCTCCCCGCTGTTGTGGATCAGTGCGGAGAATTGGCAGTTCCCGATCAGCCCCAGATCTTCAAGCCGCATTTTAGGCTCCCCTATCAGCGGGTGGCATGTTTCAATAAAAGTATGACACGCGTGGCGCGATTCATCCTCGCCCTGATCGTCGGCCTGGCTCTGTTGACCTGGGCGGCGTCCGGCGTGGTGCAAACGACGGCGCGCGAATGGTTTGAACGCGACGTCAATTCGCGCGCCCAGTTGGTGCTGATCGGCGCCCGGCAGTCGCTGGCGGATGCATGGAACGACCCGGGAAATCTTCAGAAGCAGTTGGTGTCCCTGGCGCACGACGAGCGCGTGATGGGCGCGGAGGCGTGCAATGCGGACTTGACGCACGCGATCGAGCACTCCAGGATTTCCCGACGAGTTCAGTTGCCTGGCGGTGGGGCGCGCGTTCGCAACGCCGATGCCGCGCGCGGGCAATGCGAACCCGGAGTTTCACGAGTGGAGCACGGTCGCGACGCTTCCCACCGGCCGCGTTCAGGTGAGCGCCATGCCCATCTTGGCGCAGGGACAAGAACTTGGATTCGCGGTTCTGGTGCACGACCTTAGCTTTATTGAACGGCGCGAGGAAGCGGCGCAGACCTTCCTGATCGTGGTCTTCGGCATTCTGGCCGTCATGGCCTTCGGCGTGCCCCTTCTGGTGGCAAAGCGGGCGCGCTCCGACTGGAGCATGGAACTGCGCAGCCTGCTGCGCGGCGGAGGCAAGCACAGCCGCGAGTTTCAGCCCATTCTCAGCGATATGCGCGAGCTGGTCGGGCGCATGGCCAACGATCGGGAGGACGCTCCCGGGCTGTGGACGGCGGAGCGCCTGAAGCAGACCCTGAACCGGCACCTGCATGGAGAGAAGATCGTCATCCTGGCAAACCGCGAGCCGTACATCCATCAGTACACAGCAGAAGGCAGAATCGAAGTCCAGCATCCGGCCAGCGGCCTGGTCACCGCGCTCGAACCAATCATGCGCGCCTGCTCCGGCGTCTGGGTGGCCCACGGAAGCGGCAGCGCCGATCGCGAAACGGTGGACCGCAACGATCACGTGCGCGTGCCGCCCGATGAAGAGTCGTATCACATCCGGCGCGTCTGGCTCTCGGAAGAAGAACAGCAAGGTTACTACTACGGCTTTTCCAACGAAGGGCTGTGGCCGCTCTGCCACGTGGCGCACGCGCGGCCCGTCTTCCGCGCCGAGGACTGGCGGCAGTACCGCGCCGTCAACCAGAAATTTGCCGACGCGGTGTGCAGCGAAGTGGACTCGAAGGATCCCATCATCCTGGTGCAGGATTATCACTTCGCCCTGGCGCCCGCGATGATTCGCAAGCGCCTGCCCGCCGCCACCGTCATTGTCTTCTGGCACATTCCCTGGCCCAATGCCGAGCGGATGGGCATCTGTCCCTGGCGCAACGAAATGCTGGAAGGCCTGCTGGGAAGCAGCATTCTCGGCTTCCACACGCAGCTCCACTGCAACAATTTTCTGGATTCCGTGGACCGCTATCTGGAAACGCGCAGAGACCGGGAGCAGAACGCGGTGGTGATGCAGGGACACCGCACGCTGGTCCGTCCCTATCCGATCTCGCTTGAATGGCCGGTCCGCTGGGTGGAGACGGCGCCCAGCCCCGAGGAGTGCCGCGCGCAGGTGTGGCAGCGAATTTGGATTGAAGCCCAATGCGCTGCTGGGCATCGGCGTGGACCGCCTGGACTACACCAAGGGCATCGAGGAGCGCCTGCTGGCGGTGGAACTGCTGCTGGAGCGGCATCCGGAGTTTCGCGGCCGGTTCAGCTTCGCGCAACTGGCCGCGCCCAGCCGGACCAAGATCGAGCGATACAGGCAACTCAACGAAGCCGTGGAGAGCCTGGCCGAACGCATCAACCTGCGCTTCGGAACAAAAGACTACAAGCCCATCATCATGCTTCGCTCGCACCACGAGCCTCCGGAGGTCTTTCGCTTCTATCGAGCCGCGGATCTTTGCTACGTGAGCAGCCTGCACGACGGCATGAATCTGGTGGCCAAGGAATTTGTGGCCGCGCGCACTGACCTGAAAGGCGTGCTGATCCTCAGCGAGTTTACCGGCGCCGCGCGGGAACTGACCGAAGCGCTCATCGTGAATCCCTACGATCTGGAAGGCAGCAGCGAGGCGCTGGCCGCCGCGCTGACCATGCCGGAGGACGAACAGCGGGATCGCATGAGGTCGATGCGGTCGCTCCTGGTTCAATTCAACGTCTACCGCTGGGCGGGAAAGATGCTGGTGGATGCCGCGCGCCTGCGCAACCAGGAGCGAGTGGCCGGACGCCTGGCCGAGCGCGCCAGCGTGGGTGCGGCGAGCTTGACGATGAAATAACTTCTGCCTAAGGCCTGTCTCACCGTTGCGGCACAACTTGCCAAAGAGCGGGCGCTGTGTGCTCGCGACTGCCTGCAATTCTTGCAGGCCTGCTGCGGGCTCGCCGCTTCGCCCGACTTGCGACGACGGTCAAGCGCAGGCAACTCCGCTAGGAGGGAAAGAAAGAGGATGGTCCATTGCCCTGCCTGACGCCGCGCGCCCGGGCCTGGCGGTTTCCCATGAGGCGGACGAATCCGCGTTGAACCGCGACCACGGTGGCCTCGACGCGCCCGGCCACGCCGAGTTTGGCGAGGATATGGTTGACGTGAACCTTCACCGTTCCCTCCGTCACGCGAAGGGACGATCCGATTTCCTTGTTGGATTTGCCGACCGCCATGAGATGAAGGACATCGATCTCCCGCGGAGTCAGGCTTGGCGCCGTTGCGCGCGCCGCAAGCCGTCCCGCGGCCAGCGGGTGCACCCAGGTTTCCCCGCGAGAGACGGCGCGGATGCATTGCGAGCAAATCTTCCCGGCCGGACTCGCCTTTCAGCACATACCCGCGCGCGCCGGCGGAAAACACCTGGAAGACTTCTTCGTCGGTGCTGAATGCCGAGTAAACAATCATCCGCGCCGCCGGGTATCCGCGGCGAATCGCCGCGATTCCGTCAGCGGGCTCCATCCCGCGCATGTGCAGGTCCAGCACCGCGATCTCCGGCCGATGCTGGACAACCTTGTCCACGGCCTCCGGCCAATTGCAGGCTTCGGCGATCACTTCCATCCCCGGTTCGCGATGGATGACTGCCGACAGGCCTTCGCGAACGATGGAGTGATCGTCGGCGATCACGATATGAATGCAAGAAGGTTCCATCATCGCTTCCCTTTCAATCCATCGCGGCGGGAACGGGGATCGAAACGTGGACGCCGGTTCCGCTGCCCGGTTGGCTGTGAATCGTCCAAACGCCCCCCAGGGCGTGGGCACGGTTCCGCATCGATGTCAGGCCCAGGCTCTCCGCGTGCTGATCAGGCCTGAACCCCTGACCGTTGTCTTCTACGCTGAGCCGAGCCTGTCCGGAATCGACAAGCAATTCAATTCTCACCTCGCGCGCCCCGGCATGTTTGACGGTGTTTGACAGAGCTTCCTGGCAGATTCTCAGCAGCGCCTTCTCTATTTCGAGAGGAAGCCGGCGGATCGATCCATCGGTGGAAAAACGCACGGTGAGCCCGTTGCTGGCCGTCAAGTCCTTGACCATGCTCTCGATTGCGCTTTTCAGATCGAGCTTCTGCAACTCCTCCGGATATAGATCCCACAACGCGCACCGCATCTCCGTCATGCTCCCGCAAAGCAACTGCAATGCGCGTCGCACATGCTGCTGTGCCTCCTCATTCGCTGCCAGGGAATCGCTCGCCAACTCCAGGTGCATCATCGCAGCGGCGTGCGCCTGACCTACCGTGTCGTGAATTTCGAGAGCGATTCGCTTGCGTTCCTTGTGGATCGCATCCTGCATGAGCCGTTCCGCGGAACGGATTTGCTGATGCTTTGCGTCCCGGCGCGAAACCCAAAAATGCGCCAGCAAGGCAGCCGCTACGCCAATCGTCAGATCGTTGAGGGCATTGGTCGCCAGAGTCCCATCTCTGCGATCGAAGAAAACATCCAGAGCGAAGCTGGCCAGGGCAACGAATACGCCGATGGCGAGGGAGCCGCCAATCCGCCGTCCTGGTTTCTCGTTTGGGGACATGGCACGAAGAACCTTTCGTCAGGGCTCTTGCGTGGGCGCGTGGATCGACTCGGCGAAGCGCCTCAATTCAAAGCTAGCATCGGCACGCAATTCCGTAAAGCCGGCCGTCCTGCGAGACCCCAGAGAAGAGCGTCCGCAGGCAACCGGCGCCTCCCTCTTGAAGGCATTCCCGCTCTGGTGAAATCAAAACAAATCAGGACAAAATGCGTCTAATTTGAGTAGGAGGAACTCCAATGCGTCGAATCTTGAAAGCAAGCGCCCTGCTATCCACCGTGCTGTTCGCCACGGCCGCAGTCGCAAGCTCGCCTGCGACCGACGCCGCAATTCGAACCCAAATCCGGCCGGTGAGATCATCGATCATGCCGGCCCAGATCGTTAACTCCCCCCAACCCGACTTCACCAACGATTTACCCGATCTCCCGCACTTTGCCGTCGTCGTTCTGAAGATCAACCTCAACAGGAGGGGCAGGGCCAAGAATATCGAGGTCATCAAATCGGCGGACCCAGCCTTGAATGGACCTGTAATCGCCGCGGTGCGCGATCACCGGTTCATCCCGGCGATGTTGGACAATCGGCCAGTACCAGTCAGTATGAATCTGATTGTCAAGGTCCGGAGTTAGAGCCGGTGCGAGATCCCGGCTGAGGACGAGCCGCGCCAGGGTGTCGCAAATCGAAGACAATCCATCTCCCATCGTGGCGACAACCTCGCCACGACGAGGGGGATTGCGAAAGCGAATGAATCCGGCGCACTGCAATTGCCGGCTCATTGCTACTGTGTGAACGCGGGCTTGATGTGAGCGACCGGAGAAGCTAAGCTGTTTCATAAACGCTGTGGCGCCTCAGGCTTTCCCAAGAGGGTTATTGGTTCCTGCATAAATCCATGTTCTTGCGCCGTCCCTACGGGACTCTATAACGAACTGCTGGAATCCATTTCCCCCTCGCTGAAGCGCGGGGCTAACCAGCTCTGCGCCTCCGGCGCGTTGGTGCGAACATTCCTTACGCAGTATTCAATAAGGCCCGTGATTTTGCTGCCGACCGGCGGCACGGCTGAAGCCACGCCCCTTCAAGGCCTGTTTATGGGATAGGCGCTAGCGAGAGCTCCCTCTAAATGGAATCGGCGGATCTTTGGCGGCGCGAAAGGTTTGTTAATGAGCCGAGCCTGCCCGATTGATCAATTCAACAAGCAGGATTGCGCCTCCCCACAGGAGGGAGGCGGCAATCGCAGTGCCAGCGAGGGGAAGCCGCTTGGCGTTTCGCTCTTGTGTATCAGGTTCTCCGAAGACTCTTTTGATTTGGGCGCGGCTTGTGTGCCGCGCCCGAGACCACCAAGGCAGAGAAGACATGGGAGCTACTCGCAATTTCAGTTGGACGGACTATGCATCTGAGCGACTTGGCCGCCCTGAGTCATCTTAGACGCGGCTTCTACCGCCGTGAGGTTGGGGACTTTTCTCTCCCACACAATGCGTGCCGCAGGAGCGTCGTTCGGGTAGATCTGCGCCGATTCCTGTCCTTTCGGCTCAAGAAGGATGTCAACTCTGCGGTTATAGGCAAGCCATGTCGCCTTCTCCCGCTTGGTCATCCACTTCTTTGGTTGTTGCGGGTCTTGCGTCTGAAGTTGCTCCACTTCTCTTTTGGAGAGTTGCTGGGCTTTGCCTTCCGCCCGAGTCTCAATCTTGTCGGCTGCGATGCCTTGCTTGATGAGCAGGCTCTTCACCAGCATCGCTCGCCTCTTGCTCAGCGCCATATTGTATTTGCTGGAGCCTCGCACATCGGCGTGCCCAACGATCGTCAGCTCGTTTTGCTGATCGAACTGTTCGTTGCGCTTGAAGGTCGCGGCCGCCTTTTGCAGAGCCTGCTCCTCGCTGGAAACCAACCCGATTTTAGGATGGCGCCGCTCGGGATAGGCGGTCGGATAAAAAAGGCTCACCAGCTTGACAGGCGGCGCCGGATCGATGGACCCGACTACATGCAGGGTTGCGCTTTGCGTCTGGGTTCCGCACGCGCCGGCCGCAGTGAGCGTGTAGGTGATCTCCCGGTCAACCGGGCCTGTGTCGGTGGTCCCAGGCGTTGCTTGAATGATCTCATTGCCGCTGGATGCGACAGTGCCCAGTGGCTGAATCGTGACCTTGCTGCCGTTAGGAGCAGACCAGGTCAGAGTTGCTGAAGTGTCTTCGACGACCTTGTCTCCGATCTTGTGGTAGCGCACTTCAGGCTGGCTGAGCGCGATCGTCGGAAGCGGCTGCGGATTGACGTCGATCGTCACATCCTGCTTGACTATGCCTCCGGGACCTCTCGCCACAAGCTGATATGTCGTCGTCCGCGTTGGGTTCACAGCGCGATCGCCGCTCATCGGCACGCTGCCAAGATCGGTGATGGATGTCGCCACCGCATTCGAGGCCTTCCAGTTCAAGGTGTCCTTCTGGCCGCAGCCAATCTTCGACTGCGATGCAGCGAGTTGCGCGGTGACGGGCGCAATCGGAACCATTGCAGTGGCTATACCGGCATCGAACCGCGGCTGCGGTCCGAGCGTGAGGCCCTTTTTGAAGCTCCTCATCTTGATCTTTCCGTCATCGTTCAGATAGACGACAGCTCTCTGCCCCGCATCGACAGTTACGGGGCCAGACCAGATCGTCCGGCCTTCCCGCGTAACGGTTACCTGGTATTTTCCGGGGTGAACGAGCAGCCACTGGTGCATCAGAAAGTTGTTATCGAACTCGTCGACGTGACCGACGAAGTAGTCGGGCGTAGTGCCGTTGAGCAGAACGGCCGCCCGTGGATGCCCCTTCAATTCGATATCCGCCGAACGGCCCGCTCACCCGGCCCCCGCTCTTTTGAAGGTCAAAGTCCACGCTGACGGTCTTTCCAGCTTCAACATTCACTTTTCGCAGGTCCGGCGTGTATCCGTAGTTGTAAACCCCAATGCTGTGCTCCCCGGCGCTCAAGACGATCTTTTGATGCCGTCGCGAATGGCATTTCCATCTACAAACACGTACGCCTGCTTGGGATCCACATGGACCTTCAAGGTCCCCGTGGCCTGGTCGCTCTGCGCAATCGCATTCACTGCGCTCAACAGAAAGGCCAAGGTCGCGAAACCAAAAATTCGCGTCAATGATTTTGTCCAATTCATGTTGCGACTCCTTTGCTCCAACTCCCGCTCATCGCTTTTTTCTCTCCCATCAACAAAGACGGCGCCGTGTAGGCGCAACGCCGATTGGGTGCGCGATCTATTTCCGTTTCATTCCAACTTCTGGTCGAAACGGCGGGCCAGCCGTAGCAGCAGGCCGGCCTCTCATAGGATGTTGGCATATCTTCAGCCCGCTCACAATTCGCGTAGGGATATAGGAGGATCTATATCTTTCGATCTATATAAGGCCGAGAAATGCGGGCTTTCAGCTTGATCATTCTCCGGCAGCGTGCAGATCCACCTTGCCGCGGAACTTGCTGTAGACAAAGACGACGTAGCCGACGGCCAGCGCCATGCCGAAGCTCCACCAGACCAGGCCGACGGCGAGCGTGTGCGGGCCGGAGATGGCGCGGGTGAGGGTGATGTCGCGATCGGCGCCGGTGGTGGCGGGCAGCAGCGTGGGATAAAGGCCCCAGCAGGCGCCGGCCAGCATGAAGAACAGGTAGAGGCAGGAGGAGAGAAACGCCTTCACCGGCTGCGCCTTCGCGATTGAAGAACCAGATGCCGGCCAGCGAGGCGACGACGCCCACGGGAACGATGAAGGTGACCGGGTAATTGAAGTAGTTGTTCAGGCTGGCCGGGCGCACGGCGATGGTGGCGACGAGGCTGACGACGGTAAGCGCCGCCAGCAGCAGCCAGAGCGGGTGACGATGCGGCGGGCGCGCTCGGCCAGCTCGCCCGAGGTCTTGATGGTGAGCCAGAGCGCGCCGTGCAGGGTGAGCGCGACCAGCGCCACCAGGCCGCCGATCACGGTGTACCAATCGAGAATGCCGGGATGGGCGCCGGGCTGCCAGTTGGTCCACAGGGGCAGAAAGAAGTAGCCGTCGGCCTGCAGCGGAACGCCGCGCAGCACATTGGCCAGGGCGGCGCCGAAGAAGATGGTGAGCAGGGCGCTGGCAAGGCCGAAGACGCCGTCCAGCAGCGCGCGCCAGACGCCCACTTCGATGTGGTTGCGCAGCTCCAGGCTGACGCCGCGCAGGATCAGCAGCCAGAGCACGATCATCAGCGGCAGATAGAAGCCGCTGAAGGCCGAGGCGTAGAGCAGCGGAAAGGCGAAGTAGAGCGTGCCGCCGCCGGCCAGCAGCCAGACCTCGTTGCCGTCCCAGACCGGGCCGATGCTGGCCAGCGTGGTGCGGCGCTCCGCTTCGGTGCGGACCAGGAACAGATGAAGCACGCCCACGCCCAGGTCGAAGCCGTCGAGCACCACGTAGCCGACGATCATCACGGCAACCAGCCAGAACCAGATAAAACCCATCATGGCGAAGCTCCTTTCTCTTCAAGTCCTCAAGCGAGAGCGTGCAGCCGTCAATCGGCATGAACCGCTCGGCTTCGAGCGGCCTTCGGCTCCGGGCCGTCGCTGATCTCGCGGTAGATCAGCACGGTGAACAGCAGGCCCAGCAGCGCGTAGAGGCCCATGAAGCCCAGCAGCGTGAAGAGTCCGTTGCCGGCCGAGACGGTGTTCGAGTAGCCCTCGCTGGTGCGCATCAGGCCGTAGATGAGCCACGGCTGGCGGCCGAGTTCGGCGGTCATCCAGCCGGCGGTGTTGGCGATGTAGGGCAGCGGAAAGCTGAGCAGCAGCGCCCACAGCGCCCAGCGCGCTGTGTAGAGCCGCCTGCGCCAGAGCAGAAATGCCGACGACGATCATCAGCAGCACAAACCAGGTTCCCAGGCCGGCCATGATGTGGTAGGCGTAAAAGAGCAGCGGCAGCGCGGTGGGCCACTGGTCGCGGCGGAATCTGGTCCAGGCCCTTCACCTCGGCCTTGGTGGTTCCGTAGATGAGAAAGCTCAGCACGTCGTTGACGACGATGGGGTTGTCGATCTGGCCGGTCTCCTCGTTGGGCTGGCCCATCAGCACCAGCCCCGCGCCGCTCTCGGCTGTGAAAGAGGCCTTCCATGCCGGCGATGGCGGCCGGCTGGTTGTGCGCCACGTATTTGCCGTGCAGGTCGCCGGTGGGAAAGATGATGAGCGATGGAGGCGATCACGCCGGCGATCACGCCCACCTTGAGAAAGATGCGGCCGAAGTCTTCGCGCCGCCCCTCCAGCAGATAAAAGGCGCCCACGGCGGCCATCACAAACGAGCCGGTGACGACCGCGCCGGTCATGTTGTGCGCGTATTGCAGCAGCGCCCAGGGATTCAGCAGCAGTTGCCAGAAGCTGACCACCTCGAATTGGCCGTTGGGCAGCCGGTCATAGGCCACCGGATGCTGCATCCAGGCGTCGGTGACGATGATGAAGAATCCCGAGATCCACGATCCCACAAAGACCATGACCGCCGAGAACCAGTGCATCCAGCTTGGAGATGCGTTTTTCGCCATAGAGAAACAGGCCCAGGAAGGCCGACTCCAGGAAGAAGCTGAAGACGCCTTCCATGGCCAGCGGCTGGCCGATCACTCCGCCGGAGAGCTGCGAAAACCGCGCCCAGTTGGTGCCGAACTCGAACTCCATGGGAATGCCGGTGACCACGCCGAAGACGAAGTTGATGGCGAAGATGCGCCCCCAGAAACGCGCCGCGCGGTCCCACTGTTCGCTGCCCGTTTTGAGCGCCACCGACTTGAGCACCACGATCAGCAGCGCCAGGCCCATGGTGAGCTGGGGAAACAGATAGTGGAAGGTGATGGTGAAGGCAAAGTGCAGCCGGTGGATCAACTCAGCGGTCATCGAAAGCCTCCTGTTTCATGACGTCGTTCCCAAGTTGGAAGGCAATGCAGACCGTGCATCGCCGGAAATCCGGAGGGCCAGGTCGGCTTGGATCGACATCAACGGCTGCCGCTTCTCGTCCGGGCGCTCGGTCAGCCGCGAAGCTGCAATTCCGGCGAGCACGGCTTCCAGGCGAGACGTGCTCTCGATGCCTCTCATCATCGTATCGCTCTAGGCCGCGGTCGGGAATGCGGTCCGCAAGCGCTGGTCAGAGGAAGCAGACGGGCAAGCGGCTGAAATTCAGCCACTTGCGGAGTTCTCTCGCCGGCGCAGCCTGGTCCGTGACGAAGCCTCGGGAAAAAACTTCAAACAACAGTTGTAACTAAATGATTAGTTGAGCGTCCTATAGCTAGGAAAGATCGGCCAGCAGGCTGTGCCGAATCTTCAGCTTCCATGCCGCCAAAGAAATCCATCACGCTGACCCCGGCCGAGCTTCGGCTGATGAAGGTCCTCTGGGACCGCGGAGAATCGACGGTCGCGGAGATGGTGGCCGCAACCTCGGCCGAAACGGAGCTGGCCTACACATCGGTCCTCACAACCATCCGGATTCTTGAGACGAAGGGCTACGTGAGCCACCGGCAGGAGGGCAGGGCATTCCTCTACAGCGCCTCGATTGGCGAACTCGAAGCCGGCCGGTCGGAGGTTCGCCATGTGCTGCAACGCTTCTTCGGCAACTCCCGCGAGCGGCTTTTGCTCTCGCTGCTGGGCGACGATGAACTCCGCCCCGACGAGTTGAAGCGGCTGAAGGAGGCGATTGCGAGTTTGCCGGAAGAGCATCCCGGCCAGGCCGCGGAGGAGTTCTAGATGGGCCCGCTGCTGCATGACGATCTCGCTCTTGTCGGCCTCCGCGGCGGGAGTTCTCTTTTCTGCCATTTGGGAAGGCGTTGTTCTGGCCGGATGCGTGGCGCTGTGCCTGCGCCTGCTGCCCGGCTTGAGCGCGGCCGCCCGGTCGGTCGTCTGGACGAACGTCTTTCTTCTGCTGGTGCTGCTGCACGTTCTTCCCTCGATCCTGCAGGCTCTGCCCTCGACCGGAGCGAGCGGCTCGCGGACGCCGGTTTCCGTCCTTCCCCTTTCCTTGTTGACCCGCTCTGGGCCGTGGCGATTGCCGGCGTATGGGCGCTGCTCTCTCTGTGGAGAGGGGCGTATTTGGTCGCGGGCGCCATGCGCGGTCATGGCCTGGCGGCGCGGGCTATTCCCTTGCGCGCCGGATGCGGCATTTGCAGCGCATTGCTCCAGGTGGGCATGGAAGCAAACTCGGCCGCAAGGCGGAGCTTTGCACCTCGGCGGAGGTCGAGCGTCCCAGCGTCTTCGGCTTCTTTCACCCGCGCATTCTTCTTCCCGCCGGCCTGCCCGAGCAGCTTGAGCGCCAGCGAATTGCGGCAGGTGGTGATGCACGAGATGGAGCACCTGCGCCGCGCCGACGACTGGACCAATCTGCTGCAGAAGGCGGGCCTGGTGTCTCTTCCCGCTGAATCCGGCGCTGCTTTGGGTGGAGCGCCGGCTCTGCGCGGAGCGGGAGCTTGCCTGCGACGACCGCGTCCTGCTCTCGACCGGCGCCCGCAAGGCCTACGCGATCTGTCTCACCCGCCTGGCGGAGTATTCGATGCTTTCGCCGCAGCCTTTCATTGGCGCTCGGCGCCTGGGAGCGGCGGCCGGAGCTGGTGCGGCGCATGCATCGCATTCTGCGGCGGCCGCAGCAGCCCATGGGCGGCAAGCAAGGAGCGGTTTTGACCGGCGGCTTGATGCTCGGCGTGCTGGCGGGCGCCGCTGCTCTGGCCCGCAGCCCACAGCTTGTTGAGCTTTGCTCCGCCGGCGCAAGCCGCCGCTGCAGGCCGCGCTCGATCCCGGCGGCGGGCGTTCAGCAGATCGACCTTCGAGAATTCAGCGGCTCCCCGGAACTGGTCAAGGCCGTCCTGCCTCAGAGACGGCAAACTGCATACAGCTCGGCTCATCGGCGTCCAGCCGTCAAGCAGATGGTGAGACGGCCCCGTGCCCTCCCAAGCCAGACCGCCTGGTTTTTGCTCACGGAGTGGGAAGATTCCGGGCCGCCTCCGCCAGTAATCATCGCCGTCTCCCAGGATCGCCGCTCTTCGTATGCCGCCGTTGCGATCGCCGAACGGCTGGCTGATCGTTCAAATCTAACCGCAACTTCAACCAGGAGGAGATTCCATGTCCGCATCAACTAATCATTTAGTAGCCAACGCAAAAAAGCTGGCCCTTCCCGCAGCAATCGTGGGCGCATTCGCTTTGGGCGCCGCGATTTTCGCCGGCCACGGAAGCGTTCACGCCGCAACCGCGCTGGACGACAACAGCGTTTCGGCGCTCACCTCGCTCGATCATGCGATGGAGGCGGTTGCCGCGAAGGTAACCCCCGCGGTCGTCAACGTCGCCGTGACCTCGAAGAGTTCCAGCGACTCGTACCTCCGGCGCCCAGATGCAGGGCCTTCCGCCGGGCTTTCAACAGTTCTTCGGGCCCCTGTTCCAGCAACCCTCTCAGCCGCAGATCGAGCATGGCGTGGGAAGCGGCATCATCATCTCGCCGGACGGCTACATCGTGACCAACGATCACGTGGTCGATGGCGCCACGGAGATCCGGGTGACGCTGCACGATCGCCGCATCCTGAACGCGAAGATCGTCGGCGTGGACAAGCTGACCGATCTTGCCGTGCTCAAGGTGAACGCAACCGACCTTCCCAGCATCGTCTGGGGAGACTCGACCAAGCTGGAACCCGGCCAGACCGTGCTGGCCTTCGGCAGCCCCTTCGGCTACTTCCAGTTTTCGGTCACCCGCGGCATCGTCAGCGCCGTCGACCGGCCGAACCCCTACTCGGATAATGCGCGCAAGCCGGGCGGATACATCCAGACCGACGCCGCCATCAATCCCGGCAACTCCGGCGGTCCGCTGGTGAATGCGCATGGCGAGCTGGTGGGCATCAACACCTTCATCATCTCCAACAGCGGATCGTTTGCCGGCGCGGGCTTCGCGATTCCCTCGCAGATCGTGCGCGCCACCGCCGATCAGATCATCAAGAACGGCAAGGTTGAGCACGGCTACCTGGGCATCGGCATGAATGACGTCACGCCCGACAATGCGCACTTCTTCAATCTCAAGGATGCGACCGGAGCCATCGTCTCCGAGGTCACGCCCGGACTCTCCGGCAAGCCGCGGCGGCGTGAAGACCGGTGACGTGATCACGCAACTCAACGGGCAGAAGATCGTGAACGGAAGCGCCC
>CAWISY010000086.1:0-6686 GCA_963838455.1 Bryobacterales bacterium
GACCAGCGGGCTGCCCACGACCGGCACGATGGAGGCCAGTCCACCGATCGCGCCCCACAGCACGGGAGAGCGAACGCCGACAATCCAGAAACCTAGGCCGAGAAACAGGCCCTGGCCGCAAACGACCGCCAGCACGCCGTTCACATTCGCCACAACCGAGTCATGCACGGTCTTCAAAAGACTGGCGGTGACGCGCGGAGCGAGCGGAGTCAGAGCAGCCAGCCGTGCGATCCAGTCTGCTCCGTGCCGGAGCAGGAAGTAAAGAAAGATGGCCGTGAGCAGCCCCGTCACCAAAACGGATGTCACGTCACCAACCCCGGCGCCGACATTGTTTCGCAGGAATCCCGTGAACGTCCGCATGCCATCTTGGAGCTCCGCCCGAATCGCCTCTGCGTTGAGGGGCAAGCGCGTGGCCAAGGCATCGACAACCCGATCGGCAGTGTGTGTCACCAGAGCCGGCCAGCCGCCTTCCTCCAGAGAACGCCGGCTCAGCCCGTCGTAGGTGGTTGTCAATTCCTGAACCAAAGCGACGCCTACGGACGCGAGGACGAGACCCAGTAAAACCACGGTCGTAAAGGTGGTGAGGAATGTGGCTACCCCGAGCCGATGGACTCGACGGCTGAGCCATTTATTCGCCGGATGGATCACAATGGCAAGAATCGAAGCCAGCAGGAACGGGGTCAGGAACGGCCAGGCAATCCGTAACAGGCCGGGCAGGAGCGATGCCAGCAGGATGGCGAGGAAGATCAAAGGTCCTCGTTTCGACCTCCCGTTCGAGATCCCCTTAGACATCCACGACGCGCTCATTCGCTAAGTTTCCACCGTCCCCAGTCCGTATCGAGCAACTTCACATCGAGCAACTCCAAGTCCATCGCCAGCGGCCAGCTCAGATCTAAATCAGCCTCGGCGATTCTGATGCACAAGCTGGTGTATGAACCCCAGTTTGGCGACGGCCTGCGGGGATAGAACGAAGGGATAGAAATCCGGCTCTCCCATGCAACGGACCAGGGAGTTCACCGCGAAGGTCGGGGGCAGCCATGCTTCTACCAGACGATCGATGCTGCCCGGGTCGTGCGGATCGAAGTCTAATGCAGCGCTGGAGCCAGACCGCTGGTCAATTCCGGGCCGAATGCGTATCCCAAAAGCGAGCGCCATTTCGAGCGTGTCGATGATGTGCAGATAATGCGCCCATGTTTCGGCAAAGTCTTCCCAGGGATGTACCGCTGCGTAGCTGCTGATATAGCTGTGCTGCCAGTTTTGCGCCGGGCCACTGGCGTAACGCGCCTGCAGGACTCCCCGGTAGTCCTGGCGTTCATCGCCAAAGACCTCACGGAACGTTTCCAGCCGCGCCGCGTCACGCACCAGCCGGTCCCAGAAATAATGGCCGGCCTCATGGCGCAAATCGCCGAGCAGAGTCCGATAGGTCTCGCCCATCTCCAATCGGAGCTTCTCACGCTCGGCGTCATCGGCCTCGGCCAGATTCACGGTGATCAGGCCATCCTTATGGCCGGTCATCACCTGATGGCCACCTCCTAACCGGGCGTCGGCCAGGAAATCGAAGGTCAGCCCCCGCTGAGGATCTTCGTGGCGGCTGGGCAGCGGGAGACGTAGCCGGATCAGCGTATAGAACAACCGATGCTTTGCCAGCTCGAACTTGCGCCAGCGCGCCAGGTTGTCCGGCCGCGTGAGGTCGGGGATGGTGCGGTTGTAGCGGCAGGCGCCGCAGAAGTCCTCGGGTGAGTCAGCCGCAACCAGCCAGTTGCAGGCATCGTAGCCGGCATTGGCGCAGAAGCGGTAGCTGCCGGCGGGCGAGGCCAGAGCGCGCCACCCTCGCCCGTCCGGCTCCACCGCGGAAAGCGTGCCGATCTCCGGCAGGTAACCGAGCCGGTGACCGCAGTTCTGACATTGCCGGTTTTCAAAATACAGGAGCTGCGCGCAACGCTGGCACAGAAAAAGCTTCATTCGCCCGATGTTCTACAACAGAAGTCCCAGAACAGAGTTCCAAGACAAGTTTAGGCCAAGGACGAGTCGCGTGAACCTACTGGCTCCGTTCGGGCGACTCCCGATGCAGCGCGTGTTCAAACTTTCCCGCGGCCGGCGGAGTCTTGAAGTCGCCGGTCAGGATTTCACGATTGGTCGCCGCGCGGCCGTAGAGTTCCTGGTTGGTCCCCTCATCCGGACGAAGCGTCGCGCCTTCGAGCGAGATCCCGGCGAACAACCCGCGCGAGCGGGAATACGACAGCATCTCGGCGTTAATCATGGCGTCCGTCTGCGCGCCGGCGTCCCTGCCAACTGGGCCGGCCGCTGCGGTGGCCTCGCCGCCGATCGTAAACTTGTCGGACAACAGGTGCTTCATTCCGCCGTCGTTCATCACGAGCAGAATGACATCCGTCTCCGAAGCGCCAATCTGAAAACCGACGCTTCCGCCTTCCACCCGCATCGCGGCCGGCGCGCTCCAGCCCGAGCCACCGTGCTCGCGGCAGGCCGCGAACCCCAGGCCATACTTTGCGCCGAAAATGAATCCGGCTTTTTTCATGCCCGGAATGACCACCACGCAGTGCGCTTTGTTAAGCAGGTCCTGAGGGATCCCTTTGTCGGAAGCCGTCATCATATCGGTCAGTGTGTCCGCGGCGGCGTCCAGCCTATCCGCCACCTTGATTTCGTCCGCCGCGAAAGCGGCGGCACTCATGGAACCGGCAATTGCCAGAATCCAAAAACTGTGTCTTAACTTCATTCTCATAACAAACCTCCTTCGCGGAACGGTCCCGCGGTGTCAAATCCATGCAGGCACGGCATGGCCGGCCGCAACATCAAAGAAGCATATTTAGCGCCACGTTGGGCACTGTCCCGGATTCAAGCGAAGTGTAGGGGGTTTGAGTGATATGGCCCAAATCATCGTGGTGCCGCGCATTTCCGCGCAAGCCGAACAAAACTAATCGCCGCCGCAGCATTTGTTTGCTTCACCGCAAACGCAGCAATCCGTGGAGGCTCGCTTGCGGTACTGACATCGATCGACCAAATACGGTCATTTGAGCGCCAGCGGTTGGGTCCGGGACTCCGAATTTCAGCGAGGAGACAAACACGATGCACTGCGCGGCAAGCCAGCCAGAAATAAATCCCTACCAGGAGATCGTTGGCCGAAGCGCCGCCATGAGGCGGGTTTTGGAGGCGGTGGAAACGGTTGCCCCCACCGATGCGACGGTGTTGATTTTGGGGGAAACCGGCACGGGAAAGGAGTTGGTTGCGCGCGCCATTCACCAAACCAGTCTTCGCGCGGGCCATCCTTTCATCACCCTGAACTGTGCCGCCATTCCAACCGGGTTACTCGAAAGCGAATTGTTCGGCTACGAGAAAGGGGCCTTCACCGGCGCGTTAGGTCAAAAGATCGGCCGGTTTGAGTTGGCGAACGGCGGGACTCTGTTTCTGGATGAAGTGGGCGACATTCCCTTGGATCTACAACCCAAATTGCTGCGAGCATTACAGGAGAAGGCGTTTGAGAGATTGGGCGGCACACGCACCATTCCCATCGACGTGCGCCTGGTCGCTGCCACCAATCGCAATCTGGCGCAGATGATGGGCGACAAGCTTTTCCGGAGCGATCTTTACTACCGGCTGAAGGTCTTCCCGATCACCACGCCGCCGTTGCGCGATCACTCCGAGGATATACCTGTACTCGCGCGGCATTTCGTGCAGAAGTATGCCCGGGAAATGAACCGGCAAATCGAAACCATCCCGCCGGAGACAATGGCGGCTTTGGTCAGTTGGCCATGGGCCGGGAATGTGCGCGAGCTGGAGAACTTCATTGAACGCTCCGTCATCCTCTCGCGTGGTCCGGAGCTCCGTGTTCCTCTGGCTGAACTGCGGGCCGAAGTCGCGGAAGCTGCCGGAGGCACGCTCGCAGCAGTGGAACGTGAATACATCGTGCGCATTCTGAGGGAAAAGGGCGGCGTGATCAGCGCCGCAGCGGTCAGTCTTGGGATGCCACGCACAACCCTGAACGCGATGATGCGGAAGTTGGGAATCTCCCGCGGGGATCTTGATTTATATGGATCACGATGAGGCGGATCGGCAAGCGGAGGGGCGCCTGAAGTCCGACCTCCCGGGATGAACTTTTCCCCACTTGGCTATCGACGTGCCTCTTCAAGAAAGAAGGAGCGTCTCACCGTGAAATTACTAAACGTTGCCACCAAGGCCGAAATGTGCATTTTTCTCGGAATGATGGCTACTGCGTATGCGGCGCCGCAACAGCCAGAAAAGCAGGCTGAACCTGCCAAGCAGGAGGCTAAGCCTCAGCAGCAGCAGCGCGCCGAGCAACCCAAACCGGCCCAGCCTCAACAGCAGCAGCGCGCCCAGCAACCCAAGCCGGCCCAGCCTCAACAGCAGCAGCGCGCCGAGCAACCCAAGCCGGCCCAGCCTCAGCAGCAGCAGCGCGCCGAGCAACCCAAGCCGGCCCAGCCTCAACAGCAGCAGCGCGCCCAGCAACCCAAGCCGGCCCAGCCTCAGCAGCAGCAGCGCGCCCAACCCAAGCCGGCCCAGCCTCAACAGCAGCAGCGCGCCCAGCAACCCAAGCCGGCCCAGCCTCAGCAGCAGCAGCGCGCCCAGCAACCCAAGGCTGCTCAGCCTCAGCCAGAGAGACAGAATGCTTACGCTCCGCCGCAGCGCTCGACCCAGCAGGCGCAGTCGTGGCAACAGAAGAGCGGTTGGAGGTCGCAGGGGGCCTGGCAGGGTCAGGCCAGTTTCCAGCAGAGTCGCTCTTCACACTGGGCGAGCGACCATCGCACCTGGGCGCAGCGCGGCGGGTATGGCGGTTACTATATTCCGCAGGCCAGTTTCGGCCTCTACTTCGGCGTGGGACATAGGTTTCACATCGGGCGGCAACCGGTCATCGTTGGGGGTTATCCGCAGTTCCAGTACGGCGGCTACACATTCATTCTGGTTGACCCGTGGCCGGCAGACTGGGCGGAAAACTGGTATGACACCGACGAACTCTATATCGCTTACGACAACGGGTATTACCTTTATGACCAGGCGCACCCCGGCGAGGCGGTTGCGATCGCGGTGCTGGTCGTGGGGGGCTAGGCTCCGGCGCCAGTTCGTCCTGGTAGTTGCCGACGGACTCTTTGAAGTGGAGAGGAAAGTGTCTCAGGTGAGCGCTATGCCCTCGCCACCGGCATGCGTTTCGATGTCCTCCGCGAATTTTGGCCGGATATTGCGCGCAAGCTCCCCATGCCCTTCCGCGACACGCGGGAGCGGCCGGGGATAGATGTTGGCCGCCCTCCTCAGTAGCACCGAGTGCGCATCTCACCGACGGCCGGTTTACCTTTGGCCCCCCGGTTGCGAGGGAAATAGTGAAACAACTCTTTCAAAGGAGAACCAAAAATATGCTTTGGACGCTCTTCGTAATTCTTCTGGTGCTGTGGCTGATAGGGCTGGTCACATCGTACACGTTCGGTGGCTTTATTCACCTCCTGCTGGTCCTTGCGTTGGTTGTGCTGGTCATCCGCCTGTTCCAAGGACGCAGGATCGTTTAACGAGGATGGCTTCTTAATTGGAAAGTCTCGGCGCTTGCCGAAAGCCGACCGACAATCGGCGAGAGGAAAGAGAAATGTATATTCGATTCATTCGTTCCCTGTTGTTGGCAGGAGCAATTCTATTCCTGTCGACTGGGTCCTTCGCTCAAATCGGAGTGTCCGTTAATATCGCGCCGCCTGAACTGCCGGTCTATGAGCAGCCCATTTGCCCGGGGGACGGCTATATCTGGACGCCAGGCTATTGGGCTTGGGATGGCGAGTACTACTGGGTGCCGGGCACATGGGTGCTGGCTCCGCAGCCCGGGTACCTCTGGACTCCGGGCTATTGGGGTTGGGGCGGCGCCGGGTTCATCTTCAACGAAGGCTACTGGGGCCCGACCGTCGGTTTCTACGGGGGGATCGACTATGGCTTCGGATACTTCGGGCGTGGTTATGAAGGCGGTCGTTGGCAGAACGGGCACTTCTTCTACAACACGGCCGTGAGTCGCGTGGACGCCAACAGGATTCACAACGTTTACAACTCAAGGGTGAATGAGACGACGAATCGCGTGAGCTTCAACGGCGGTAACGGCGGGATCAACGCTCGCGCCACGTCTCAAGAAGAGACTGCTGCGCGCGGTAGACATGTTGGGCCTGTAGCTGCTCAGACTCAACATGAGTGGGCTGCCCACAATAACCCTCAGCAGCGGGTTTCCGCGAACCGCGGGGCGCCCGCAGTTGCCGCGACTGCCCGCCCCAACCTCGCCACCCATCCTAAGGACCTGCCGCCAGTTAGAGCCTCCGCCACGAATACGGGGAACCCCAAGCTGGACCAGAAATATCAGAAGCAGCAGCAAAGCGTAATCGCGACGCAGAACCAGCAGCGGCAGCAACTCCAACAGAAGCAGGACCAGCAACATCAGCAGTTGGCGACACAGAAGGCTCCTCCAGCAAAAACGCAGCAAGTGGAGCAGCAGCACCAGCAACAGACGCAGCAGTTGCACACGCAGCAGACACGGCAGATGCAACAGGTGCAGCAGAGACAGGCGCCTGCCGGCGGCGGAGCAAGTCGTGGCGGGGGGCGCCGGTAATCGAAGTTGGTAATACCAGGCTGGCGCTACTGCGACTGGAGAGATTGAAACTTCCTGTGGCCACGGTAGCATTGCCGTCCGGATC
>CAWISY010000087.1:0-36156 GCA_963838455.1 Bryobacterales bacterium
GTGCGCGCGCGACTCGGTTCCCGGGGCCAGCACAGCAATGCGTGGAAGACAAACAGTTTAGCGCCTGAAAGGATTTACATAACTATCTTCCAGCAGCCGTTATGCCATTTATGACTTTATTACGCGGCTTCCGGTAAGTTTTATCAGATGTGTCCGCTGCTCAAGCGTGGCGCCAGAACCCGGAGAAGCAGATCATAGATGCGGCTGGCCTTGAGTTGGCCGCAACGAAACGCTCTCGCGGCGTCTCTGGTGGCCGGCGCGGCTATCCTCGCACTGACGGCTGCATGTTACCGGCTGCGGCTCCCATTCATGGCCGTCAGCCCGCTGTACCTGCTGGCCATTGTATGGCAGTCTTTGTCGGGCAGTTTTGCCGGATCGGCGCTGATCTCGGTACTCGCGGTCGGCTGCCTGGACTACTTCTTTGTCGACCCGCTGTTCTCGTTCTGGGTGGCGGGCCGCTTAAGCCTGATCGCGCTGCTTTCGTTTCTGATCACTTCGCTGGTCATCACCAAACTTGTCACTAGGGTTCGCAGAGAGGCAAGCGTATCCACGTCGCACAAGGATCGAATCGACCGGCTTTACCACTTGGCGCAGCATTTACTGGCCCTGGAGCCCGAATCGGCCGTAGGGGAGCACTTGCTTGAGCCGTTCCTGGGCGTGTTCGGGATTCGAGCCGTAAGCATCTTCGACGGCGGCCCGGCGGAGCTGCACACTCTGGGCGACTCGCGGGCGAACCTGGGAGAGCGAACCCGCAACGCCTTCCTCCAGCACCTGGACGTCGACGATCCGCTTACCGCCGTTTCCCTGCGGAGTCTGCGCGTAGCCGGCAAGACCATCGGCTCCATGGGCTTCGAGGGATTGGAGGAGCCGGAGCTGACGGCGGGGCCTCTGATCTCGCTCGCCGCCGCATCGCGGGAGCGCACGCGCGCCTTCCAGAAGGCCAGCGAGGTCTCCGCCGCTGCACAAACCGAGGTGTACCGCTCCGCGATTCTGGACGCGCTGGCGCAGGAGTTCAAGACGCCGCTCTCCACCATTCTCGCGGCAGCGGGAGGAATTCGCGAAACCGGCTTCCTGCGCCCGGAGCAGACCGAAATGGCAGAGACGGTGGAGGCCGAGGCCACGCGGCTGGCGACACTAACCTCGCGGTTACTGAAAGTAGCGCGCCTGGATCGCGAAGATGTCCGGCCTCAAACCGAGTTCGTCGATATCGGGGCACTGGTGGAGTCGATGGTGGACCAGTACAAGCGGCTGCCGACCGACCGGCCGATCATTTTGGACCGCCCGCCGGCGCCGCTGGAGGCCAGGGCGGACCCGGAGCTTCTGCGGCTGGCCCTGAGCCAGTTGCTCGACAACGCCTGCCGGTACTCCGCTCCGGGCTCGACCATCCGTGTCACCGTCCGTGCGGAAGGCCACACGATCATCGCGCGAGTGACCAACAGCGGAAGCATTCCGGAGAACGAACGTCTGCGCATATTCGACCGCTTCTTCCGCGGAACGGAAGCTCGGCGCTACACGGCGGGATCGGGCCTGGGATTGTACGTGGCGCGCAAGATCGCGCTGGCGCATGGCGGAAGCCTGGACCTGGACCTCGACCGCCTGGACCAGGAAGAAGTCACCTTCTCGCTGGCGATCCCGGCCGAAGAAGCGGATTCAGCTTAGCCGTTCAGGGAAAAGTCCGGGCAGCCAGCGCGAAGCAAGCGCTGCGGGAAAGGCCAGACGCAATGGCGCGCGGCTGCTCTCGGAAACCAGCACGCCCTTCTCGCTCAAGGCTGCAACCACGCGGCGGGCTTGGCGCTCGCCGGTGCCAAGGATCGAATCGACATCGCCGCGCGGAAGCTCGCCCCGGAATAAGACGGCTTCGAGAATGGCGCCGGACTTGGCGGGAAGCGTACCGAGGCGGATTTCCTCTTCGGCCCAGAGCATAATGCGCGCGCGCAGACGTTCCGGCTCCATGAGGCCTTCCATAAAGGTCACTTGATCAAGACAGACGGTCAGGAAGAATTCCGTGAGCTCACCGAGGGCCTCCTCGCTAAGATTTCCGCGCCCATCGAGGTCGTTCCGGCGCGGAAGATCACAGTTGGCAAGACGGCTCTTGTAAGTCTCGACATTGCGCGCCAGGCCTCGCGCAACGGACCACACACCACCAGTGTCTAGGAGTTCGGAGAGCTGCGCGTCGGACATTAGGCGCGCAACCCGGCCGTTGCCGTCGAGGAAAGGATGCAGCCACAGAAGGCGGTGATGCGCGGCGGCGGCCGCAAGAATGGATTCGGTCTTCCCGGCCGTTCCATAGACTTGGGTAAAACGGTCGAGAAAGCGCGGTAACGCGCCGGGACTTATGGCTACGTGATTCCCGACCTGAACATCACGGGTGCGCAGTTCGCCCGCAACGACGCGCCAACGCTCCTTGGTTTGCGGATCTTCGACCCAGAGAAGGTCATCGGGCAGCCGTTCGCAAAAACGGCGATGGATTTCGCAAATGCCTTCCGGGCGGAGTGCGCGCATCCCTGCGAGCCCTCCTTCATCGATCCATCTTTGAACCTCGATATGAGCTTTGGCTTCGAGTTGAAGGTCGCGTTTGCGGACGTCCTGGCTATAATCGTTTCGGAGCGCGCGTTCGATATCGACGGGGTGCGTATCATGCCCTTCGATGAGGTTTGAGTAGTAGCAATTCATCGAACGGACGAGATTGGCGAAAGACGCAACGAGGCTTCCCGGAAGGCTGCGGCGGAAGCCAGCCGATTTCTGCGCAAGTTCAAGGGCGATGTCCATCAGGCGTCTCCGGTAGCGATAGCCATCCCCGAGCGTGGTTGGCTCCATGAGCGTAACCTGCTCGCCGCGGTCTGCCGGTTTTATGTCCGGTTTCATGTCCGGTTGCCCCGAAATACTACCCATTGCTTATCAATATTTTACAGGGGCGTCAAGACTTCTGGAGGCCTCATCCATGGCCGCTTTGAAACACAGCGGCCCGGCTGCAGCGCCGTGATGGACGCTGAAGCCGGGCCGCTAGGTTCGAATCTACTCCGTGGAACTACCGCGCGAGCGGGTTCGGGCGGATCTGGAACTTCACCAGCTTGCCCTTGGTTCCCTTGCCGCCTTCGATCTGCCACACGAAGTGCGTGCCGTAATTAGAGTACAACGCGCGGCCCTTCCAGCCGGCGTTGATATCGTCGATGCGTCCGTCCATGCCGCGCGCGTAGAAACCGAGCGGATACGGGATGGTGAAGTAGGTCCACTTCTTGGTCTGTGGATTCAGACCTATCAGCGAGTCGGAGTCGGAGCCCGTTAGGAACGGTGTGTCTTTCCCTAGCTGCATGATATTTTGCGAGTCCGTCCAATTAAAGTAGTGGAAGTCGGCTGGAACGTCCGTGCCCTGCAGCTTGGGGCTGGGGGTCTGGTACAGCGTCCAGCCTTCCCTGCACTGGCTGCCGTCGATCTTCTGCTTGCCGGTCAGGTCCTTGCACTTGCGCACGTCGAAAGCCGCCAGATGGCTGGTAGCCGCGAGACCCATCCACACCACACCCTGGCTGTCGACGTCGATGCCGCGCGGATCGTAGCCCGGAGCAGGCACCTTGAAGACCTGCGTGCGGCAGCTTTCCGGCGGATTGTTGCCGCGCTGCAAACGGATCAAGTAGCCCGGATAATCCTCGGCGACGCCCCACACGGAGTCGTCCACCGGGCTGGGCATCGTCGAGTACAGGCTGAAGGACACCATCGCGTCCAGCTTGGGATCGAACGGCGCAGCCGGAGCGCCCCTGCCTCTGCCGCGTCCCGCTGCCGCCGGAGGGGCCGGAGCCGGAGCGCGAGGAGCAACCGCTCCGCCGCCGGTATCGGTGTTATATAGAGACGCCAGATCCGCGTTGCGCGGAATGACGTTCCACGGCCGCGTGATCTTGCCATCGCCGTTGGCGTCCACGGTCTGTTCGCACCAGCCCACAGCGGCCTGTTCGGCCTTATGCTCATCGTGGGTGGTGGCCAATGTTTGATCGTAAACCTTCGAGTCGATCCAGCCGAAGACCGGTCCGCTCAGCTCGTTGAAATATATAGTCTCATCCGGATCGTTGTCGATCACCACGTGATGCGTGGAGTAGCAGGTTTCAATCAACTGGAACTTCTTGGTCTTGGGATCGTAGATCGAAGCCTGGCGGGCGCTGTTGCGTAGCGGATACCAGTCGGAGTATTTGTTGCTGCCGTCCCTGCACCAATCCGGCTCCGTGTTGCCGCGGATTTTGGAAGTCAGCCACACGCGGCCCTTGCTGTCGATCATGGGGTTGTGCGGATCGGCCGGATCGTAAGGAGGATTGGACCACAGATGCTCGTCGCCAAAGAAGAAGGAGGGACGCACCGGCGCCGGGAAGCGCGAGGGCACTTTGTCCATGGGGTCGCGCGTCGGAATGTCGATCGAATAGGTGAAGTTGTCGGCCTGATCCAGAACCACCAACTGGCCGTGCCCGGCGTTCACCAGGTAGTTCGGGCCGCCGCCATTGACGGTCGGATTGTATTTATAGGTCGAAATCTGATCGTGCATGAAGGAATGATCGTCGCCGACGTCCCACTGCGTGGAGACGATGTTGCGTTCGATCCCGGACGGGCGCGGCGGCACCGGGGGCACTGCCCCTTTGGAGATGCGCTCGGTCCAGTCGGCCAGCACCTTCAAGGTCTCGGTTTTGCCCATGCCCGTCATGGTGGAGTACATATTGGTTCCACGAACGCCGGTCTCCAGGCGCCACTCCCATGCGGCCTCATGGGTCTTGGCCAGATCCGGCTTGGCGTCCCACACGTGCTGCACATCGCGATCCAGCGTGTTGCCGAGTTGATGGCAGAAGTTGCATCCGGACTTCAGGCGATTGATCCACATGTCCTGAGTCAGCATGTTGGCGTTCAAGCCGTTGCCATTCGGGTTGGTGTCGGATTTCTCACCCGTTCCGGGGAACATGTCCTTCGGCGGAGGCGCCAGCAGCGACAGCCAATAGTCGCCGGGATAAACCTTCGCGGCCTCTTGGGGAGTCTTCGCGTTGGTCACTTTCAGCGGGACTGGATTGGCCGAAGGCCTCGTGTCGACAGGTTTCGAATCCTCAATTCCATACCCTCTGACCCATACCTTGTAATTCACCACCGGCAGCTCAGGCACCAGATAGCGGCCCTGATCGTCGGTAACCACGGTCTTGATCATCGGCGTTCCCAGGTCGTTGGTCTGGGCGATAACCCACACACCGGCTTCCGGCCCGTTATCGCCGGTAACCGTGCCGGTGATGTAGCCGGGAGGGCTGACATAGTGCGAGACGGCTTTCGTGGCCTGCTTCGCGGTATTTTGTTGCGCGCTGCTTGGCAATACGATCGCGAGCGCGATCAGGCCAGCAGCCCCGGCGCACAGGGAGGCGGCAACTCCCCGGGAACGGATGATCTTCATAGAACTCTCCTCTGTAAAACCTGTAGGTGGATGAAACTCATCGGAAACGCTTCCACAACGTCCAATCTAGTATAGTAACGCCCCAGTGACGATGCAACTGGGGGAAACGCTCCGCTTGGCTGTTTCCCGGTAGAGTTGGAACAGGATCGCCGTAGGGGAACGCCGTGTGGTAAATTGGCTCGGGGAAGAAACAGTAATGCGGTCTTTGACGTTTGCCAGCCTGATTGCCGTCTCCTTGTTGCCGACGGGCGTGATCGCTTTTCAATCCGGCGCTTCCAAACAAAATGGTGCTCCCGCTCCCAAAGCAGGAGACACGAAAGTGAATCCTAAGGACGGGTTACGCTACGTCTGGATCCCGCCCGGAAATTTCGTCGCCGGCTGCTCGTCGGGAGACGCCGAGTGTCTCGATGACGAATTTCCGCAGCGCCACATCACCCTCACCCGCGGCTTCTGGCTGGGCCAGACCGAGGTCACACAAGCCGCCTTCCAGAAAATCATGAACTTCAACCCCAGCGTTTTTGAGGGGTCGCCAAACCTTCCCGTCGATTCGGTCGAGTGGCCCGAAGCAGACGCCTACTGTTCCACCATTGGCGGCAGACTGCCCACCGCAGCCGAGTGGGAGTACGCCGCTAGAGCGGGAACCAGCGGCGGGCGATACGGGAAACTCGACGACATCGCCTGGTATGGAGACAACAGCGGCTTCACCGTCCATCCGGTGGCTCAAAAGAAACCCAACGCGTTCGGGCTGTACGACATGCTGGGCAACGTCGTCGAATGGACCGACACGTGGTATTGGGTTCAACTGAATCAGGAAGACATCAACCCCAAGGGCCCCTCCGAGGCCGAATATAAAGAGTTGCGCGGCGGCGGCTGGTGGGACCACGCGGACTTGGTTCGCGCCTCCTACCGGGTCAGGATCGAAACCACCGATCTGGACGATAGCGTCGGCTTCCGCTGCGCCCAGTAGCCCGCCGGTCATTGAACTATTTCTGTTCTGCCTGCGTCGTCGTCATCGGCCCGGTGCCGACAATTTCCAGAACGCAGTCGACGTCCTTAGCTCCGTCGTAATGGATTCCGCCGGCTTTGTCCACCACGTAGCTTCCCGCCGGAACCGGGTAGGTGCTGGCCGGATCATACTTGGTGCCGGTGCCGATCCACCAGGTTCCCGAGAGCACGGTGATATAACGCTCGGTGGAATGGAAGTGCGGCCGGCTCATGTGACCCGGGTGCCATCTCAGGAGCTGGATATAGACGCCCGGCTTGGAGGGATCGCCCTGGAGCATCACCGAGTCCGAGGCTTCGCCCTTCCTCCAATTGATCTTGTCCGGCAGCGTGTAGCTGACGGCTTTGGGATCGGGCTCGGCGGAGCGGCCGGGAATGGTGAACAGACCGGCGACACCCACCGCGAGAATCCCCACAACCGGCGCGCCGCGGCGCAGAAGAGATTTTTGCTGTTCCATACTTCCATCCTACGCCCGAGCCGGCCGTCTCTGACATCGTGTTTCCGCCGGAGTATGCTGTACCCATGCGATCATCTGTTTCCATCCGAGGAATCTCTATCGCCGCTTCGCTCCTTGCAGGCGCTGCCCACGCCCAAACTCTGCAAGGTCACGCACTCGTTGAAGCTCTCCAAAAGGGTGGCTACGTCATCGTGATGCGCCACACCAGTTCGCCCCGCGAGGCGCCGGATAAGAAGACAGCGAACCCCGACAACACCAAACCGGAGCGCCAGCTCGATGCCGAGGGCCGTGAAACCGCGACGGCCATGGGCAAGGCTCTGCGGGAGCTGAAGATTCCCGTCGGCGAAGTGTACAGCAGCCCGACCTATCGCGCGCTCGAAACCGTGAAGTACGCGCAGTTGGGCACGCCGCATCCGGTGCCCGAGCTCGGCGACAACGGCCAGAGCATGTCGGGCGGAACCGACGCGCAAGCGGCCTGGCTGCGCAAAAGAGTCGCCGAGCTTCCCTACGGGTCGAACACGATCCTGGTGACCCACTTCCCCAACATCCGCGCGACTTTTCCGCAATTGACCGATGTCGCCGATGGCGAGGCGCTGGTCTACCGCCCCGACGGCAAGGGCGGCGCGGCGCTGGTCGCGCGGGTCAAGATCGAGGAGTGGCCGAAACTCAAATAATCGAGCCTAAATTCGTCCGCTTTTTAAAGCGCTTGCCGCTCGGACTCGCCGCGGAATCTCACCGTGCTCGCTTATCCTCCAAGCAAGAGTCCGGATCCCTCATCGGTTCCGGATCACGTCGAGCGCGGCAGTCCTAGGAAACTTCGCGCGAGCGTCGCACGATGAGCCTGGGCGCAGAGCGGATCGGCGTCGCCTCTTCCACCACGGGGCAAAGGGGGGTGGAACGGAAGCGCTTTCGTCAACAAAAAAGAAGAGGCCGGCAACAAAGACCAACAACAAAAACTTATTTCAGCAGTTCGGCGACCTTGGCCACTCCCGCCTTCGCGCACGCGTCGTCCTGTTCCAGGCTGGAGCCCGAGCTGCCCACCCCGCCGATCACCTCTCCGCCCGCTTGTATCGGCACGCCGCCGGAGAGCGCGAGCATGTCGGTGACGTCGCGTTGGCCCGCGTAGGGCTGATCCGGCATCGTCCGCTTCTGAAACTCGGCGGTGGACATGCGGAACGTGCGCGCGGTCAGCGCCTTCCTGCGAGCCATCTCCAGCGTGGCCGGGCCGGCCTGCTCATCGCGCAGCAGCACCAGCAACTGCCCGGAGCGATCCACCACCGCGACCGAAGTGTGAAACCCCTTGGCGCTGCACTCGGCGAGCGCGGCTTCGGCGATGGTTTTGGCGATCGTCAGGGAGAGATTGCGCTGCATGACGACGCCTTGGCCGTACGCAGCACCAGCGCCGAAAAATACCGCCGCAGCGATGAGACATTTCAACGGCACGCGGCACCTCCATTGGCAACTTAGTATATATTGAATCTCATGCTTTCTCGACGAACCGCACTGCTGGCTCCTCTCGCCGGGTCTCTTGCTGGAATCGCGCCGCGCCTGGACGCTGCGCCTGGAAAAATGAATTTGAGCATTCACATGACCACCTCGCAAGGCGCGGGCTACCAGAAGGCGCTGGAGGGCTGGGCCAAGGCCGGCATCAAGTATGTCGAGGTCACCGACCGCGGCCTGGACGATTTTCTCAAGACCAACGACATCGCCGCCGCCAAGCGCGTCATCACCGACAACGGCCTGACCTTGGTTTCCTGCGCATCCGTCCTTCAGGATTTTTGGAACCAGAACCCTGGTTTCGCGATGCAGCTCGAAACCTGGAAAAAGCGTTGCGATCAATTTGCCAGCCTCGGCAGCCCCCGGATCTATTGCCCCTCCACCACCAGCCGCCGCGTCACCGCCGACGATTACAAGACCATCCCGGACGCCATCCGCCAGGCCGGCGATGTGGCCAAGGAGCACAATCTCACAGCGATGATCGAGTTCGCGCGCAGTTCCACGCTGATCGCCACGCTGACCACTTCGCTCAAGATGATTCGCGAGGCCGCCCACCCCAACGTGCGCCCGATGCTCGACTGCTATCACTTCTGGTCGGGCTTGAGCAAGTTCGAGGACCTGGATCTGCTGAAGCCGGGCGAGCTGGCGCACGTGCACTTCCAGGACACGCCGGATATTCCCAAGGAGCTGTTCGGGCAGACCACGCGCCTGATTCCGGGCGACGGCATCGCGCCGCTCGACAAGATTCTGCGCAAGCTGGCCGAGAAAGGCTACGATGGAGCGCTCTCGGTGGAATTGTTCCTGCCGGAGCTGCAGCGCGGCGACCCGGAGATGGTAGCCACCGAAATCCGCACCAAGTGCGAAGCTGTCATGAAGAAGGCAGGAGTGCTGTGATCCGCCGCGGCGTAGTAGCGGCGGCGCTTGCGGCCGCCGCGTTTACATGGGCTCAGCGCCCCTCGAATCCGCAGCTACTGATCCCGCAGGAGGCTCCGCCGCTGGATTATGTGGCAGTCGCGAATCCGCTGCCGGTTCCGGAGGGCGTCAACATGGGAGCGTCGTCCAGCGTGGCGTTCGATTCGCACGGCCATCTCTATGTGCTCAGCCGCGGCATGCAGGCGATCACCGAATTCGACGAGAACGGCAAATGGATCCGCAGCTTCGGCGAAGGCATGTTCGTGCGCAGCCACGGCCTGCGCATCGATAAGGACGGCAATCTGTGGGTTACCGACGTGGGCGCGCACACGGTAATGAAGCTAAGCCCGAAGGGCGAGGTGCTGATGACGCTCGGCACCAAGGGCAAAGCCGGCGTGTGGGATGAAGCTGCCGGGACGCGCCTGTTCAACGAACCCAACGACATCGCCATCGCCGCCAACGGAGATTTCTTCGTCACGCAAGGCCACACGCCCGGCCCGAACCGCGGCGATCCGCGCGTGCTGAAGTTCGATAAAGACGGGCACTTCATCAAGAGCTGGGGCGGAAAGGGAACCGACGCCGGCAAGTTCGACGTCGCGCACGGCCTGGCCATCGACGCCAAGGGCCTGCTGTGGGTGACCGATCGCGAGAATTCGCGCATCCAGATTTTCGATCAGGACGGAACATTCATCCGCCAGATTCACTACGCGGGTCTGCCCTGCGCGCTGGATATCGGCAAAGAGAACATCATCATGGTGAACGGCTTCACCGGGCAAGTGCTGAAGCTGGACCTGGACGGAAAAGTTCTGGCCGCGGTCGGGAAGGCCGGCAACGGCGTTGGTGAGTTCGGGGAAGCGCACTTCGTCGCGGTCAGCCCCAAGGGCGAGATCTACGTGGCCGATTCGGTGAATCGTGCCGTGCAGAAGTTTGTAAAGAAGTAGCGTTTCTTAAGAGCAACCGCTCCCTGTGGTCGCGGCTCAGTTTGCTATGCGCGACTCAAAAACAGAGCCGCGACCGGAGGAAGCGGTCAGAGCATCGCCTCAGGCCGACGTTTCCTTGGCCACCGGCTCCCGGTAGCCGAAGAAGTGGTGCTGCTTGATGACCGCGGCCACCTCGCCCGGCACCATCTCCTCCCAGGAAGTATCTTCGTCCTTGATGCGCCGCAGAACGTCGCGCGAATAAATGTGCAGCACGCTCTGGTCGAAATTGTCGATCTGCCGGATGCGTCCGCGGTCCACCAGGTGACGGAACAGGTTGCGCAGACCGGCCGGGATCTCGACGTTGTCCACAGTTTGCAACTGCCCGTCCGCTCCGCGCATGGGATAGACGTAGATGCGCAGATCCTTGGTGAATAAGCGGCCGAACGCCTCCAGAATGCCGCCTTCGAGACCGGCGTAATACTGCTCCTGGAACAGATCCAGCAGGCTGGAGACGCCCATGGTCAACGCCAGCGGCCCGGCGGTGTAGCGCGTCAGGTAAGCCGCCAGCCGGTAGTATTCAAAGTAATCCGAGATCAGCACCGTTTTGCCGACCGCGGCCAGCACATCGGCCCGAGCCAGAAAATCGGTCAGGTCGATTTTGCCGGTCGACAGCAGATTGCGCATGGTGATCTCCATCAGTTCCACCACTTGCCCGGCCTGCACCTCCGGCTCCGCGACGAAGCGCTCCTGCGCGCAGCGCATCATGTCGATGTTGACCTTGGTGACGGGCCGGAAGCTGCCGCGCTCCACCAGGATCGGGCGCTTGCGCAAAACCTCGGAGGGCTGCAGCACTTCGCCGGAGGGCTTGAACATGGCCGCTCCGCTCAAGCCGAGCTGCACCAGGCGCAGGCTCATCACGCGGTTGTCGACGTGGCGGAATTCGATGCCCGAGAAGGCGATCATGTCGATCTCCAGCCGATCCGTGGTCAGGTTGTCGAGCAGCGATTCCAGCATCGCCTCCGGCTTGTAATGCAGGAAAAATGCCGCGTACAGGAGATTCACGCCCACGATTCCCAGGGCCTCCTGCTGCAGCGCGTTCTCCTGGTCCAGCATGCGCACGTGCAGGATCACCTGGCTGTCTTCGTCCCGCGGGTGAGTCTGAAACTTCACGCCCATCCATCCGTGACATTCATTGGTGCCGGCGAAGTTGCGCGCTGAAACCGTATCGGCGAAGGCGAAGAAGGCGGTGGAGTCGCCGCGCGCCCCGCGCAGCCGCTCCAGGTTGAGGGCGTGCTCGTAGTCCAGCATGCTCTGCAGCCGTTCCCGCGAGACGTAGCGCTTGCAATGGCCGTAGATCGCGTCGCTGACGGTCATATCGTAGGCCGAGATGGATTTTGAGATGGTGCCGGCCGCGCCGCCTACCTGAAAGAACCAGCGTGCGACCTCCTGCCCTGCTCCGATTTCGGCAAAAGTGCCGTAGCGCACCGGGTCTAGGTTGACTTTGAGAGCCTTCTGATGGGTGGTGAGCTTGACCTGGTCGAGGATGGACTCCATGGCCGCATCATAGCGCACGCATGGCCGTGCCTGCGTTTCGGCCAAGTTTCAACAAGGGCTAGACTCCCATCCGGCGAATCGGGCCCGCAGCTTTCGCTGTGGCCCACCGCTTGCTAAGGAGTGACGTTTTCCGGGAATCGACCTTAGGGTTGGAAGTTTCCACAGTTTTTGGCACTTTCTGCATCCATACGGAGGTAAAATGCAATTTATGCCGTGCCAGCCGGCGGATGGAGTTCCCGTGCTGATCGTCGACGACGATGAGCAGGATCGCTCGATCCTCGCCGGAATTGTTTCGTCCCTGGGGTATCAAGTGGTGACCGCCAGTGACGGCTGCGAGGCCCTCGCCAAGCTGAACGCGCGGCCCTTTTCGGCGATCATCACCGACCTGATCATGCCGCGGATGGACGGCTTCGAGTTCCTGCGGACGCTGGTCGACCAAGGGCCGTTTGCTCCGGCGATCGTGCTGACCAGTTTTGGCGATGCGAGCCAGGCGGTGACCATCGTGCATGAGTTGCAGGCATTCTGGTTTCTGGAAAAGCCCGCGCAGTCCGAAGTTCTGGCTCCGCTGCTGGCCCGCGCCGTCAATTACGGAGAGCTGTTGCGGGGAACCGAGCTCCTGCAGCGGCAATTGAGCCAGCAGGGCGTGCTGGGCGAAATGGTCGGCTCCTCGCGGGCCATGCAGCAGGTTTATTCCCTGATTCAGCGGGTCGCGCCCACGCATGCTTCGGTTCTGATCACGGGGGAGAGCGGGACCGGAAAAGAGATGGTCGCCCGCGCCATTCACCGGCTGGGCAAGAGGAGCGGAGGGCCGTTTGTCGCGGTCAATTGCGCGGCCGTTCCCAGCGACCTGATCGAAAGCGAGCTGTTCGGCCACGAAAAGGGAGCCTTTACCGGCGCGGCGGCCCGGCATGCGGGCTGTTTCGAGCAGGCCAACCGCGGCACGCTGCTGCTGGATGAGATCGGGGAAATGCCCCTTGGTATGCAGGCCAGGCTGCTGCGCGCGCTGGAGGAATCGAAGGTGCGCCGCGTAGGAGGCTCCGAGGAGATCCCCGTGGACGTGCGGATTCTGGCGGCCACCAACCGCACCATGGGGAGCGGGGCGCACGAAAAATTCTTGCGGGAGGACCTGTTCTATCGCCTCAACGTGTTCAATATTCATTTGCCTCCGTTGCGCGAGCGCAAGGAGGATCTGCCACAGCTTTCGAAAGCGATCATCGAGAACCTGAATCAAAAACACGGTTGCGAGGTCACCGCGCTGCACCGTGACGCTCTGCAGCGGCTGATGGCGCACTCCTGGCCGGGGAACGTCCGCGAGCTGCGCAACGTTCTGGAATGGGCCGTGATCACGGCGCAGAGGGAACTGATCCTTCCGCAGCATCTTCCAAGAATCGGGCCGCAGCATCTTCCGAGAATCGGCGCCAACGGGACGGCAACCGGCGCGCCCATAACGCCCTCCGAAGACGGAGCCCTGCGGATTCCGCTGGGACGCACGCTCGATGAGGTCGAGCGGGAATATATGAGCGAGACGCTGAAGAGCGTCAACAATGACCGCAAGCGGGCCGCGCAGATCCTGGGCATCAGCCTGCGAACGCTGTATAACCGGCTGGCGGAGACCAAGAGCGCGAATGCGTCATGACCCGCCTTCCAGTTCTTCTGCTCGCCGATCCCGATGAGCCGCGCCGCAGCGCCCGGCGCGCGACGCTCGAGGGAGAAGATCTGGCGATCCAGGAGGCCTCGCGCGGCAGCGAAGTCCTGGAACTGGCGGCACGGGCCGCCTCCAATGCGATCCCCGACGCGATCCTGATTGAGCTGGAGCTGGCCGATCCGGATGGCCTCGAGGTGTATCGCCGATTGAAGGCCGATCCGGGGTTCACCGCGCCGGTGATTCTTTCCGTCGCCGCTGCGACGCCGGAGGCGCGCAAAGCCGCGGCGCTGGCCGAAGGCGCCGACATCTACCTGCTGGAGCCAGAAGAGCCGGAGCTGTTCGCCGCAGCCGTCCGCTCCATGTTGCGGCTGGGACGGGCCGAGCGGGAGCGGTCCGAGCTGAGCGCACGCCTGCGCGCCGCACAGGCCGAGACCGAGCAGTTCGCCGCGCAGCTCTGTCACGACGTCGAGGAGCCGTTGCGCGCGGTGACGACCTTCGTGCAACTGGTGGAGGAGCGGCAGGGTCTGAGCGAGCCGGAGCGCAGGTATCTGGAGCACGTGCTCTCGGCCGGCTCGCGCGTACGCGCCCTGCTGCGAGGCTTCCTCGGCTACGCTCAGGCCGGCCACGGGCGGCGGGCCCGCTTCGGCCGGGTGGATCTGCGTTCCCCCGCGGCCGCCGCGGTGCAAGCGCTCAAGAAGCGCGTGGAGCAGAGCGGTGCAGCGATCGCAATGGAGGGGACATGGCCCACCGTGTGGGGCGACTTCGGCCAGTTGCAACACGTGTTCGAGCAGTTGATTCGCAACGCTATCGATTACCACCCCGCCGGCTCAGCCCCCGCCATCAACATCCGCGCCGAGAACGGCCCGGCCGGCGAATGGACGGTAGCCGTTTCCGACAACGGCCCCGGCATCGCCGCCGATTTCCAGGCCTCGGTTTTCCAACCGTTCAAGCGCCTGCACGGCCGGGAAATTCCGGGCGCGGGCATGGGACTGGCGATTGCTAAAAAGATCGTGGAGGCGCACGGCGGGCGCATCTGGGTGGAATCCCGGGCGGGAGCCGGCGCATCGGTCCGCTTCAGCGTCCGGGAGTTAGAGAATCAGGAGCAGGCCGCGGCATCGCTGGCCTGACCGCTCCCTGGCGGTCGCGGCTCGGAAAGAGCGGAGCGTTACGGAGCCGCGACTGGAAGGAGCGGTCTTCATTCAAACGACGGCCGGGCGATTCAACAAGCCGCAAATGCGCACGCCGACGTCGCGCAGAAAATCGTGCAGAGCGGCAGGCTTGGGGATGAAGCAGGACACTCCCAGCAGCATCATCCGCTCGATTTCCTGCGGCTGCAGGAAGGAAGAGAGGATCGCCTTGGGCACGCCGGCCAGCTCGGGATTGGCCACCGCGGCTTCCAGCACTTCTCCGCCGTGGCCCCTGGGCAGGTTGTAATCGAGCAGGATGAGATCCGGCACGGACCTGCCGTCCTGCCCGCAGCGCCGGATGGCCTGAATCGCGTCTTCGGCGGTGGTGTGATTTTCGATCTCGTATTCGAGCGATTGGCGGCGCAGCGCTTCCTGAATCAGCCACACGTCGGCGGCATTGTCTTCGGCCAGGAGAATTCGAACCGGTCTCATGATTTCACCTTCCCGGGAAGTGAGAATTGGAACAGCGCCCCCGGCCCCGGGCTGTCCGCGATCCAGATCCGCCCTCCCAGCCGCTCCACCACCGCTTTGCAGATCGCCAGACCCATTCCGGTCCCGGCATGCTGACCGCCCTCCAGGCGCTTGAACACGCCGAACACATATTCGCGATACTTCGGATCGACGCCCGTGCCGTTGTCCTCGACCGAGTAGGTCCAGCCGTCGCCGCAGGGCTCGGCCGAAATCGAGATGCGCGGAGCTTCTTCCGCCCTGCGGTACTTGATTCCGTTGCTGATCAGATTCTGGAACAGTTGCACCAGCATGATGTCGGTGCCCAGCACAGAGGGAAGCGGGGCGTGCCGGACTGTGGCTCCGGACTCCTCGATCATTCCCCGCAGATTGGAGACAGCCGTTTCCACGGCAGCGTTACAGTTGACCAGGTTCCAGTGGCTTTCTCCGGACTCGGCGACTTGAATGTACTGCTGCAGCGCGCCCAGCAAGCGGTGCAGACGCGAGGCCTGCTGTTGAATGACATCCAGCATCTGCCCTTCGCGCGAGCCGAGCATTCCCTGCGTCACCTCGGCCAGCCATTGTGAATACGACAGCACCGTGCGAATCGGCTCCTGCAGATCGTGGCTGGCGGCCCAGGCGAACTGGCGCAAGGCTTCATTCGAGTAAGTGAGCGCGGCGGTGCGCTGCGCGACCCTGCGTTCCAGCTCCAGGTTGATCTGCTGGATGCGGGCTTCCCCGCGCACCTGATCGGAGGCGTCGCGAATGGCCGTGGTGAGGAAACGTCCGTCGCGCGTGGAGAAGGGATTGCGCGTAATTTGCGCCGGGAAGCTCGAACCATCCTGGCGGATCGCGGTCATGCGCGTTTCGGCCTGGGCGGCGCGGCCGTCCGGCTCCCAGCCCGGGATCAGCGTGCGGATATTGCGGCGGATCAGATCCGCCCGGGCGTGGCCGAACAGCGCATCCACGCGCGAGTTCGCCAGCTCAATGGCGCCGTCGCCGGTGGTGATCACCATCGCGTCCGGCGCGCCCTCCAGAACCGCGCGAAACTGCTCTTCGGTGCGTGCGATCTCCTCCGCCTGGCGGCGCAGAATCTGCTCGCTGCGGCTCAGCTCGACAAAAACGGAAACCTTGCTTTGCAGGATTTCCGGCACGATCGGCTTGAACAGAAAATCGACCGCGCCCAGGTCGTAGCCGCGGAAGAGCTGCTCATCGCTGCGGTACGCGGTCAGGAACAGGATGGGCGTGTGGCGGGAGCGCTTGCGGGAGCGGATCAGCTCCGCGGTTTCGAAGCCGTCCATCTCCGGCATGCGCACATCCAGAAGAATCGCCGCGATGTTATGGTCCAGGCACATACGCAGGGCGTCCTTACCGCTTTCGGCCAGCATCAACTCCTGGTTCAGCGGCTCCAGAATCGCCTGCAGGGCCAGCAGCGTATCGCGGTCGTCGTCCACCAGCAGCAGCTTTACCGTCTCCGCAGGCGCCGCAGCAGCCGGGGGCGCAGTGTTGGTTGCGACTCTCATGATGCGTCCGTCTCCTTTGACATTTTCACGCCAAGCCCATCTTCACTCCAAACCCTGATTCGCCGCTTGCCCTCCTGCACCGGCCAATGCCGCCGCGGCCGGACCCGCCGAGCGGGACAGCCACACGCGCATCACCGAGAACAGGTATGCCAGATCGACCGGCTTGGTGACGTAGTCGGAAGCGCCCGCCTGCAGGCATTTTTCGCGATCGCCTTTCATCGCCTTAGCGGTCAGCGCGATGATCGGGAGCGTGGCGAAGCCGGGCAGGCCGCGGACAGCGCGCATGGCTTCGTAGCCGTCCATGCCGGGCATCATGATATCCATCAACACCAGCTCGACGTCTTTGTTCTGCTGCAACACCTCAATGCCGCTTCGTCCGGTTTCGGCGTGCAGCACCGTGACGTTGTGTTGCTCAAAGACGCTGGTCAGCGCGAAAATATTGCGCAGGTCGTCATCCACCACCAGGATCTTCCGGCCGGCCAGCATGGGATCCACCTGGCGGATGCCCGCCAGAGTGTCGCGCTGGGATTGCGGCAGAGCGTCCTCGCGCCGGTCCATCAGGCGGACGGTTTCGTCCAAGAGGCGTTCCATGGAGGCAACGTAGGCCACGGCGCTTTGCCGCGCCAGGCGGTTGAGAGCAGCCCCGAGCTCCAGATTGATCTCCGGCGGACCCAGGATGACCACGGGTGGCACCAAGGGTCGCAGACGATTCTGGATCTCCTCGATGAACTCGACTCCGGAGACTTCCGAGACCACCCAATCGAGCACGATGCCGTCCAGCGCCGCGCCGCTGAGGATCTCTATCGCCTCCGCCGTCGAACGCGCCTCCACCAGTGCCAGGTCCGGCGCGGCCAGATAGTCGCGGATGGCCTTGGTCATCGGCTCGGAGCGCGCCACCAGCAGGACTCTCTTGGCGCGCGGTTGCATGGAATCCTCGATCGCCGGGAACAGGCGGCCGAGCGAATTCTCCAGCGGATCCTTGCTCAGGCAGGTCCTGGCGCCGAGGGCAAAGCCGTCGCGGTTGCTGTCCAGTCCGGTGATGATGTGCACCGGGATGTGGCGCGTGGCCGGATCGTGCTTCAAATAATCCAGCACCGTCCAGCCGCTGATATCCGGAAGCCGCACGTCGAGCGTGATGGCGCTGGGCTGGAATTCCTTGGCCATGGTGATGGCGCGCTGCCCGCGCAGCGCGACCACGGCTTTGAGCCCCTGCTTGTGGGCACGCTCCACCAGCACCTGCGCGTAAGTGGGATCGTCTTCAACGATCAGCAGCACCGGATCGCCGGGCTGGATCAGGGTGCGGTCGTCATCGAGGGTCGGTTCATGGCCGTCCAGCCAGTTCGGCAAAGAGAGTGCGCCGTGCTCGAACTTGTTGTCGACGTCCTTGGCCATCCAGACGCGCATGACCGAGAACAGCATGTCCAGGTCGACCGGCTTGGTGACGTAGTCGGAAGCGCCGGCGCGCAGGCATTTCTCGCGGTCGCCCTTCATGGCTTTGGCGGTCAGCGCGATGATGGGCATGGTCTGGAATTGCGGGATCTTGCGGATGGCGCGCATGGTCTCATAGCCGTCCATTTCCGGCATCATGATATCCATCAGCACGATGTCGATATCGTGGCTCTTTTTCAGCAGCTCGATTCCGGCGCGGCCGTTTTCGGCGTGGATGGTTTTCAGCTCGCGGTGCTCCAGCACGCTGGTCAGCGCGAAGATGTTGCGCAGGTCGTCGTCGATGACCAGCACCTTGCGCCCTTCCAGCATGGGATCGGAATCGTGAACTTCCGCCAGCACCCGCTTCTGTTCATCGGAAAACGCGCTCTCCTTGCGATGCAGCAGCAGCACGGTTTCATCGAACAGGCGTTCGATGGTGGGCGCGTAGCGCACCGGCCCGGAACGGGCGCAGCGGTGAATCGCCGCCACCTGCTGATCCTCCAGCTTGCGGCTCCCGCACACCACCACGGGGGGAACGGGCAGGGCGGAGCTCGCTTGAATCTTTTCGATGAAGTCGATTCCGGCCGACTCCGGCAGCACCCAGTCGAGCACCACTCCATCCACGCGCCGCGCCGCCAGCACCCGCTCCGCCGCGGCCAGGTCCGGCACATCCAGGATTTCCAGGTCGGGCCCGGCGAGAAGCTGGCGGATGTCTGCGGAACGAACTCCGTTTTCGGCGATCAGCAGCAGCGATTTCTGGCGCCGCTCCATGGAGCGGTCCACCACGTCAAGAACTGCCTCGAGCGAATCGTGGCTGGAATCCTTGGGAATGCAAGTCACCGCTCCCAGCGCGAAGCCGCGGCGGTTGTTTTCATGGCCGGAGATGATATGGACCGGAATGTGCGCGGTCCGGGAGTCGTGCTTCAGACTGTCCAGCAGGGTCCATCCGCTCATATCCGGTAGCCGCAGGTCCAGCGTGATGGCGCCGGGCTGGAATTCCCGCGCCAGCGAGGTGGCGGTACTGCCGCGCAAAGCGACCACGGCTTTCATGCCGCGGCTGCGCGCCAGATCCACCAGGATGCGCGCGAAGGTGGCATCGTCTTCGACGATCAGCAGCACGCGGTCTCCCGGCTCCACCAGATTGCGGTCGTCGTCGACCGCCATCTCCTCGACCAGCTCGGCCGGGACCGGCCCCCCGGTGGGCGAGAGGATCAGGTCGACGTCGCCTGCCGAAGTGCGCTCCACGGTCTTGATCGAAACCGAGAGGTCCGCGCCTTCCGCCTTGGGCCCGGGCGCGATGTAGGTTTGCGGCAAATACAGCGTGAAGATGCTGCCGCGGCCGACCGTGCTCTGCAGACGGATTTCGCCGCCCAGCAGGCGCGCCAACTCGCGGCTGATGGACAAGCCCAGGCCAGTGCCGCCGTACTTGCGGCTGGTGGTTCCGTCGGCTTGCTGGAACGCTTCGAAGACGATGCGCTGTTTCTCCGGAGCGATCCCGATTCCGGTGTCGACCACCGAAAACGCGATGACGCCCTTGGCTCGGTTGAGCACCGGATTGTTGGAGCTCCAGCCGCTGGTGGCGCGCTCCATTTGCAGCTTCACCGCCCCCTGCTCCGTGAACTTGAGCGCGTTCGAGAGCAGGTTCTTGAGCACCTGCTGCAACCGTTTGACGTCGGTGCGCAGCAGCTCGGTGGAGATTCGCGGATCGATTTCGATCGCCAGGCCGATGCCCTTGCCGTCGGCCACGTGGCGGAAGGCGCGCACGCAGTAATCTTCCAGCTCCTGGAAGCGCACGTTGCCGACTTCGACGTCCATCTTGCCGGATTCGATCTTGGACAGGTCGAGAATGTCGTTGATCAGCGCGAGCAGATCCGTGCCGGAGGAGTGGATGGTCTCGGCAAATTTGATCTGCTTGGGGCTCAGGTTGCCTTCGGCGTTGTCGGCCAGCACACGAGCCAGGATCAGCAGGTTGTTGAGCGGCGTGCGCAGCTCATGCGACATGTTGGCCAGGAACTCGCTCTTGTACTTCGAGGTGAGCGCGAGTTGCTCGGCCTTCTCTTCGAGCGCGTGCTTGGCCTGCTCGATTTCGCGGTTCTTGGCCTCGACCTCGGTGTTCTGCTCGGCCAGCAACTGCGCCTTTTCCTGCAGCTCGGCGTTGGTGTTTTGCAGCTCTTCAGCTAAGGCTTGACTCTGCTGCAGGAGTTGCTCCGTGCGCATGGTCGCGGCGATGGTATTGAGCACGATGCCGATGCTTTCGGTGAGCTGATCGAGAAACGCCAGGTGCACTTCGGAGAGTTTGTCGAAGGAGGCCAGTTCCACCACCGCCTTCACCTCGCCTTCAAACAAAACCGGAAGCACCACAATGGTGGTCGGTACGGCGGAGCCGAGGCTGGAGCGGATGCGGATATAGCCGCTCGGAACGCCGCGCACCAGAATGCGCTGCTTGGAGGTGGCGCATTCGCCCACCAGTCCCTGGCCGAAGCGGAACTGCACCGGCGCGTCCGTCAGACTGTCGTAGGCGTAGCCGGCCATGAACTTGAGCACCGCGCCTTCGTCGGCATTTTCGGAGATGTAGAACGTGCCCTGTTGCGCGTTCACCAGCGGAGCGAGCTCAGAGAGCAAGAGCTGCGCGACGGTGAGCAGGTCGCGCTGGCCCTGAATCATGCGCGTGAACTTGGCGATATTGGTCTTGAGCCAATCCTGATCTGTGTTCTTGCGCGTGGTGGCGGCCAGATTCACGATCATTTCGTTGATGTTGTCCTTGAGCGCCGCGACTTCGCCCTGCGCCTCCACTGCGATGGAGCGGGTCAGGTCGCCCTTGGTGACGGCGGTTGCAACTTCTGCGATGGCACGAACCTGGGTCGTGAGATTCGCAGCGAGCTGATTGACGTTATCGGTCAAATCGCGCCACAAGCCGGCGGCGCCGGGGACGCGAGCCTGCCCGCCCAGCTTGCCTTCGATGCCGACCTCGCGCGCCACGGTGGTGACCTGATCCGCGAAGGTGGCCAGCGTGTCGATCATGGCGTTGATGGTATCGGCCAGCTCCGCGATTTCGCCCTTGGTTTCGAGCACCAGTTTGCGCTTCAAGTCGCCGTTGGCGACGGCGGTGACCACCTTGGCGATACCGCGCACCTGCGTGGTCAGGTTGGCGGCCATCAGGTTGACGTTATCGGTAAGATCCTTCCAGGTTCCGGCCACGCCGCGGACTTCCGCCTGCCCGCCCAGCTTGCCTTCGGTGCCCACTTCGCGGGCCACGCGCGTGACTTCGCTGGCGAAGGAGTTGAGCTGGTCGACCATGGTGTTGATGGTGTTCTTCAGCTCCAGAATCTCGCCGCGCACGTCGACCGTGATTTTGCGCGAGAGATCGCCCATCGCCACCGCAGTGGTCACCTGCGCGATGTTGCGCACCTGGTTGGTCAGGTTCGAGGCCATGGAGTTGACCGATTCGGTCAGATCTTTCCAGGTTCCGGCCACGCCGTAGACGTCGGCTTGGCCGCCGAGGCGTCCTTCGGTACCCACTTCGCGGGCTACGCGGGTAACTTCGGAGGCGAACGAGCTGAGCTGATCGACCATCGTATTGATGGTGTCCTTGAGCGCGAGAATCTCGCCGCGCGCGTCGACCGTGATTTTGCGCGACAGATCGCCCTTGGCGACCGCGGTAGTTACGTCCGCAATGTTGCGGACCTGCGCGGTCAGATTCGAGGCCATGGAGTTGACCGATTCGGTCAAGTCGCGCCAGGTTCCGGCCACGCCGCGCACGTCGGCCTGGCCGCCCAGCTTGCCTTCGGTGCCGACTTCGCGAGCCACGCGCGTGACTTCGCTGGCGAAGGCGTTGAGCTGATCGACCATGGTGTTGATGGTGTTCTTCAGCTCCAGAATCTCGCCGCGGACATCGACGGTGATCTTGGTGGTGAGGTCGCCCTTGGCGACGGCCGTGGTGACTCCGGCGATGTTGCGCACCTGGTTGGTCAGGTTGGAGGCCATGGAGTTGACCGAATCGGTGAGATCCTTCCACGTCCCGGCCACGCCGCGCACATCGGCCTGCCCGCCGAGTTTGCCCTCGGTGCCCACTTCACGCGCTACACGCGTCACTTCAGAAGCGAACGAGCTGAGCTGATCCACCATGGTGTTGATGGTGTTCTTCAGCTCCAGAATTTCGCCGCGCGCGTCGACCGTGATTTTGCGCGAGAGATCGCCTTTAGCGACGGCTGTGGTCACCTCCGCGATGTTGCGCACCTGATTCGTCAGGTTGGACGCCATCCAGTTGACTGACTCGGTCAGATCGCGCCATGTTCCGGCCACGCCGCGCACGTCCGCTTGTCCTCCGAGACGTCCGTCGGTGCCGACCTCCCGCGCCACGCGCGTGACTTCGCTGGCGAAACCGTTCAACTGATCCACCATCGTGTTGATGGTGTTTTTCAGTTCCAGAATTTCGCCACGCACGTCCACCGTGATCTTGCGCGACAGGTCGCCGCGCGCCACCGCCGTAGTCACCTCGGCGATGTTACGAACTTGCGCGGTCAGGTTTCCGGCCATGGAGTTCACCGACTCCGTGAGATCGCGCCAAGTTCCTGCAACCCCTTTGACGTCCGCCTGACCGCCAAGCTTGCCCTCCGTGCCTACTTCGCGCGCCACGCGAGTGACTTCGGAGGCAAAGGAGCTCAACTGATCCACCATGGTGTTGATCGTGTTCTTGAGCTCCAGAATTTCGCCGCGCACTTCCACCGTGATGGTGCGCGAAAGATCGCCTTTGGCGACCGCGGTTGTTACTTCCGCAATATTTCGCACCTGATTCGTCAGGTTCGACGCCATGGAGTTGACCGAATCGGTCAGGTCCTTCCACACCCCGCCGACGCCCTTCACCACCGCCTGCCCGCCGAGTTTCCCTTCCGTTCCCACCTCACGAGCTACGCGGGTAACTTCGCTGGCGAACGAACTGAGCTGATCGACCATGGTGTTGATGGTGATCTTGAGCTCCAGAATTTCGCCGCGCACGTCGACCGTGATTTTGCGCGAGAGATCGCCGTTGGCGACCGCCGTAGTCACTTCGGCGATGTTGCGAACTTGGGCCGTAAGGCTGCCGGCCATGGAGTTGACCGAATCGGTCAGATCCTTCCACACCCCGCCGACGCCGCGCACATGGGCCTGCCCTCCAAGCGCGCCTTCCGTGCCCACCTCGCGCGCCACACGCGTCACCTCGCCCGCGAAGGCATTGAGCTGATCGACCATGGTGTTGATGGTCGACTTGAGCTCCAGAATTTCGCCGCGCACGTCTACCGTGATCTTGCGCGAGAGATCGCCGTTGGCAACGGCGGTGGTGACCTCGGCGATATTGCGTACCTGAGCCGTCAGATTGCCGGCCATGGAGTTGACCGAATCGGTCAAATCCTTCCAGACGCCGCCGACGCCCTTTACTTCGGCCTGACCGCCCAGTTCACCCTCGCTGCCGACTTCGCGAGCGACTCGGGTAACTTCGCTGGCGAAGGAGCTGAGCTGGTCCACCATGGTGTTGATGGTGTTCTTCAGCTCCAGGATTTCGCCCCGCACGTCCACCGTCACTTTGCGCGAAAGGTCGCCGTTGGCCACGGCCGTAGTGACCTCCGCGATGTTGCGCACCTGAGCTGTCAGGTTGCCGGCCATGAAATTGACCGAATCGGTCAGATCGTTCCACACCCCGCTGACGCCTTTCACCACAGCCTGCCCGCCGAGTTTGCCGTCCGTACCCACTTCGCGCGCCACGCGGATCACTTCCGAAGCAAAAGAGCTCAACTGATCGACCATGGTGTTGATGGTGTTCTTGAGCTCCAGAATTTCGCCCAGCACGTCGACCGTGATTTTGCGCGACAGATCGCCGCGCGCTACCGCCGTTGTGACTTCCGCGATATTGCGAACCTGCGCCGTGAGGTTCGAAGCCATGGAGTTGACCGAATCCGTCAGATCCTTCCAGGTGCCGGCCACGCCGGTCACCACCGCCTGTCCGCCGAGCTTGCCTTCGGTACCTACTTCACGCGCTACGCGCGTCACCTCCGAAGCAAACGAGCTCAACTGATCGACCATGGTGTTGATGGTGTTCTTCAGCTCCAGGATCTCGCCCTGCACGCTGACCGTGACCTTGCGCGAAAGGTCGCCGCGAGCCACGGCGTTGGTGACCTCGGCGATGTTGCGCACCTGGTTGGTGAGGTTCGACGCCATGGAGTTGACCGAATCGGTCAGATCCTTCCACGCGCCGGCCACGCCGGTGACCACCGCCTGACCGCCGAGCTTGCCTTCCGTGCCGACCTCGCGGGCCACGCGGGTGACCTCGCTTGAAAAGGAGTTGAGCTGGTCGACCATGGTGTTGACCACGCGGGCAGTGCGGATAAACTCGCCTTGCAGCGGACGGCCTTCGACTTCCAGCGACATCTTCTGTGACAGGTCGCCCTGCGCCACCGCGCCGATCACGCGCGCGATCTCAGTGGAGGGCTGCACCAGGTCCGAGATCAGCGTGTTGATGGATTCCCCGCAGGCGCTCCAACTTCCCGACCCGGTGAGGGACGCGCGCTGGCTGATACGGCCTTCCTTGCCCACCGCCGTGCTGACTCGCGCCAGCTCAGTGGCCATGTTCTCGTTTAGCTCGAAGATGTCGTTCAAGACATCGGCGATTTTTCCCGCCAGGCCGATCTGGTTCACCGGCAGGCGCGCCGAAAAATCTCCCTTCTTGAAGGCGATCAGCGTGGCCAAAACCTGGTTGGCGTCAAGAATTTCTGCAACGGGAACTTCTCGCATGGGTCCTCCCCCAGAGCGCGTCAAAAGGAACGCGTCAAAAATCCGGATTAGTCGGGACGATTCCGTTAGACCCGCCGCGCCCATGGGACGTTTCAGAAAAATTATGGCCCGTGGAAAGCGAATGAGGGAGCGCGTACCTGGCGCGACGGTTGCCTCCCGCCGCGCCCGTAAGCGTCCTCCGAAAGCCTCCGTAGGACTCTTAATGGTCCTCTAAGGTAAGGTTGGTGCTGGGCTGGGGATAGCAACTCGGCTGCCAGTCTTGGCACCCAAGAAACAATGAGTTACAGACGGCCTCGATGCAGGTTTTGCCTCGGCACGCGCGCCCTGCGCAGAAACTGCGAGGCTCCTCTTAGCGGAGCAGATCCTCAAGTTGCACGCGCGCGTCGGTTTTGCTGTCGCGATACTTGACGATGACCGGCGTGTACAGCGAGATGCCCCACTCCTTGCCCACCCCATGCGAGATCGCGCGGGAGCCGGGCACTACCACGGCCTCCTCCGGGATCACCAGCGGTTCCTCATCGGTGGCGCGGTGCACTTCGCCGCGGACCAGGTCGTAGACCGGAGTGGAGCGGGTGAGGATAGTGCCGCTGCCCAGCACGGCCCGGCGCTTCACCACGGTGCCTTCGTAGACTCCGCAGTTGCCGCCGACCACGGCCTCATCTTCGATGATCACGGGAAGCAGACCCACCGGCTCCAGCACTCCGCCGATTTGCGCCGCGGCGGAGATGTGGCAGTTGTTGCCCACCTGCGCGCAGCTCCCCACCAGGGCGTGCGAATCGATTACGGTGCCGTCGCCGATCCAGGTCCCGGCGTTGATGTACATGGGAGGCATACAGATGACGCCTTTGCCGAGATAGCAGCCGTCGCGAATGCTGGACCCTCCGGGCACCAGGCGAACTCCGTCGGTGGGCGCGAGGCGTCGCACCGGAAACGTGGCCTTGTCGAACATCGGCAGCCGGGACGGGTCGGGCGACATATCCACCACCATGCCCATGCGCAGACCGGAGAGAATCCCCTTCTTGACCCAGACGTTGACACGCCAGCCGCTGTGCGTGGACGCGTCGGGCTCGGCCGAGCGAATAGTGCCGCAATTCAGCGCGGCTTTGAATCGCGCGAAAAGTTCAAAATCCTGTTCGGTAAATGTTCCGGCTTTCTTCTCGAACAACTGCTCGATCTCAGTTTGCATGGGTGCTATGCACCCCTTTCATTAGGCCCACGGATTCGAGCACGATTTCGATTTTGTGCCGATTCGCCTCTGACGGCGGGGTCATGGGCAGGCGCCAACTCGGCTCCAACAGGCCCATCATCGCCATGGCGGCTTTCACCGGAATGGGATTCGATTCGACGAAATTCACTTCCATCAGCGGCAGCCAGCGGCGTTGCAGCGCACGCGCCCCTGCGAAGTCGCCGGCCATGGCGAGCTGCGTCAGCTTGGTCATCTCCGCCGGGATCTGGTTCGAAACCACCGAGATCACGCCGCGCCCGCCCAGCGCGATCAGCGGAATGGCGATGGCGTCGTCGCCGCACAGGATGTTGATGCGTTCGGGAAGCTGGTGCGCCATCTGCGCCATTTGGCCGATGTTGCCGGAGGCTTCTTTGATCGCGACGATATTGTCGATCTCGGCGAGGCGCTTCATGGTCGCGGGCTCGACATTCGATCCGGTGCGGCCCTGCACGCTGTAGATGATGATGGGCAGCGGCACAGCTTTGGCGATGGCGCGATAGTGCTGATACAAACCCTCCTGGGTGGGCTTGTTGTAATACGGCGTCACCGAAAGCAGGCCGTCGGCGCCCAGGCGCAGCAACTCATGCGCGAGCTCAATCACTTCCGCGGTGTTGTAGCCGCCGGCTCCGGCTGCCACCGGAACCTTGCCCTTGGCTTCTTCGAGCGTGATCTCGACCACGCGCAGATGCTCCGCGCGGTTGAGCGTAGGCGATTCGCCCGTGGTTCCGCAGGGAACCAGGAAGTCGATCCCAGCCTCGATCTGCCGGCGGACCAATTTTCGCAGCGCGGCTTCGTCGAGCGATCCGTCGCTTCGAAAAGGCGTAACTAACGCGGTTCCGCAACCCGTGAACATAATCTCACTCCTTACCGAACAAGACATCTTCGAATTTGAAGACGCCAAACTTGCCGGGCACCCACTGCGCGGCCTTCAACGCGCCGCGCGCGAAGCCTTCTCGCGAACGAGCCGTATGGCGCAGCGTGATGGTGTCCGCCGCCGAATCGAACCCGATCTCGTGCGTTCCGGGATGCGCGCCGGCGCGGCTGGCGCTGGTGTCGATGGCATGCGTATAGCCGGCCTCCTCCATTTCCTCCACCAGCTTCAGCAGCGTTCCGGAGGGCGCGTCCTTCTTGGTGTGATGATGAATCTCCCAGGCCCAGGCTCCGTATTGAGGCTCACTCTCGAACAGCTTCGCTGCATCGCGAACCACGCGAATGAAGATGTTGACGCCGATGGAAAAATTGGGGCTCCATACCACGCCGATGCGATAGCGCTGCACCGCGGCTTTGACGCGCTCCATCTGATCCGACCATCCGGTGGTGCCGATCACCACGGGAATGCCCAGAGTTCCCAGAGACTCGACGTTGCGCGCCACCGCGCCGGGCGCGGTAAATTCCACGGCGACATCCGCGCCTCCGGCTTTGCGCAAGTCGTCGTTCACATCCAGGCGGGAATGAACGGTGAAGCCGTACTCCGGCGCGAGTTGTTCCATCAAGCGCCCCATTTTTCCGTAACCGACAATGGCAAGTTTCAAGAGAAGAACTCCCGCCTAGAAAAACTCATTGTGGAGCGATTCTACCGCGCGAACCAGGTCCGGAGCAGCCACCACCAGGCTGATATTCAACTGCGATGCCCCTTGCGAGACCATGCGGGTCTTGATGCCGCCCAACGCACTTTCCCCAAGAGCGCGGAAAACGCGTGCTGGAACCTGCGGGCAGCCGCGGATATTTTCACCCACCAGGCAAACGATGGCGTGGTCTTTCTCGATGGTCAGGTCGGCGAAGGTTTCGATTTCGGCACGAATCGCGTCGAGCTTGCTGATGTTGTCGACGGTCAGCGAAACGCTGACTTCCGAGGTCGCCAGCATGTCGACGGAGGTTTCGTGCCGGTCAAAGACCTCGAAGATGCGGCGCAGGAATCCGTGCGCCATCAGCATGCGCGAGGAAACAATGTTGACCAGCGTGATATTGCGCTTACAAGCGATGGAGCGGACGGGGTCTTTCGAAGGCGGAGGCTCGGAAACGATCAGCGTCCCTTCCACTTCCGGACGGCGCGAATTTAAGATTCGCACCGGGATGTTCTTTTCGATGGCCGGAAGCACCGTGGCCGGATGCAGCACCTTCGCGCCGAAGTAGGCCAGCTCGGCAGCTTCCGCGAAGGAGCAGGTCTCGACGCGATGGCCGCCGGGAAGGATAGTGGGGTCGGCGGTGAGCATGCCGTCGACGTCGGTCCAGATCTGAATCTCTTCGGCTCCGATGCCCGCCCCGACGATCGAGGCGGTGTAGTCGGACCCTCCGCGGCCGAGCGTCGTGGTGACGCCGTCGATGGTAGAGCCGATAAAGCCTCCCATCACGGGGACGCGGACGGCAAGTTGTGGGATTGCCGCAGCGAGCTTCGCGTTGGTTTCGGCGAACAACGGCGCGGCCTGCATGTGGCGGCCGTCCGTGACGATCACCTCGCGCGCGTCCAGGTGAGCCGCGTTGATTCCTTCGCGGAGGAAGTGGGCCGCTACGATCAGGCTGGACAGGCGTTCTCCAAAGGCGGAAAGGGCGTCGGTGGCGCGCGGCGTCATCTCACCGAGCACGGCCAGACCCTTGGCCAGATCCGTCAACTGTGCGAAATGCTGGTCGACCGTGCCCTCCACTCCGCATTCGGCGGATTCGCGCTGGTGAAACTGGCGCAGGTCTTCGAGCTGATCGAGCGCCGCGGCCAGTTCACCGGAGGCGGCTTTCGCGCCGGCCGCCAGCAGCTTGTTGGTGGTTTTGCCCATCGCCGACACGACCACCACGGGCTTACGGTCGAGGCGGTCGCGGACAATGCGGGCCACGCGCGCGATCGCCTCCGCCGATTCGACGGAAGATCCGCCGAACTTCATCACAATCATCGGTCGAGATATCCTTCGGCCTTCATGACCTCAGCATTCAGCACGGCTGCGCCGGCGGCTCCACGCACCGTGTTATGACCCAGCGCGACGAATTTGTAATCCAGCACCGGGCACTTGCGCAGCCGGCCTACGAACACGGCCATGCCGTTTTCGCGCTCGACGTCTCGACGCGGCTGAGGGCGATCTTTTTCGTGCATGTAGATCACGGGGCACGGCGGAGCGCTGGGCAGTCCCTTGCGCTGGGGCTCTCCGCGCCAGGCGCGCCAGGCCGCTAAAATCTCCGATTCCGAAGGTTTCTTTTCGAGCTCCACCGATACGGTGATGGTGTGGCCGTCCACCACCGGCACGCGATTGCAATGCGCGCTGACCTTGGCGTCGAGCGGCTGGACCGCAACGCCGGTGAACTTCCCGAGGATCTTGTGCGTCTCCTGCTCCATCTTTTCTTCTTCGCCGCCGATGAAGGGAATCACGTTGGCGTTGATGTCCATGGAAGCCACTCCGGGATAACCTGCGCCGGAAATCGCTTGCATGGTGCTGACCATCACCTTCTTGAGGCCGAATGGCTTCAGAGCGGCCAGAGCCATCACCAGCACCACCGTGGAGCAGTTAGGATTGGTGACGATTTGCCCGGTCCAGCCGCGCTCCTCCTGTTGCCGCAGGATCAGCCCGAGATGGTCTGCATTGATTTCGGGCACCAGCAGCGGAACGTCAACATCCATGCGATGGTTGCGCGAATTGGAAACCACCACGTGGCCGGCGGAGGCGAAAGCCTGCTCGATTTCGGTGGCGACGGAGGCGTCCATGGCGGAGAAGACCAGCTTCGGCGCGCCGGCGGGCTTCGATTCGGAAACGATAATGTCGCGCACGTAAGCCGGAGTCTCGCCCCCCAGGCGCCACACCGTGGCTTCGTGATACGGCTTGCCGGCCGAACGATCGCTGGCGCCCAGCCAAGTCAGGTCGAACCAGGGATGGTCCTTCAAGAAGCTGACAAACTCCTGGCCCACCATTCCGGTTGCGCCCAAAATTCCAACAGGGATTCGCTCCATACTCATGCTCAAACCAATTTCCTCGCTAAATTCTTGTAAATCTCAATGGCTTCGATCAAGTCCGCTTTGGGCACGCGCTCCGCATCGGTGTGCGCGAAGTGGATGCTGCCCGGCCCGATCAGAAACGGCTTGCCCCACGCGCCGGCAAAGGCGGGAATGTCCGTGGTGAAGGAGACGATCGAGGTCTCGAATCCTTCCAGCGCGCCGAGATGCAGCGCCGGAATGCACAGGACCTCTTTGGCCTCGGCGACTCCACTAACGGCATCCGCGATCGAGGCACGCAGCGAGTCGCCGGAATCGACCAGGCGGATGAAGATCTCGGCCGAGGCGTGATCGGGAATCACGTTGGGCGCGCGGCCGCCTTGAATGGTGCCGATGTTGAGCGTACTCGCGCCCAGCACAGGATCGACGGGCAAGGGGATGCGGCGCACCCGCTCCAGCGCGTCCAATAATTTCTCGATGGCCGATTCGCCCAGATGGGGATAGGCGGAATGAGCCATCTTTCCAGAAGCGACAATCTCAAACCGCAGCGCGCCTTTCGATCCCAGCGCGAGCTTGTTTTCCGTAGGCTCGCCATTGATGATGTAGCGGCTGCCGCGAGGGTCCTTGGCCGCGGCCAGAGCTCCGGCGCTATTGCGCTCCTCGCCGACGACGAACAGCAGTGCGAGCCCGCGCACACCTTCATTCAGCAGCGCCTCTGCGGCGAAAATCATGGACGCGATGATCCCCTTGGTGTCGCAAGCGCCGCGGCCGTGGATCCATTCGCCATCTTCCTTGCGAAGGATAGTGCGGAGGAACGGTGTCCATATGCGTGGAGAAAGTCACGACCGGCTGACCCCAGGTGGCCAGCACGTTATATCGGTGGGGCTCCACTTGGATGCGCTCGACGCGTCCGCCGGTGCGGCTGGCCAGCACGGAAAGGTGGTCCGCTAAGAACACGCCCACCTGTTCCTCATTCGGGGTGACCGAATCGATATCGATAAGAGCGCGCGTTAGCTCGAAAACATTCATACAGATTAATGGGAGCGCCCGTATGGACGGAAAGGGAGGGCCGAAGCTTCCTCCGATAGCGCTCCATCCGATCCGCGGCCTGCAAGACCGTCGAGTCGAATGACAGTGAAGAGGTATTAGCCGTCTTCGCCAGCCGGACGCCGCGCATCGCCGCGCGCCGGCTTCGGCGAGGCTGCCCCTTTCACACCGGCGCTCCGGGCTTTGCCGGAGGCGCGCACCGGGTTACTGATGACCCTCGCTCCTCTACCAGAACTCTTTTAGAGTAACACGAGCGCCCGAGAATCCACCGCCTGCTAGCGGTCGCGGCTCTGTTGCAATCACGCGGGCGACATAATGGGAGTGGCTGATGGTCGCGCACGCACATTTCCGTCTCCACTTGATGGAGGAAAGCTACTGGATCCGGCTGTGGCGAAGGATGCGCAAAGCCGCCATCGGAACCTACCGGCACGATTGCCTGGGAATCGCCAAGGGCGCGGCGTATTCGGCGCTGCTGTCTTTCTTTCCGATGCTGACCACCATTGCGGCGCTGCTGGTGCAGGCACGGGCCGAATCCGTGACTCATACCATCGTGTCCTTTCTCTATGAAGTAGTGCCGCCCGGGACCGAAGACGTGATTCGCGAACTGTTCCTGGTGCGCGGCAGCCGGCCGCAGTGGCTGCTGGTGACCGCCGTGCTTCTTTCCACCTGGGCCGGATCCGGCGCCACCATCACGCTGATGCAAGGCTTCGACGCCATCTATGAGATCACCCAGAAGCGGACATTCCTGGTGGAACGCGGACGCGCGATCCTGCTGGTGTTCACCACCGCGCTCCCGTTGTGGGGGGCGTCCGGCCTGGTGGTGTTCGGCGAGCGAATCGAGCGCAGCGTGATTTCGAATCTGGGCGGCGGGGACTTGACCGGCTGGGTCTACCTGGCCGGCCAGACTTTGCGTTACGGCGTCGCGTTCGGGACCGTGGTGATGGTGCACGCCTTCATTTTTTACCTGGGCCCCAATCGCAAGATGCAGTTGCGCACGGTGTTCCCGGGCGCTGCGCTGGCCACTTTGCTATGGTTGGTGGCCACGTTGGGATTCGCCTGGTATGTGCGGCACCTGGTGAATTACAACGTGCTGTATGGCAGCGTGGGAGCCGGACTGGCGCTGCTGGTGTGGATGTACCTGCTGGCGGTGATCAGCCTGTACGGTTGCGAGTTCAACGCGGCGCGCGAGCAGGAACTTCGGGGCGCCTGACGGAGCCCGACCGCTCCCCGACCGCTCCCTGTGGTCGCGGCTCTGTAAGAGGCTGCAAGAGGCCGATGCGTTAAAGCGCTGGGATACCGATAAAGGTATGCGTGCCTTCGCCGCTGCCCAATCCGAGGTAGACCTTGAATACCGCGCGATTGCCCGCCCAAACCGCGAGCCCGAAGCCGAAGCTCTGGCGCATGTGGGCGAGGCTGAGGTCCGACACCCGGAGCGCCACCTGCCCCACGTCGTAGAACCCCAGCAATCCGATCGGCCCCCACACGCGCTGATCGTACTCGACCTGGATCATATCCAAGTCAGGAGCACGAAACCGATAGTCGGCGAATCCGCGCAAGGTGGGGTTGCCATCGATATCGGTCCCGCCCAGCGTCTCTTGCAGGTAGAACGGGACTACGCTCGAGCCGTTGGTATAGGAGAGGCTCAGCAGCGTGTGAATCGTCAGGAAGTCCGAATCGCGCCCGGTGGGATGGAAGGTGTGGATGCCGTTGACGCGAAATCGCTGGAAGGAGTAATGGCCGGAGTCGTGATCCTGGTAGAAGCTGTAGCCGATCTTGTAATCCAGCGGAAGCAGGCCGTGCAGCCATCGCGGCTCGGCATAGAATTCGTAGTGCATCAGGTTCGGTTGCGAGGTGAGGCCGGGCGCGGTGGTTTCGTTGAACCGGGAGGTGATCGAAATTTGCGTCGGGTCGGTTACCCCGCCGATGTCGGTCCACATGCTCTCAATGCGTCCTCCCGCGCCGAACCAATCTGAAAACGGGTTGAAAACATCTGCGCCGGCGGCCACGTCGCGCTCGGTGAAATCCACCAGAGTAGACTTGGCGGTGTCCGGACCAATGCCATAGAACGGCATCAGCGGCAGACCGCGCGCATGGGCGTAGATATCGTAGGCGAAACGGTCGCGGGCGGAATTGTTCTGGCCGAACTTGTCGTGGGAGGCGGTGAATTTCGCCTCACCCAGCCAGAATGCGCGCGTGGATGCGACTCCGGTGGCGTCGAACTCCTGCTGCCATTTGCCGTGATTGAAAAGTTCGCTTAGGGTCGGCCCCACGCCGTAGCCGCCGCCGGGCACGATGCTCTGAACGGTGGGATGGATGGGGCGCGCGGTGAAGAAACCTGCGCCGCAACTGAAGAAGCGGTCGATGAAATTCGGCGGCGGAGGCGGGCCGGCCGGAGGGCTGAAAACGATCTTGCAGTCCTGCGCCACCATGGGCCAATCGTCGTTATTGTCTGCCAACGCGAGCGCTGGCAGAAGAGCCACGAACAAGCATGCGAGCTTCATTGCGGGGCGCCTGTTCCGGACGAACCCGCCGTTCCGGTCTTAGGGGGAAGCGTCTGGCTCATGACCTGTGCGTGGAAATCCGCCGCCTGCTGCTCGGTCTGGACCTGCTCCGGAGTAGTCGCCGAACGCTGCGCGGGCGGCAGCGCGTGCTGATTCACGAAATTTGTCTGCTGCACCAGCGCCTTTTGGAGATCCGAGAGCGGCAGCGCGGCATGCTGCGCGGTGCGAGCCTGCACCTGCGCCGGATCCGCGGCCCGCGCCAGCGCCGCGTTCTTTTCAATGGCGTTGAAACTGATCTGATCCGTGCGCGCGGCCGCCAGCGTCAGATTGCCCTCAAACGTGTTGGCGATGGCGTCGCGATGCGTCAGCGGCTCGACGTCCGAACTCAGAAACAGCTTGCGAGCCGTGGCCGCAATGGAGGAGTGGTCATATTGCGTGTGATCGATGGTTCCAGCGGGAATCCACGGCGAGACCACCACCGCCGGCACGCGCACGCCCAGCCGCGAAAAATCGAACGAGGGATTGATGCAGTTCTTCGCGTCCGGGTTCACGGCGGCGGGCGGAGGCACGTGGTCGAAGATGCCGCCGTGCTCGTCGTATACGATCAGCAGAACGGTGTTCTCCCAGAGCTTACTCTTGCGGACGGCGTTGTAAACATCCTGGGTCAGCGTCTCGCCCTCGGCGACGTCGTGATCCGGGTGCTGGTCGTTGGCGGCCAGGTGATTGGTGTTGTCGGCGTTGTAACGAGGCTCGATGAAACTGTAGGTGGGGAGCCTGCCACTGCTGCAGGCTTCCAGAAAATCGTCAATGGTCCCGAAGTAGTTCTGATTTTTTAGAAAATTCGCGAAGGTTTCCACCATGGTCACGTCATGGTAGTAGATCTTTGAAGTGACCTTCGATTCCGCCAGCAGCTCATAGATGGTCTTGCTCGCGTCGAACCAGATCGGATTCATGTCCAGCCGTCCGACGGAGGTCGCGCAATGCGCGTAGCAGCGATTCGGCAGCGTAGGGCCGGGGATGGAGGCGAACCAGCGGTCGCACACCGCGTACTCCGCCGCTAGCGTCATCAGCACGGGAATCTTGCACTCCGGCTTGGGCCCGGGCGTGAAACACTTCATGATGTTGTGGGAATGCGCCAGACTTCCGCCGGCCTGTTGAGCGTAAGAGGTGACGAATCCCTGCATCGTGGGGCTGCCCGTCCCGGCGGGGTTTCCGAAAATCTGGACATTCACGTCATTGAAGGCGTGCCCGGGGTCCGGCGTCAGGTCGCCCGAGTAATCTGCGTCGGGAGAAACCGCGACGGCCACGCCGGTTGGGTCCGGGTTGGTTTCCGTCCCGTTGAGTCCGTCAATGGGATAGGCCGCGCTCTTCATGAACCCGAGCATGTGATCGAAAGAGCGGTTCTCCAGCATCAGAACCACTAAGTGTTGGACGGTTCCCGCAGGCGGCATAGGCTGTTGACCACCCATTCTACGCTTCCGGCATAGGACCTCTGGGGCGGCTTTTTGGAACCTGCTTCTTAACCCGTCAGACGCCGGGCTTCTCCAAGCCTGCTACGCTTGATGTTTCAACATAATGATAGACCGGAAGTTGCAGATCATCCCTTTGGGGGGCCTGGGCGAGTTCGGCATGAACTCCATGGCCATCCGCTACGGCGATGACATCATCGTAGTGGACGCCGGGATGATGTTCCCGGACACCGAACTGATGGGAGTCGACATCGTCACTCCCGATTTCGCTTATCTGGAGGAGAACGCCGCCAAGGTCCGCGGGTTGATTCTGACCCACGGGCACGAGGATCACATCGGCGGAGTTCCCTTCCTGCTGGCCCAGCTCTCGGTTCCCGTTTACGGCACCGCCTTCACGCTCGCTCTGGTGGAGCGGCGCCTGGAAGAGCACGAGATGCTGGATGAGGCCGATTTGAGGAAGGTGAAGCCGGGCGACCGCCTGGACCTGGGCCCGTTCTCCATCGAGTTCATCCATGTGACGCATTCCATCGTGAGCTGCGTGGCCTTGGCCATCACCACGCCGCTGGGCGTCATCATCCACACCGGCGATTTCAAAGTGGACCCCACGCCCACCGACAACAACCTGTTCGACCTGCACACGCTGGCCGAATACGGCAAGCGCGGCGTGCTGCTGCTGCTGTCGGATTCGACCAATGTGGACCGTCCCGGCTACACCGAGAGCGAACGCGCGGTGGGTCCTCGCCTGGAAGATTTATTCGTTCGAGCGCCGCGCCGGCTGGTGATTTCCTGCTTCAGCTCCTCCATCCACCGCCTGCAGCAGATCCTGGATCTGGCCGCCGAGCATGGACGCAAAGTGGCGCTCTTCGGGCGAAGCATGATGAACACCACCGAGATCGCGCACGACCTGGGCCTGCTCTCCATTCCGAATGGGGTTTTGCTGCGCCCGCAGGATGCGATGCAGATCGCGCCCAGCAAGATGGTGGCGCTAGTTAGCGGAACGCAGGGCGAGCCGATGTCGGCTCTGTCGCGCGTTGCGGTCGACAATCACAAGCATCTTTCGCTGGAGCAGGGCGATACCGTGGCGCTCAGCGCGCGCATCATTCCCGGCAACGAAAAAGCGATTTACCGCATGATCAACCACATGTCGCGCCGCGGCGCGGACGTGGTCTACGGCAGCATGAACCCGCCCATCCACGTCTCCGGCCACGGCAGCGCGGAGGAGCTACGCCTGGTGCTGAACCTGGTGCGGCCGAAGTACT